>WQVH01000004.1 GCA_009781695.1 Oscillospiraceae bacterium
TAACGAAGAAAAGTAATTCCCCACAATGAAAATGAGCATATAAAAAGAGCTAACTGACATTCAAAATCAGTTAGCTCTTTTCATATGGATTTATAAGCAATGTTGCCAAAATGTTGCCACGGCAGTTATCGATAGGCTACAAACCCAGTAAAATCAACATTCTTTACTTCGGTTTATTTACTCCCACTCCACAGTCCCGGGAGGCTTCCCGGTAATATCATAAACAACCCGAGTAACCTCAGGAACCTCAGAAGTAATCCGCATAACCACCCGTTCCAAAAGGTCATATGGCAGCGGCACAAACTCAGCCGTCATAAAATCAACAGACTTGACCGCCCGCAAAGCAATAATATACCCATAAGCACGATCGCCATCTTTAATGCCCACAGAGCGCAGCCCGGTCATTACCGCAAAATACTGATTCGCCTCAATACCATAAAGTTCTAGCTCTGCACGGAAAATAGCATCCGCATCCCGCAAAATATCCAACTTATCCTTCGTCACCTCACCGATACAACGCACCGAAAGCCCCGGCCCCGGAAACGGCTGACGCTGCACCAAAACAGCAGGCAAACCCAGCCGTTTGCCTAACGCACGCACCTCAGGCTTAAACAAACCCCACAGCGGCTCAACAAGCCCTTTAAAACCAATATCCGCCGGCAACCCTCCGACATTATGATGACTCTTTATCACCTTAGTCCCGTCAGCTCCCGACTCTAAAACATCAGGATAAATCGTCCCTTGAGCCAGAAATTCTACACTGCTCAACTTGCGAGCCTCCTCTTCAAATACACGAATAAACTCCTCGCCGACAACCTTGCGTTTGGCCTCCGGATCTGTCACTTCGGAGAGCTTCTGAAGAAAACGAGACTCAGCATTGACGCGTATGAAATTCAAATCCAGCCCCTTGAAAGCGGCCTCGACCTCGTCACCTTCATCTTTGCGCATTAAACCTGTATCAACAAAAATACAATGGAGCTTCCCCGGTAGCGCCTTTGCCAAAAGCGCTGCGCAGACAGAAGAATCCACGCCACCGGACAAGCCCAGAAGCACCTGACTATTTCCAACCTGCTCCTTAATAATATCAATAACTTCGGCCTCGTAAACCTCAATATCTAAAGCCTCATCAATTCTCAATGACCTCAGCGAATCATAAACACTTTTCATAGACTTACCCCACGTCCTTAAATTTTTCAGTTTCAATTGATATAGTATATCACAAATCTTTACACAATATAATAGCGCATTTGCAAAAAATCCTTGACCCCCACCAGCCACGATGCTATAATGCTTGTACCTGTCGGCAGATGGGTTAATTTTTAGACCGCAAAAATTGCAAGACATAACAAATGCACCGATCTGTCAATATCAAACAGGGAGGCTAAGAAGGAGGCGCCGAAATGAGAATCAAAGTAACACTCAGATGCAACGAATGCAAGCAAAGAAACTACAACACTACGAAAAACAAAAAAAACACGCCGGATCGGCTTGAAATGAACAAGTATTGCCGATTCTGCCGCAAGCACACCGTACATAATGAAACGAAATAGCTGGCGAAAGGAAGTGTCTTAATGTCAGAAGATAACAACATCGAAAAGACTGAAAAACCTGTTGAGACCGGCACGAAAACGCCAGCAGCACCTGCCAAAAAGAAAGTAAAAGGCAGCAACCGCTTCGCAAAATGGTTTCGCGAAATGCGAAGTGAGCTGAAAAAGGTCGTATGGCCGACTCCAAAACAGACCGTGAACAACACCATCGTAGCATTGGTTGCCATGGGCGCATCCGCCGTAGTAGTTTGGGGACTTGACCAAGTAGGTATGCAAATCTTTCAGGCCATCATGGCGATTGCCGGTAGGTAGCGCAAATGTCTGATGAAGCAAGATGGTATGTGGTGCACACATACTCAGGATACGAAAATGCGGTAGCAGCTACCATTGAAAAAGCGGCAGAAAACCGCAAAATGCTAGACCAAATCCTCGAAGTCAAAATCCCGACGGAAACCGTCACCGAAATCCACGACTCCCAAACAAAAACAATAGAACGCAAAGTTTTTCCGGGCTATGTCCTCATTAAAATGATAATGAACGATGTAAGCTGGCATCTGGTCAGAAATGTACGCGGTGTCACCGGCTTTGTCGGCTCGGCAAATAAAGCAGTTCCATTAACCGAAGAAGAAATTCTATCATTGGGAATCGAAAGACACGAAGTTGTTGTTGGATTTGAGGAGGGCAGTACCGTCAAGGTCATTGATGGCCCGTTGGACGGATTTCTTGGAACGGTTGAAGAAATCGAATTTGACAAAAGTAGGGTACGCGTCATTGTATCTATGTTCGGACGCGAAACACCGGTCGATTTGGACTTTGACCAGATTGAAGCAGTTTAAAGAAACCGCTAGACGGTTTCTGATTCGGCAGACATGTCATGTATAGCTCATCTGTCTGCACGTGGGAGGAGCGCTAAACAAAAGCCGCCCCGACACACACCACATTTAATTTAGGAGGTGCACATTCAGTGGCACAAAAGGTAACAGGAATAATTAAGCTACAGATCCCCGCCGGAAAAGCAACGCCGGCACCACCTGTAGGACCGGCGCTGGGTCAACACGGCGTAAATATTGGACAATTTACCAAAGACTTCAACGAACGCACAAAAAATGATGATGGAATGATCATCCCGGTCGTGATTACAGTATATGCCGACCGTAGTTTCTCATTTATCACCAAAACGCCCCCGGTTGCGAACCTGCTCAAAAAAGCATGTAATTTGGACAAAGCCTCAGGCGTTCCGCATAAGGAAAAAGTAGCCTCGATATCACAAGACGAAGTGCGCAAAATTGCCGAAATCAAGATGCCTGACCTTAATGCAGCAAATGTCGAAGCCGCCATGAAAATGGTCGCAGGAACAGCCCGCAGCATGGGCATCACAGTATCGGAGGGCTAATCAATGTTTAGAGGAAAAAATTATAAAGAGAGCGCAAAGCTCGTAGATAAAGCGAATCTATATGACCCCACGGAAGCATTTGATCTTGTAATCAAAGCCGCTAAAGCAAAATTTGACGAAACAGTCGAATTGCATATAAAGCTTGGTGTAGACTCACGTCATGCCGATCAGCAAGTGCGTGGTGCGATCGTACTCCCGCACGGCACAGGTAAGACACGTAGAGTGCTTGTGTTTTGTAAAGAAGAGCGCACTCAAGAAGCGTTGGATGCAGGTGCAGACTTCGCAGGCGGTCAAGAACTGGTCGATCGTATCCAAAAAGAGAACTTCTTTGATTACGATGTAGTCGTGGCGACCCCTGACATGATGGGTGTGGTCGGTCGTCTGGGTAAAGTTTTGGGACCAAAAGGCCTCATGCCGACCCCCAAAGCCGGAACAGTTACACCGAATATTGCACAGGCGATTGAGGAAATCAAAGCCGGTAAGATTGAATACCGTCTCGACAAGACGAACATCATTCACTGCCCGATTGGAAAGATATCATTCGGCGTTGAAAAACTTGTCGAAAACTATCAAACCCTGCTTGACGCAGTAATCAAAGCCAAGCCATCTGTTGCAAAAGGTCAGTACATAAAGAGTTGTGTAACCGCCTCAACGATGGGTCCCGGCATAAAGATCAACGCACTCAAAACCACATAGAATCCATATGAATTGAAATCGGACGGGCAACCGTCCGATTTTTAATAGTATTTCGTGCTCAACTTTGGTTTCCTCGCGAGGGAGCTGTCAGCGTAGTTGGCTGAGGGAGTTAAGCCTATATGCTATTGAACAACCACTCTATATCAGCTGCTGTTCATTAATAATCAGCTTAAACTCAAGTCCCAACCGCTCCGCAGCCTTGCGGCACATAATCATACGCACCAAAAAAATCTCAAAATAATCCATAACAGAACCATACTTTGTATCAACTGTAAGCTTCAACTTGATCAGCGTATGCTCCTCATTGATTTTCAGTACGGACTTTTTTACTGAATAATTTACCCGATCATGAATATCAAAACTGGAAATATCATCATTTCTCACACGAGTACGCCGAACATCGGACTTATCGGCAAGAATAAGCGCAGCAGAAACACTGTTGACCGGAACCCCGGTACCCTCATCATGATTACCAATTGCAGTAGTGACCGTTGCAATCTCAGTCGCATCAAACCCCAATCGATGCAAAATCTGAAAAGCCATAACCGCACCTGAATGTGAATGGTTTGACCTATTGACCAGATTGCCAATATCATGCAAATACCCTGCAATCTTAGCAAGCTCAATATCACGCTCAGGATAACCGAGCGTCTCCAGAATATACCCCGCATCCTCAGCAGTTCTCGTGACATGGGCAAAACTATGCTCCGTGAACCCAAGAGCGCACAAAGACTCATCCGCTCGTGTGATATAAGTCTTCACTTCCTGATTGTGCCTTACATCTTCAAAAGTTAACATTTTTTCTTAAAAACCTCCTTAATCAAAATATTCCCCAAACTTGGATCAATCCCAATTGACTCCAATATAGCCAACTCATCTTGCGTGCCCAAACCCGGAATGACGCACGAAGCGCCAACATCACTGCCGCACGCAATGGGAATACCCATCTCGGCGGCTGTCTTCAATGCGGACTTATGCCCTTCAAAAATACGCACGAGCAAATCATCATCATAAAAACCCTTGCCGATAAGATTTCCCACAGCAGCACTTGTAGGCACCCAAATAGCCCCGGTCTGCTTTACGATCTCAAGAGCCTCCTTGTCCATATAGAACCCATGCTCAATACTATCAGCTCCGGCCTCTGCGGCTCTCTTGATACTATCGACACCGTTTACATGGATCATTACAGCAAACCCCTCATCATGTGCGATTTTTATAGTCTCACGCAGATCATCGCCGGACATAGCGACTCCGGTCACCTCGCCACCATGAGCAAAATCAAGCATACCGGAAGCGGTCAATTTAATAAAATCAGCGCCGAGCTGCCCGGCCTCCTCAACGAGTTTGCGGTACTCAGTGATATTGTCATATGTTCGGCCAAACATTGCGCCATAATGACCTTTTTTGAGAATGATATATATTGGCGATCTGTAATCAATTCCATACTCATGTGCAATTTTTCTCGCAAAAGCCGAAGCGCCATGCTTGTCACCGCCATCACGATAGAACCCAATACCATGTTCGGCATTGATCTGCAAATTTTGACGGACAAAGCCCTCATCGACTCCGTGTTCATGTCTGGCAATTGCTTCCGCATATGAAAATCCATCTAGCATAATATGCCCATGGCATTCGAAAATCATGAAAATTACTCCAAATCAACAATCAATAATGACAATACAACATGCCATATAACATACCACAAAAACGCTCATATGCCAAATTTATGAAATTTACTGTAAAACTATTGCAAAAACAAATTAAATATGTTACTATCTTCAAGCTGCAATTTAAGCGAAAGAACGTGGTGGGTATAGCTCAGTTGGTTAGAGCACTGGATTGTGGTTCCAGGGGTCGTGGGTTCGAGTCCCATTATCCACCCCATAAAGTGCCGCTACGGCGGCACTTTAAAAACCGAATAAAGGGATGTCGCCAAGCGGTAAGGCACCAGACTTTGACTCTGGCACTCGTAGGTTCGAATCCTGCCATCCCTGCCAAGACCCCCTTGAGTTGCCCTGACTTAAGGGGTACGCTTTTTCAGACAAATATTGATGCAAAAATAAAACGAGGAGAAAGACATAGAAATGAAAGCCTATGTCGCAAACAAAACATGAAAGAAATAAAAGTGGGAAAAGTTGCTGTAGTAGTCGTTGTGCTGATCGCACTGCTTATTGTGGTGCTGTCTTCGTTCGTGGTTGTTCCGGCCGGGCACACAGGCGTGCGTGTAACCATGGGGCGTGTCGTTGGACAAGAAAGAGAAGGCCTTATTTTCACCCCGCCATTCATTCAAAATGTAGTGCTCATGGACAACCGTACCCAAGCGCTTGAAATGGAAACCGAAGCCGTCACAAGAGACCTGCAAGGCGTGCGCATGGTATACACAGTAAACTATTCGCTCAATTCGGATATGGCCGGTAACGTATTTAGAGAGATTGGCCTTGGATTTGAAAGCATTATCATCCGCCCGACAGTTGAAGAAACAGTAAAAGACATCACCGCAAGATACACGATTGAAGAACTGATCACCCAAAGAGCCAGAGTAAGTGCTGATATTGCAGCAGAATTGCAATCGAATCTAAGTATCCGCGGCTTTACATTCGAAAGATTTAATATTGTTGACTTTGCCTTCTCGGTAGAATTTAGTAATGCCATTGAGCAAGTGCGTATTGCAGAGCAACATGCACTAAGGGCATATCAAGACCTCGAAAGATCCCGCCATGAAGCAGAAGCCGAACGTGTAATGGCTCGTGCCCAAGCAGACGTATTGAGATATCAAGCGGCTGAGCTTACAGACACAAACCTGATGGCCATGTGGATTGAGCGCTGGAATGGCGTACTTCCATCGGTGATGACCGGTGATGGTAATGGGATGTTTTTAAACTTTGATCTTGGAGATATTCAACCATCAACCCAAGCGCCGAGGACACCGGCAGCGACACAGCCGACACCGACGCCTACCCCCGCACCGCAGGCGTTTCAACCGGCTTCCTATGCGGATGAATAATGGTGAACAAAATGATATAAACTAACAAATTGAGGTTGTGGCTCATTTTGAGCCACAACCTCTTTAATGCCTTTTTGTGGGGGCTGTCAGCGAAGTTGGCGTAAGGGCGTTTTTGCCATTTTAACTCAAAAAATTTTGCTGGTGGTCAAAATGACCACCAGCAAAATTTTAGTTAAAATCATACCCCTACAGCGAATCGATAAACAGACGCAACCGCTCAAGCGCAGCTTTGATATCCTCAACAGAATAAGCATAAGAAATACGCACATGCCCCTCGCCCGGCGCACCAAAAGCAGTCCCCGGTACCACAGCCAGTCGCTGCTCATTGAGCAAACGCGTGCAAAAATCATCTGAAGACAAACCGAACTTAGCAATAGACGGAAACAGATAAAAAGCACCCCGCGCCTCAAAGCAATCAATACCCATCTTGTTAAATTCATCCAATAAAAAACGCCGACGAGTATCATACTCCCCCTTCATGAACAGCACATCCGGCTCGCCATTGCGCAACGCCTCAATCCCTGCATACTGAGCAATCGTAGGAGCGCACATGAGCACATACTGATGAATCTTCCGCATCGCTGCAATAAGTTCCACCGGGCCGCAAGCAAAACCCAACCTCCAACCGGTCATAGCAAAAGACTTGGAAAACCCATTGATCACAATTGTTTTATCAGCCATACCCGGAAGCGAAGCGATACTCACATGCGGCGCATCGCCATAAGTGAGCTCGGAATAAATCTCATCGCTGATGACCACAATATCCCGATCACGCAGGACATCGGCAATCGGCACAAGCTCATCCATAGTCAAAATAGCCCCGGTCGGATTACAAGGATAGCTCAAAAGCACAGCCTTTGTCTTTTCCGTCAAATGCACCTTAATCTCCTCAGCCGTGACACGAAACTCATTTTCAGCACGAGTCTCTATAGTCACAGGCACACCGCCGGCCATTATAACGCACGGCTTATACGCCACGAAACACGGCTCAACAATGATGACCTCATCGCCGGGCTCTATGATCGCCCGCAAAGAAATATCAATATCCTCACTGGCCCCAACCGTGACGAGCACCTGCGTTTCGGGATCATAACTCAGCCCATATTTTGACATATAACGGCTGATCTCTTCCCTGAGTTCAAGCAAACCTGAATTAGACGTATACATGGTATGTCCCTGCTCAAGCGAAAGAATCGCCTTATCGCAAATATGGCGCGGTGTAACAAAATCAGGCTCGCCGACACCCAGCGACACAACATCCTCCATTACCGCCGCCACATCAAAAAACTTTCGAATACCCGATGGAGGCAAATCTCTGATTGTTTTTGCGACAAAACTTTTCATATCAAACAACCCCTAACCCTTTTATATTATTGCAATCAATTAAATTCTAACTATAGAGCAATTTTTATCGCAAGTCAACTATTGAAATCCCTAATAAATGCATATGATGAATAGTAAAAATATGCGAATATAACGTTGCAGTACATGTCAGTTCATAAGGGGCGGTTTACAGCGGTTTTTTCGCGTATGTAGGGCGACAAGACCCGTGCTAGCGAAAAAAACGATGTAAATTGACCCTTGTAGGCGATGGAGAATACAGTAACAACATACATGCAAGTCAGAGTACACAATAAAAACATACTTTCATTTCGTAAGATTTATGGTATACTATTCAAAATGCATTCACAAGAACATACATCACATGGAGGAATCAGGCATGGACAAAGGAACATTCTACATCACAACCCCCATCTACTACCCCTCGGACAAACTACACATCGGCCACACATACTGCACCGTGGCAACCGATGCAATGGCGAGGTATAAAAGGATGCGTGGTTATGACGTAATGTTTCTGACCGGAACCGACGAACATGGAATGAAAATCGAGGAAAGAGCCAAAGCCGCCGGAATAACACCCAAACAATTCGTGGACGAAATAATCTGCGGAAAAAACGGAATCCTCGACCTGTGGAAACTGATGAACATCTCATATGACCGCTTCATCCGCACCACCGACGACTATCACGTCAAGTCCATACAAAAAATATTCAAAACCCTTTATGACAAAGGCGACATCTACAAAAGCGTTTACAAAGGAAGATACTGCACACCCTGTGAATCCTTCTGGACAGACAGCCAACTCAATGACGGCAACTGCCCTGACTGCGGACGCACAGTAAAATACGCCGAAGAAGAAGCATACTTCTTCCGCCAATCAAAATACGCAGACAAAATCATGCAGCTCATCTCAAGCTACCTCGAACCGACCTCACGTGTCAACGAAATGGTCAACAACTTCCTCAAACCCGGCCTTGAAGACATCTGCGTTTCTCGCACGACATTCAAATGGGGCATCCCTGTAGACTTCGACCCCGACCATGTAGTCTATGTCTGGGTCGATGCGCTGAGCAACTATATTACAGCACTCGGATATGGCAATGAAAAATACAATGACTTTGACAAATACTGGCCATGCGATGTCCACTTCATCGGCAAAGAAATTGTAAGACTGCACTCAATCCTCTGGCCTGCGATGCTCATGGCACTTGACCTACCGCTCCCCAAAAAAGTCTACGGACATGGATGGCTGCTGTTTGACGGCGACAAAATGAGCAAATCAAAAGGCAATGTCAAAGACCCCATTGTTTTGGCCGAACGCTACGGTGTGGATGCACTGCGCTTCTTCCTCTTGCGTGAATTTACATTCGGCTCGGACGGCAACTTCTCAAACGAAGCGCTCATCTCACGCATCAACACTGACCTTGCCAATGACTTAGGCAATCTCGTTTCACGTACTGTCGCCATGATCGAAAAGTATTTCGACGGCACATTGCCCGCTGAAATGCAAGATGATCCCGAAGATGGCGGACTTATAGAAATGGCTCAGAACTTGCATGGCGTGTTTGAAACGCAGATGGAAAAATACGCATTCCAGAGTGCACTTTCAGAGATTTTTAAAGTCACATCCCGCGCAAACAAATATATAGACGAAACTGCACCTTGGATTTTGGCCAAAGACGATAGCAACAAGCCGAGACTCGCCGCAGTACTCTATAATCTCATCGAAACCATCCGCATTTGCACAGTCTTGCTCCAGCCTTTTATGCCGGATACATGCACAAAGATTTTTGACCAAATCGGAGCAGACAACACGCTGCAAAATTACGACAGTGCCACCACCTACGGTATTATGCCAAAAACAGTCACCGTAAGCAAAGGTGAGATCATTTTCCCGAGACTGGATCTTGCAAAAGAACTTGAAGCACTTGAAACCGTGTCTTAAGCTCTGTAAAGCCTAAACTATATTATATGCAGTTGGGTAAATAATAAATGACCGTATTTTCCGCTTTTAATTTGATTGATGCAATCGACATGGGGGGATAATTTGTGACAATATTAATGGCGATCTTTCTGGGAATTGTGCAAGGCATAGCTGAGTTCTTGCCGATTTCAAGCTCAGGCCATCTCTCAATTCTGCAAAATCTTTTGAGCATGGACTACTATGATGATGCCCACTTGCTGTTCGATGTTTTATTACACTTGGGCACCCTCGTATCCATATGTGCAGTATACAAAAAAGAACTCAAGGAAATGCTCTCAGACGGTATAGAATATCTTCAAAGCAGAAGCGACAGCGTACCGGGAGAGCCCATTGTGCTCAAAGCCCCCGGCAGGACACTTTTGTTTATCCTCATCGGCACTTTGCCGCTATTTATTGCCCTGATATTCTCAGGTAGCATCGCCCGACTCTTCTTTAACACCGCCTTTGTCGGCTTTGCACTATGTGTTACAGGCGGTCTGCTCTTTGTTTCCGACAAATACATCAAAAGAGGAAACAAAACCGAAAAGACAATGCAACTGTCCGATGCCGTCATTATCGGCTTTGCCCAATGCATTGCCACACTACCGGGACTCTCTCGCTCCGGCACAACGATCACCGTTGGACTTGCACGTGGTCTGAGCAGTGGTTTTGCAGTCAGATTTTCACTGCTACTCTCGATTCCGGCTGTACTCGGAGCGACGATTGTCGCCCTATTCAGAGCGATCAGTAATGGCGCAGACTTCTCACTCTTTGGCGTATATTTTGCAGGCTTTATCGTTGCAGCAGTTGTGGGATTCTTTACTATTCAGTTTCTACGCCGCCTTTTAAAAAGAGGTGGATTCGGATACATTCCATTTTATTGCTGGATCGTTGGCGGCCTGACACTGATCATATCATTAATTATTTAAACATATACCGATCAGGTAGGAGGCTAAATGGCACAGTCAAATCGCAAAAAATCAACATCCACATCCAAAACTAATGCACCCGCAAAAAAAAGCGCATCAAAAACCACATCGAAAAAAAATCAAAACCCATCGAAGACCCCCTACAGGCGCGAGATCATGGCCGCCGTCTGTTTTATTTTGGCGGCGTTTTCATTTATCTCATACTTTAATACGGATGGTGCATTTATCGGTCTCTTTGCCGGACTGGTAAAGGGTCTTGTCGGCAATGGATTTTTCTTCCTTGCACCGGCACTTTTGCTATGCTCTATCATACTGACATTCCACAGAGGACGGCCTGTTGCGTTTCGCGTCACTTGCGCCTTACTACTGTGTCTCATGGCCGGAGCACTCAGCCATTTATTTTCTCGTGCGCCTGAATATGGCTTTGAGCTCTCTTTTAGTATGTTTCCGGCATTGTGGACAAGCGGCTTGCAGCTCCGGTCAGGCGGCGCGGTCAGCGGCGCATTGGCAGACCTGTTCGGATGGCTCTTTGGCCGAGTCGGCGCTACGATCGTATTTATTATGGCAACCGCCTTTTTATTACTCACCGCAATCAATAGGTCTATAGTCAATATCATAGATGCGATTAAAAAAAGACCACGTGTCGAATATATCCCCGAACCGGAATCCGAACCGACAACGGTCATACAAAAATACAAACCCGCCGGAAGAGGATTGTCCGCAATATCAAGACGTGCCAGAGGCATCGACATCCCCATTGATGGCGATACAAAGCCGGAAGCTCCGGATTTTCCGGATCCGCCAACCAAAGATCCCCTGTTCAAAAAATCACCCCGAGTCAGGACACCTGACCAGCTCATTACTGAATACGATCCAAATGATGCGATAAAATCAGATGCGAGCGGTGGTAATCATCTGCCGTATGGCGATGTAAATCCGGATACTCCTGTGGATACTCCCGATACAAAAGCCGATGCAATCCTCACATCATCGGCGGCAGTCACCGGCGACAATAGCGTCGAAGATTCGACGGCTGAAGAAATCATCGACTTACCGCTGGACATCCCATTTATGGAGGGCAAGCGCCGCAGCGGCAATGAGACTAAATCATCACCATCGCCGACATCTCCAGCTAAACCCGCAGCGGTCGCACCGTTGCTTGAACCTGACGTGCCTGATACGTCTCATACATCCTCGAAAGAATCCGCTCCGGAAAGTGCACTGCCGGAGTCAGAAAAGCCGGAAGATGCGATAAAATCAGAACTATTGGAATCCATACAAGCCAATGGCGATGACGCAGCATATATTTTTCCACCCATAGAGCTGCTGGCAACCGGCATCCAGAAGGCACACTCCGGAGATGATGAAATAAAGCAAAACTCCGAAAGACTTGAAACTGCATTTCAGAGTTTCGGCGTCAACGTAAAGATATCCAATGCAACCCGCGGCCCGGCAGTCACACGATATGAAGCGGCAATGGAAGCCGGTGTAAAGCTCAGCAAACTGACCAATCTTGCCGATGATATCGCACTTTCACTGGGAACCAGCGGGGTTAGAATCGCCGCCATGCCGAATATGATCTCTACAGTAGGCATAGAGGTGCCCAACAAGAGTGTCAGTGTGGTGTATTTGCGCGACATCATAGAGTCTAAGGAATTTACCACTGCACCATCCAAACTGACCTTTGCCATCGGAAAGAATATTTCAGACGAATCCATCGTCGGAAATGCCGCCAAGATGCCACATATGCTTGTCGCAGGAACAACCGGATCAGGCAAATCTGTCTGTCTGAACTCAATCATTTTGAGCTTATTGTATAAAGCAACCCCGGAAGAGGTGCGCTTTATCATGATCGACCCGAAGATGGTTGAGTTTAACGTCTACAATGATATCCCGCACTTGCTCGTACCGGTCGTTACCGATGTCAAAAAAGCCTCCGGCGCACTGCAATGGGCGGTTTTCGAAATGACCAAAAGGTATACGTTATTTAAAGAAACCAATGCCAGAGATCTCGCAGGGTATAATAAAGTCGCTCGTGAATCTGAGGATGAGGAGCTTAAAGAGTTTCCGCAGATCGTTATCATCATAGACGAGCTTGCCGACCTGATGATGACCGCAGCGAAAGAAGTTGAAGAATCCATCTGCCGTGTAGCGCAAATGGGACGCGCCGCCGGTATGCATCTGATCATCGCGACACAGAGTCCGCGTGCCGATGTTATCACAGGGCTGATGAAGGCTAATATCCCATCACGAATTTCATTTAAAGTCTCCAGTGCACTCGAATCGCGCATCATTTTAGATGCCGGAGGAAATGCGGATAAGCTCGTTGGTAATGGCGATATGCTCTTTGCCCCAATCGGTTCAGACAAACCCATGCGCGTCCAAGGCACTTGGGTGTCCGATGCCGAACGCGAAAAAGTAGTGGCCTTTATAAAAAGCAGCGGCGAGACCCAATACTCTGAAGAAGTCATGGGCGAAATTGAAAAAGCCGCAGTGGACAAATCTTCCTCCGATCGATCAAAGGATGAGGTGAGCGGCAACGGCAGCGATCACGATGAGCTGCTGCCGCAGGCTGTAGACGTGATCTTCGAAACCGGACAAGCCTCCGTGTCCATGCTCCAGCGCAGGCTCAAGCTGGGATATTCCCGCGCAGCCAGAATTGTTGATCAGATGGAGCAGATGGGTATCGTCGGCCCATTTGAGGGGTCTAAGCCGCGCGCCCTGCTCATCACGAAAGAGCAGTGGCGGCAAATGCAATATGTCAACGGAACTGCCCCGGAAGACAGCATCTTTGATCAAGTTATGGATATGGATGATGTCGAAGAACAAGAAGAAGAAATTTAGAAGGAGATTTTAAAATTGAAGAAGCTATCCATCAATGCGTTTACACTAAAGATAATCGCAATCACCAGCATGTTCATCCACCATGCGGCCATGGTTTTGTGGGAAATTGTTCCGATATGGATTCATATCCCGCTGGGCTATATCACGGGCGTGACTTTTCCGATCATGGCCTTCTTTGTTGTGGAAGGATTCAGGCGTACTCGGAATATAAAGAGGTATATGTTCAGATTACTGATTTTTGCTGTAATTGCTCAAGTCCCGTATATGCTTGCTTTTGGGGTATTGCAACTCAACATCGTATTTACCATTTTGCTCGGCCTGCTTTGCTTGTGCTTACATGAAAAGCTTTATGTAGAAAAGGGCAAGAAAGCGTTATTTGTCATTATATTTATAGCCATACTGATCGTTGCAACATTCGTCATTGAATTCGAGGGCGGATTGGCCGGTCTGCTCATGATCTTCCTCTATAAGGTCATAAAAGATGAAATGAAGAGAAGAACCGTGCCGCTGATCGTCTGGGGTGGTTTCATGGTTATCTCCACCCTCATCACTACAGCCGGATTTGCACTGGCCGAAACTGTCGGAATGGATATGTCAAAAATGCTCCTAGAAGTAGGCAGATTGGGCGAGTATATGAACATGATGATGCACTATCTGACCATACCGATTGGTACATTCTTGATCATTCCGCTGCTCAGAGCATATAATGGTCAGCTCGGCAGACGTGCAAAGTACCTGTTTTACTCCTTCTATCCACTCCACTTTGTCGTTTTGGTGATCATTGGCGTCGCCCTTGGATTGTTCCCTTTAGCCATGCCATGGTAGAGTCGAGTAGTATATAATCACATCAGGCGCGGTCATCTTTTAGATGCACCGCGTCTGGAGACACCGCATTGTGTCAAATTTGAACATAAAGGAACAAAACTGATGAGCATTATTTTAAAAACCGAAGGCTTGAAAAAGACTTTTAAGCTGACGGCGAAGCAGCAAAAGCTGCAAAACACGAAAAGAAAAGTCATCACAGCCGTTGATAATCTGTCATTTGAAGCATACGAAGGTGAAATCTTTGGATTGCTCGGTCCGAACGGAGCGGGAAAAACAACGGCGCTGCGCATCCTTGCAACACTCATCAAAGCCGATGAAGGCGATGCTATGGTTGATGGCTCAAGTGTCAAAACTGACCCTGCGGCAGTGCGTGCAAAAATAGGGTTTTTAACAAGTGAGCTGAAACTTGAGGACTTCTTCACGCCGAATTATCTGTTTGATTTCTTCGCACGGCTGCACAATATTGACCCGAAAGTCAGTGCATTGCGTAAAAAAACGCTCTTCGAAAAATTCGGAGTCGATAAGTTCGCCGAGGTCAAAATTTCAAATCTATCGACCGGAATGAAGCAAAAAGCATCTCTCGTAATTTCAATTGTCCATGATCCGAATATCATTATATTTGACGAACCGACCAACGGCCTTGATGTGCTGACCGCCAGAGTGGTCACGGATTTTCTGCAAGAGCTTAAAGAGCAAGGCAAGACCATCATTGTCTCAACGCATATATTCAGCTTGGTCGAAAAACTCTGTGACAGAGCCGGTATCATCATCAATGGGAAGATGATTGTCTGTGACACACTGGCTCATCTGACTGCCGAAAAGCCCCTAGAAGATGTATTTTTTGATCTCTATGCAGAAACGGTAGGTGAAGCGGTATGAGTGGTATTGTAACAGTAATGAAAAAAGAGTTTGCCCGCTTTTTTGGCGATAAACGTATGATTCTGATGACGCTTCTACCTGCGATACTGATCTATGTGATCTATTCATTCATGGGTACTGCAATGGCTGATATGTTCGCACCGGACGCAGACCGTACACAGTATGTTTATGCCGTCAGCGCACCGGATCGCATCGTGCAAAAGATGACCGATAGCGGGCTGACGATCCACCACATTGCACTCGATGATGTAGATGCTGTGAAATATCGAATATCCGAAAGAAATGCTGACCTCTTGGTCATTTTCCCTGATCATTTTTTGCAAGATGTCGAGGCATTTGACCCGCGAACCACTACAGCGCTTGCGCCAAATGTTGCCGTGTATTTTAACTCAGCCGAGCCAAATTCTTTAGATACCTACATGCGCATGTTGGGTATACTGGATGCATTTGAAGCCTCAATTACAAGCAGACTGTTTGATATAAACAGGGACATAACCGATGCTGACTTAGCAACAACTGCGGACTTGACCGCAAGTATTATTGCTTCGATCTTACCGCTGCTGCTTATGATCTTCCTTTTCTCCGGCTGTATGGGACTCGCACCGGAGTCAATTGCCGGCGAAAAAGAAAGAGGAACACTGGCAACACTATTGGTTACGCCGCTCGGACGAAGCGAACTCGCAGCGGGTAAAATCTTAAGTCTTGCGGTGCTATCGTTCCTGTCAGGACTGGTCACAGCAATTGCGACCGTACTGGCCATGCCCAATTTAATGGCCGGGGCAGAAGAGTTTATCGATGTGGGCATATATGGTGTAGTGGATTATATTTGGCTTGCGCTGATCATACTTTCGACGGTGCTCTTGTTTGTTGCGATGATTTCCATTGTTTCAGCAGTTGCTAAGTCCGTCAAAGAAGCCAATATGGCCGTTACTCCCATGGTGATCATCGTCATGGTGGTCAGCGTTGCAGGTATGTTTGGAGGCGGCGCACAAGAAAACCCTCTATTTTACCTCATACCCATATACAGCAGCGTACAAAGCATGGGCGGAATATTCTCTATGGAATACTCCGCCGTGAATGTAGCGCTTTCCGCTGCGAGCAATTTGATCTATGCATGTATCGGCGGCTTTGCTCTGACCAAAATGTTCAACAGTGAAAAAGTTATGTTCTCAAGGTAAATCTACCGTATCATAATACGCCATACCCAATTGCGTTCGGTTGGTTACACCCAACTTCTCCATAACCACAGCAAGATTGTTGCGCACCGTGCCCTCACTGAGGAATAACTGCGCAGCAATCTCTTTATTTGTCAGCCCCTGAGCAACAAGTCGCGCAATATCCCGCTCCCTCTGGGTCAAAAAATCAAGCGCAGGATTCTCCTGAACCGTCAGCTTCTTGAGCACATCCGCACCCAACACACCGACACCATCCATCAAAACCCTGAGCTTCCCCGCAATATCAGCAATCTTATCCGTCTTGATCAAATACCCATCCGCACCCGCAGCCAGCGCCTGCGAAATATTCGGCTTATCATCGAAAGTCGTCAGCATCATGATCCGTATTTCGGGATGATGCTTTTTTATCAGCCGTGTAGCCGCAATACCATCCACCCCCGGCATGCGGATATCCATCAGCACAATATCAGGCTTTTGCTCATCACAGACCTTGAGTGCCTGCGCACCATCACTGCCTGTACCGACAATGGTTATATCTGACTCACGCGCAAGTGTAAGCGACAGGCTCTTTACAATCAAAGGATCGTCATCAACGATTAATAATTTCATTACTCTGCTCCTTACTCTGATCCTTAATAGGTATTACACAAATCACCCTAAAAACTTCCCCCGAATCAACCGCCAAACTACCTCCCACCGCACCGGCGCGGTGACGCAGATTCCGCAATCCATTGCCCATCTGTGCAGAGCGATCAGCAAACTGAGAGACCCCATCATTTTCAATACACAACCTGACAATATGCGCGGTGACATCCAGATCAACCTTAACCCATGTGGCTTGGGCATGACGCACGGCATTGGTAAGGCTCTCACTCAAACAAGACTCCAGCATCGCCCAAATATACATCGGCACTTTGGTGCTATCACCAAAAGCGTTAAAAACCACCGCACCGGACGGAAAACGATCACAAATATCACGCAGGCTCTCAACACCCAGAAACTTCACCGTGGACATATTGTGCACCGCCTCACGTATCTTATCCGTACCGCTGCTGAGCCGCTCAACCGCAGCATCATAGAGTGATAAAACCTCAGGATCTACACCTTCCAGCATATCTCTGAGCGTTTGCAAAGTGATATATGCCGCCACGATCTCATGCCCTGCATTATCATGGATATCTCGTGAAATTCTGGCTCTTTCAGAGACAGACGCCATGCGTTCGACCTGAGTCAAGGCCGCGGATAAATCTACCTGCAAGCTTTCAAGCGCATAATACTTCTCCGCCTCTTTATCCCGCAAAGTCAGCTTGAGCTTGCGCTCATTATTCCACGATCGCAAGAACAACCCGCTCAGAAGCCCCAAAACCAAAACAATCGCAAGTGCCGGTTGAAAGTCGCGCAGCAACACAAGTACCACCGCCAGCACTGCCGGATACACACCCAGATACATCGCACCAAAAAGCGGCAAGACTATAGCATATGGCGCATGCTGCCAAACCAGAGGCGTCATCGGCTGTAACGGCGCATTGCCTAAGAAAAGCATACCCAGACATACAATGATGTCGATATATACAGTGTACTTTAGCCGGGGTATGCGCATACGCAACAGCAACATCACGACCAAAAAGAGCAATAGGAAGAAGCCTGCATCTTCGCCGCCTGATACAATCAGCGCAAACAGCAGGCCAAATCCAGCCATATTTGTTAAATAAAAGCATACTTCCGGGGCTAGAGACTTCATACTCTGATCTCAATTCTGTTGTCATCCTGAGTGCAGCAAAGGATCTATTTTTGTAGGGCGCACATATAAGATGCTTCGATCACAAGCTCACTCAGCATGACAAGGCTGTAAGATTTTTCGTTACCTAAGCGCACTATATAATTCTGCGTTTGCCTCCGTAGAGCAAGTACGCAATGGTAAACAGCAGCATCGCAGCGATTGCCCACCAAAAGTCTCCGCTCATAACCCCTGTATCCAGCACAGCAGAAAGTCCTCTGATCGCCCAGTAGGCAGGAAATATCGTGCCTAAATATTGTAGCGGCCCGGGAAATGCTTCAACCGGGAATGTCAGCCCGCCCAAAAAGGCGGTGAGGAACAGCAACATGCTAAATCCTGAAACACTGCCTTCTTTACCCTTACACAGGCAGTGCCAAGCAAATGCCATGGTGACGGACGCAATCGTAAGCACAGTATAACACAGGAATATCGCAATGGAAAGGCTCAGACTCCAATCGTACAAGACATGTCCTAAGATCGAGATGAATGTCATCTGCACAAAAAGCGGAATGGCACAAGCTGCAAGATTTTCTACCAAGTATCGGCACATCGTGATGGGCGCCGCCAAAATGCGCACAATCACACCATCTGCCTTATCTGTCAAAATACTCAGACTCATCAGATATGCACTACTCATGGTGATGATGGTCAGCAGAGAAAACCCTCCGCCGCCGATCCCGCCAAAACCAATCCCTGCACTCGTCCACAAAGGACGGATGAAGATGATTACAATCGGTAGAATATACGTACATAAAAGTGTCAGCGGATTACGTGTTCCGCGAATCAGTGCATAGCGAAAAACAGTCATGATTTGTGTCTCCTTCCGAGTACAAAGACTAAGGTTGCCAGTACCAGTGCGATAATTCCGAGTATACCGAGATTAAGCAGCGCCCTGCTCATGTCATCAAATACAGGGCCGGCGTATAATATTGCACGAAAACCCAATGCCAGCGGCGTACCTTGTTGTTGTATAAAGGTCGCTATAGGGCTGTTGCCGAGCGGGATAAACAGCATACCGCTTAGAAACATCATTCCAAAACAAAGAATGTTAAATGCCACCGTTGCCGCCTTACGTTTTGGCGCTATTTGGGAAATAAACGCTGCAAACAACTGACTGATAATAGACACCAGTAAAATTATAGATACGAACATCAGTGGATTGCCAAAATGCACATTGAAAACGAGTGCACTCACACCAAAGAGTACGAAAGCTTGTGCGAGGTTGAATATCCAACTGGCCATCACTGCGCCGGAGATAAACGCACGCCTTGGGATTGGGGTGGCGGCCAAACGCCACCGCACAGAACCTTCTTTGAGGTCATCGTAGAGATTATATATCAGCAGTTCACCGGAAAAAAACTGAAATGACACCATGAACATCGCTGCAATGAAAGTTGCCGTTGCGGTGATCCCGGCTTCGGCAGCAGCGAGATCTCCGCCTTGCAGTTCAAACATTCCGATATTGCCGAGCATGTTGAGTACCACCAGTGCTAAGGGCAATCCGATATAGACAAGCAAATTGATGGGATGTCTGACTGAGCGCTTAAAGTAATGTGCAAATATTGTCGAAACTCTGTTCATCATTACACCTCTCCTTCATCACGCAGACGCTTGCCAGTCAGAGTCAAAAACACATCTTCTAAGTTCGGCTTATCTTCCGAAAATCCTGTGACACCACCATTGCGATGTGCTACTTCCATAATGCGATTGACATTGCCGCTTCCTGCGCCGGATGTAATCAGGTAATGGCTGCCCTCTACGGTCACACTTTTTACACCGGATATCGCGCGCAATTCTTCGGTGAGTCTGTCTGAGGGTTGTGCCGCTTGTAGGTTGATACGGTCTTCATATTGAATGCGGCTCATCAGATCGGCAATAGTTCCATCCGCAATGACTCGCCCTGCATCCATGATAGAAATATGATCACAGATGGCTTGTACCTCTTCCATATAGTGGGACGTGTAGAGCACCGTGGTGCCTTTCTTTGCAAGCTGTTTTACAGACTCTAAAATATGATTGCGTGATTGCGGGTCGATTCCCACTGTAGGTTCATCCATAATCACCAGCTTGGGTTTGTGTACCAGTGCGCAAGCAATATTCAGTCTGCGCTGCATGCCGCCGGAAAAAGTCTTCGGACGCTTTTTGGCACGATCTGCAAGACCTACAAAATCCAGCATTTCACTGACATTTTCGTCTAATTCAGCGCCTCTTAGCCCATACAGACTACCAAAGTAACGCAGATTCTCAATTGCTGATAGCTCATTAAAAACTGTAAGCTCTTGAGTGACTAATCCTAAATTTCTCCGTACTTTCAGATTGTGGGTGTTTTGCTTTTGTCCGAAGACCTGTACTTCGCCGCCATCTGCGTCAATCAGGCCGCAGAGTGTGCGGATTGCGGTGGTCTTTCCTGCGCCGTTCGGGCCAAGCAGACCTAAAACTTCACCTTCGGCTACATCTAAATTTAAGTGGTCAAGTGCGGTCAGGTCACCATAGCGTTTTACCACGTTTTTCATACTTGCGATCATATTCATTCGCCTCCTCTAATTTCTGTGTTCAGTATAAAACAAATGAGGATAGGGTAATAGTGACATTTGTCACTTTGTTTGAAAGCTTTGGGTGTTTTTGTCACTGTACAAAGTGCAACCCAGCTGCACCCAATAAAATTAACACCGGAGACTACGTCATGTTCATGACATGGCCTCCGGCGCTTTTTCACCTGATTATAATTAAGCGACTATCCTACGATAGGCACTGTCATACCCACCATCTCAAAAGGCGGTGCATGCGGATCTACCGCCGCATTGTACTCCGAAACTGTGATTAATGTGATCGGGAACGGTCTGGCTAGATAGGAATCCGGATCAAAGAAGTCATCTACATTACCCATGGTGACAACCGGACCCGGTGTAAGGAAGTTAGCCACCAGATTGTTCATCCGATCAAGATCGCCATCTTTGAAAATACCTTCAATGACTTGCATTGCGACCATTGCGGTGATTGCAGAGCTATTGTAACCCAGAGCAAGAAACTTGCCCTCTTTAAGCAGCTCCATAGTGGCTCTGGTTGCATCCGCAGCAGCGACCATATAGAAGTCCTGACCGGGTACGAGATTATGCTGCATCAAGACGACCTCAGCGCCGCCGATGAACATCGCACAAGCATCTAGCCAAAGAATATCCATATTTTGTCCATGCGCTACGATCAGGTCATTGGCTGCTCTCATGCCTCCGGGCGCATCCGGTGTCTCAGCTTGACCGAATCCGAGGAAATTGAGTCTCCATTCGGGTGCATTGAGGCTGCCCGCTCTCATAAATGCATCCCACAAATCATAGGCATCCAGCATCGCATACCAAATGGAGGGGTAGGGATTTCCTTCCATGTAGTGCATGGCATATAAAAATCCGGCGGTAAACGCCTTGCCTCTGGTCTCCGAAGAGTCCGAGCCAACCATATTGATGATCCATGCAATGTTAAACACGCGATCCGGATTCGCCGGGTCAAATACCCGCCTTGCTGTGTACGCACCGGTGTTAAATCCGGATGCATATGAGTTGCTCAACACGTTAGTCGTCTGGAAGCCCATCTCATCAGCAGACATGTTGGATGTCGCTATGAGCGGAATACCTGCTTCTGCTGATCTTCTGTAAGCTGCGGCAAGAGCCAGTGCATTACCGTGCAAAAAGATTGCATCCATTTCCAGAGAAATAAAAGCGTCCACTTGCTGACCGGCAACTTCTAGGTCTCTATCATAAACTTGAAGCACGAGCTCATGTCCTGCCTCTTCCAGCATACGTCTGAGTTCGGCTTCCATAACGATGAAAAATGGGGCGCCGATGTATCCTAATGACATGCCGATCCGCAGAGAGTCTCTGGGTTCTTGATTCATTACGCCCTTATCGATGTGTGCTCTGTCCGCAAGCCGTTGCGGTGGGATACCGGCAAATCTGATCGGGTCACGCTCCATGAGGGCATAGACACGATCTCTTGCAGTCATTTCATCATTTCCATTGACGTCTCCTGGTGTATCTGTACCGGAATCGGCGGGTGGTGTTGCGGGTTGACCGGCACAAGCAGCCAATAAGCCCAGTACCAGACACGCAATCAGTGCGCATGATATGATTTTCTTTAACATTTTTTCACTCCTCTTTCATAATTATGAACGGTTTTTATATCTCCAATGCTAAGGTGCTCAAGCACACCTCGGCATATCGTTTATCTGCTGTCTTTTGAGGCGATGACGCTGCGCAGAAAAATTGCAAGAATAATGACAATCGCTCTGACCACCCATTGCGGGTGCGCCGGAACAGAGGCCAAGTTCATAATGTTTCCTATAACGGCCATGATAAAAATACCGACAACCGTATAAGGAACTGTACCTTTACCGCCGCTAATGCTACCGCCTCCGATGATTACAGCGGCTATGGAGGTCATCGCCCAGTCTCCCTGAGCCGTAGTCGGCGCTGAAGAACCGGCACCGGCTGTCACCAGTATTCCCGCAAGTCCCGAAAGAAACGCACATATGACGTAGGCCAGAAACTGATACTTTCTTATATCTATACCGGCAAGCGAAACCGCTGCGGGATTGCTGCCCACCGCTTTGGTCATACGGCCAAAAGATGTATATGCCATGATGAGCCAGAAAATAATGACAATAAATGCGGAAACATAGACACGCCACGGAATGCCAAATACCGGGTCATTGGCCATACCGAACTCAATAAATCCCGGAATCAATGGATCAGAGCCGGTGAGCATTCTAAAAGCGCCGCCTGTAACAATAAATACAAGCCCCAATCCGGCAAAGCTCATCGCTAAGGTAACAATAAACGGAGCCATTTTCAAAAAAGCAACCAAGAAGCCATTGATTGCGCCCAGCGCTGCACAAGCCAGCAGTGTAATCAATATGGCCGGAATGAGCGGCAAGTCATTCATGGCCACAAACTCGGTGAGCAAAACGCTGCCCAATCCCACGATACTGGCCACCGACAGGTCGATTCCTCCGGTCAGCATGACAATCAAAATGCCGACACCAACCAATAGAAAGCTCACTTGCTGCCTGAGTATATTGACAATGTTATTCGAACTCAAGAAAATCGGTGACCATATCGCAGAGCCTATGATCAACAAAATAAGAATGAGCAGTGCATTGTGATTGATCAAAAAGCTGCGCAGAGTCATCTTTCTCGCACCAACACTTATCTTGCTTCTGTCTGGCGGCGGCTTCGTTAATCTTTCAGGTCCTTCATTAAAATTAAACATCAGCAGTTACCCCCATGACATAGTTTATTATGTTTTGCTCGCTAAGCTCATCTTTTTGCAAAACGCCGACACTTACTCCCTCACGTATGACAAAGGCTCTGTCACACATACCAATGACCTCTGCCATCTCCGAGGAAATAATCACGACTGCATAATTTTGAGCGACCATTTCATTGATTATGTTAAATATTTCAATCTTAGCTCCGACATCAACACCTCTGGTCGGCTCATCTAAGATCATGACCTTACATCCCGAGGCTAAAAGTCTTGCTATGCCTACTTTCTGCTGGTTTCCACCGGAGAGCGTGTTGACCTCATCCATCAGAGAGGCAGCTCTGAGTGAAACTTTTTGTGCAAAGTCCAGAGTAAACTGATCCTCTTTTTTTCTACTGATGATGCCGCCGACTTTGCTACAGAATCTCTTAAGACAAGAGAGCGAAATATTGTATTTGATCGGCATAGTCAGCACCACGCCTTCATGCTTGCGGTCTTCAGACAGCATGCCGACTCCTATTGAGAACGCTTTTTTTGGAGATGTGATCCGAACTTCTTTATCGCCAAGTGTCACCTTGCCGCTATCGAGTTTATCCACACCCAACATGGCGCGGATCGCCTCAGTTCGGCCTGATCCGACCAGTCCGCTCAGCCCGACAACCTCACCTTCATGCACGTCAAACGATACATCCCGCACCATGCGCCCTGCTTTAAGATGCTCCACCTTCATCGCCAGTTTCCCGATGTTGGATTGACGTTTCGGAAAATAATCGTCCAAGTTGCGCCCAATCATCATATTGACAAGCTGCTGCTGGTCAATATCCGCCATTTCTTTGGTGTCCACGTATCGACCATCTTTGAGCACGGTGACACGATCACCCAACCGAAAGACCTCTTCCAATCGGTGCGAAATATATATGATGGACACGCCTTTGTCTCTGAGCCGATTAAGCAATACAAATAGCTGCTCAACCTCTTTGTTGGTCAGCACAGCAGTGGGTTCATCCAAGACCAATATGTGTGCGTTTCTGGAAAGTGCCTTGCAGATTTCGATGACCTGTTGGTATGCCGTTGTAAGCTCGCCAACCAACATAGCGGGATTGATGTTCCCAAATCCGATTTCATCCAGAAATTCTGAGGCTCTTTTGTTTAATTGTTTAAAACTTACAAGCGCATGTTGATTGCGAAATTCATCAATGAAGATATTCTCCGCTACGGATAGATCCGGCACCAAAGCAAACTCCTGATAAATGACCGAAACGCCATTGGCAATTCCATCTTTCGGTCCGGAGATATGTACCTTTTTGCCCCTGATATGTATTGCTCCGCTGTCTGCTTTTTCCGCTCCGGAAAGCACCTTGATCAGTGTTGATTTTCCGGCACCGTTTTCTCCCATCAAAGCGTGGATCTCTCCGGGCTTTACATTCAAACTTACATCTTTAAGCGCAGATACTCCGCCATAGCTCTTGTGTATGCCTTGCATCATCAGTTGATACGTATCATCATATTTCAGCGCACTCACCCTCTCTCTTGTGCAGTCAGGTCAATTCGTCAATAAAAAAATATACCCATATGCGCAGGGGGGTTAAATTGTCCGGGGCGCATTGAGTTTAGGTTGGATTATAACAAATATTGATCACAACAATCAAGAAAGAAAATATTTTTGGGAATATCACCAAACCGTTATAGTCAAATTTCACATAATTTTGACCCGTTTTAACCGCAAAGCGTTGAGTAGTACAGATATAGACGATAGCGACATGGCCACCGCTGCAATCATAGGGTCTAACAGCGGTCCGCCTGCCAAAAACCATAACCCCATCGCAATCGGTATACACAACACATTGTAGAAAAATGCCCAAAAGAGGTTTTGCTTTATATTTTTTATGGTCTTGCGTGAGAGGATGATGGCAGAAGCAATTGAAGATAAATCTCCGCGCATCAGGACAATATCCGCAGATTCAATGGCTACATCCGTGCCTTGCCCAATGGCAATGCCCACATCGGCTTGAGCAAGCGCCGGCGCATCATTTATGCCATCACCGACCATGGCTACCTTTTTCCCGGATGCTTGTAGGTTTTTGATATTTTCCGCCTTATCTTGCGGCAATACCTCTGCAAGCACCGTGGTGATACCGGCCTTTCGCGCCACCGCAGCGGCTGTTACTTTGTTGTCACCGGTGAGCATGATGATCTCTATACCCATGCCGGATAATTTATCGACTGCGGCTTTGGAGTCCGGCTTTATGATATCTGCTACGGCGATAATGCCCGCCAACTTTTGGTCTATCGCTACATACATGGGTGTTTTTCCGTCTTGAGCTAAACCCTCGCTGTCGTGGATACTTTTTCCGAGATCAATGCCGCTATTATTCATCAGCCGCTCGTTGCCAATGTGCACGGCTTTGCCGTCAATTTCAGCGCTGATGCCTTGTCCGGGTATGGAGATAAAAGATGTTGGTTCGATAAATTTCACACGTTCTTCTTCGCCCTTTAAAACAATGGATTCTCCGAGCGGGTGTTCTGATCTTTTTTCGGCACAAGCCGTCAAACGCAGAATTTCATGCGCTGTATAGCCGCTCATCGGCACGATATCTGCAACATGAGGCTTGCCCACGGTTATCGTTCCGGTCTTGTCTAGAACAACGGTCTGGATTTTATGTGCGGTCTCCAGTGATTCGCCGCTTTTTATAAGTACACCGCTTTCCGCCCCTTTGCCCATGCCCACCATGATGGATGTAGGCGTGGCCAGGCCTAGGGCACAAGGACATGCAACAATGAGTATGGCTATGAATATCCGCATGGCAAACCATATGGTAGAAGGATCACCGGCTGCGTGGGCGGCAATAAAGTTTGCACCGAAGAAGTACCACCCTGCGAGGGAGGCAAAAGCGATCACAATGATCGTTGGTACAAATTTTTCTGAAATCACATCCGCCATGGCAGCGATTGGCGCTTTGCGGCCTTGAGCTTCTTCTACCAATTTGATGATTTGTGCAAGTGCAGTGTCACTGCCAACCTTTGTGGCTCTATATTTTATTGAGCCGTTTTTGTTGATACTTGCACCAATGACTGTATCTCCAATGCATTTGCGCACAGGCATGGATTCTCCGGTCAGCATGGATTCGTCTACATTGGTCTCACCTTCAACGACTGTGCCATCTACAGGCATTTTTTCACCGGGGCGCACAATGATGATGTCATCGACGGATACTTCATCGATGAATATTTCCATTTCATTGCCATCACGTATGACTTTGGCAGTCTTCGGGGCGAGTTCCATCAGCTTCTTAATGGCTTCTCCGGTTTTACCTTTTGCGAGAGCTTCCATATACTTGCCTATAACAATAAGCGTCAGAATAACGCCGACGATTTCATAAAATGGTTCGTAATTTCCACCGGAAAATATATTGACGAAAGTAAGGTATAGGCTATACACAAAGGCCGCAGCAGTGCCTTTGGCAATGAGTGAGTCCATATTGGGACTGCGCTGAATCAGTAGCGCTCTGACGCCTCGGGTGTAGATTTTTTGATTGACGATGACTACAGGGAGTGTGAGTACGAGTTGTATGACTGTGTTCTGCCATGCAAATTCACGCAATATCCAATGGTGCAATTCGGGGCGGTCGAATAGGTGTAGTGCATGCGGAATCATGGCGATTAAAAATAAAGGCAGTGTAAAAATTGCAGAGATGATCAGTCGCTTGCGCAATTCCGAAATTTCTTGCTTTTTCCGTGCCGATTCTATATCAATGCGCTCTTCTTCATGCAGTGCATAGCCCAATTTCGCCATGGTTTGCATAATGTTCACCATGGATATTTCGCTATCATTATACGATAAGTGCAGCTTCTCTGCGGCAAAATTGACGCTGGCTTCACTTACACCGGGCTGCTTGCCTACTATTTTTTCTATGGCCGCAGCGCAAGCTGCGCAGGTCATCCCCTCGATATTAAATGCTTTGTTTTTCATGGAGTTATCCGCCCTTTATCGTCGATAAGACTCATGATAACACCGTTTTTGTCATATTGCCAGTAGTTTGTACCGTTCAGAAACGTACAATGTGGGTTTGCACCAGCACATGAGATGCTTGCTCATGATAAATTAAATCTCCAATTACAACGCCACTATTTTTCAGTTGCATTTTTCTAAAAGTCGGATATACTTAATATTGGGGGGAGTTGAGCGCATGGGTAAAAAAGAAAAGTTAATAGAACGCTTGATAAGCAATCCAAAGGACTTTACTTTTAACGAAATGCATACTGTATTGATATCTTTGGGATTCAAAATTTTCACAAAGGGAAAAACAAGCGGCTCTCGTGTTAAGTTTATAAGAGGTAATATAGCAATCATCCTGCACAAGCCACACCCCAGAAAAGAACTTCTGGAATACCAAATAAAGCAAGTCTTAGACATCCTGAAAAAGGAGAATATGATATGAGCAATCTATTAGAATACAAAGGATATTATGGTTCGGTCGAATTTTCCGCGACTGACAACATTCTTTTTGGAAGCGTTCTTGGCGTAAGCAGCCTTATTTCCTATGAAGGAGACAGTGTGTTCGCCTTAAAAGAGGACTTCGAAGGTGCGATTGATGATTATCTTGAAATGTGCCTTGACAATGGTGTTGACCCCGAGAAAGTGTATAGAGGTAATTTTAATGTGCGTGTATCTCCTGAACTTCATAAGAAATTGGCACTTTACTCAGCCGTGCATGGACAGTCGCTTAATTCTACTGTAGAAGAGGCAATTAGACGTTATGTTACAGTACGAGAAAAGGAGTAGTTGTTAGCTACTCCCCAATGCAAAAGGTTGTATAAATAAGCCAAGTGTTCCTACAACCTCAAATGCTGTAAGAACACCCCGACTGGTGCCGGCGAAGGGACTTGAACCCCCACATACTTTCATATAACGGATTTTGAGTCCGTCGCGTCTGCCATTCCGCCACGCCGGCTTATTGTTGTGACTTCCATGAGAGACTATACAACAAATCGGCGCATATTTCAAGCAATTTTTTCATTGCATATCTATTACAGCGATGCCCTTACTGCGCACCAAGCAGCTTCTGCTTGAGTTCCGCTTCAATTTTCACAAGCTCTTGTGAGGCCTCCGCACGCCGCTTTGAACCTTCAACCTGAATGACACGCACCTCGTCAAGCGTCGCAATGAGATTCTGATTGGTTTGTTTGAGTGTTTCAAGATCAACGATACCACGCTCAGATTCTTTGGCAATCTCAATAGTACCCATCTTAAGCGCCTCGGCATTCTTGCGCAAAAGTTCATTCGTTGTATCCGTAACACTGCGTTGCGCTTGCATGGCCTGTTGCGAGTGATGCAAACTCAAAGCCAATACCATCTGACTCTTCCACAGCGGAATCGTATTGACGATAGATGTCTGAATTTTTTCGAGCATCAGCGCATCGTTGTTTTGAATCATACGGATTTGAGGGGACATTTGAATCGAGATCATTCGCGTAAGTTCGAGGTCATGTATCTTCTTTTCAAATCTATTGCACATATTCGCCAGATCATTTGCAGCTTGTGCATCTTCCGGCTGTCCTGTTTCGGCAGCTCTGGCTTGGAGTGCTTTCAAGTCATTTTCCAACACATGCTGTAACTTCTGCTTACCGGCCAAAATATACATCGTCAGTTCTTTGTAGTATCCGGTGTTCAGCTCATACATTTTGTCCAACATAGAAATATCTTTTAGCAGCGTCACTTGATGCTTTTCCAGAGCGGCAACTATTTTGTCGACATTCGCTTCTGCTTTGTCGTACTGCGCTTTGAGCGTTGCAAGGAAGTTCTGCGCCTTGCGGAATATTCCGCGGATGCCTTTTTTCTGATCTTCATCAAAGTTAAATCCTTGCAGCTCCACGGTAAGGCTCGTGAGCATGTTTCCTACATCGCCCATATCTTTTGCTCTGACATTATTGAGCGCAGAGCCGGAAAAGTCGGCAATATGTTTCTGAGCCGCCGCACCATATGACAAAACCATATTGGTGTTCGTAATGTCGATTTGTTCAGAGAACGACTTCACCATCTCCTGCTCTTGCTCAGATAACTGGCTCATCTCTTTGCAAACGGCAGAGGTCGCCTCAGGTGTCAGCTCCAGTTCTATACTATCCGCAGCCGGTGTTTCGGGCGTTATTTCATTTAGATTCGGCGCTAATGTCAGCGTAGGCGGCGGGGACAGTGTCAGGGTGTTGTCAATCATTTTTCATTCTCCTTAATCATTTCAGTGATTTTGGTCGCCATACTCTTTTTAATATGCGCGCGGAGCGCTCATCGTATCAACGTTCTTTAACAAGCACATGCCTTTCATATGCACACATCGCTCCTCGATTATAGTAGATGCGCAGATTATGTGTCAAATTATTTTCCCGGCTACACACTTCCCGAATCATATGTAAACCCTCGCCCACGGACATCCGTCACCACAGTAGTTACCAAGAACGCCGCTTTGTCATGCCGATCAACAATTTCCACAAGCATTCTATAATCACTCGCATCAATAAGCAGCATTAACATAGGTGTATTCTTCCCCGAATATGAACCCTTTGCCTGCAACATCGTCACACTTTTTCCCAATTCTTTCGTTATATCCGCAAGAATTGCCTCATATTCCGGGCTGATTATTTTTACCTCTTTTCGCTTCGTCCAACCATTTTCAATATACCTCATCACCATCATGGTAATAAAAATTGACAGTACCGCAAAGAAAAATGAATCTGCATCAAACACGATAAGCGACAACAGCACAACTATACCATCCGTTATGCACATACCTATCGAGGGCTTTAGCCCCAGATATTTTTTCATAATCAAAGGCGGCACAGCCGTACCTCCGCTTGACGCTTTATTTTGATACATTATAGACACTGCGACACCGAAAATGATGCTGCCCACAATCATCGCCAACATTCGATCCTCAACCAAATCAATGCGCGGCACAAAATTGATAGCCACAGGGAGCAGCCCTGCTCCAATAACCGTATTAATCCCCACTTCTTTGCCCAAAAAGATGAAAGTACAAACAATTACAATAGCATTTCCTATGTATACAATAATCGCCCGATCAACATCCACCCATGACTCTAAAATGATGGCAAGCCCTGTAAGTCCACCTGCCGCAATATTGTGCGGAGCCATAAACATATTCACTGCTACAGCCAGCAAGCCTATTGCAAAAGCAATCCAAAATAATTTCTTGATCCAGTACTTTACCACGCAATCATGCCTCCATTTAATTTACTGTCAGTCCATGTAACCATACTCAATATTTATCTCATAATCATACTCCGGCGCAACCGCTTTTATCTCACCTGCCACAGCATCTCGCAGGGCATAGGATTTCTTTTGATTTCCATGAGGAATTTCCATATCAAACACCAGTATCGGCTTAGGTACAGAGCTTATAATCCTAAACTCATGCGCATGGAGATTGGGATGTCTTTCTTGCAAAAGATTTTGAACTATGCCAATAATGCCTTGCAGTCTTTCATCAGCCAAATCCACAGGGTCTACATGTACAACCAACGAAACGCCTAATTTTTCATAAACCTCATACCCGGCTTTTTCAACAATATCATGAGCATTCACAAGGGACATATCCGTCGCCACCTCAGCGTGCAAACTGGCCATGTTACGCCCGGGGCCATAACTATGCACCACTAAATCATGCACACCTAAAATGCCTTCATAACTTTTCACTACTTCCTTTATCTTGGTCGCCATAGAGCGTTCTGTGGGGTTACCGATGATTCTCCCAAGCGCTTCTTTAGCCACTTGATAACCCGAGCGAAAAAACACCAGTGCGATGAGCGCCCCGACATAACCATCAATGACAATATTCGTAAACAAACTAAATAGCAACGAAAACAATGTAGCCGCAGTAATCAGCACATCATTACGCGAGTCAATGCCAACGGCCAACAGGGCATCTGATTTTATGGCTTTGCCTAATTTTTTATTAAACACACACATCCATAATTTTACCGCCATACCAAAAACAAGTACAGCCACTGCCCAAGGCGAAAAATGAATAGGTTCCGGATTTAGGATCATAGTCACCGAACTGCGCATCACTTCGTATCCGGTAACGAGAATAATACCGGCCACAGCCAGACTGATGATGTATTCAATACGGCTATGTCCAAAGGGATGCTCCTTGTCCGCAGGCTTTGCAGACCAACGAAATCCTAATATTGTAAGTAGTGATGTCAGGCAATCTGTCAAGTTATTAAAAGCATCCGCTGTGATCGAAACACTGTTTGTAACTGTACCTATCACAAACTTTGATCCGGCCAGTATTAGATTTAAAATAATACCGCAAATTCCTGACAGCAGACCGTATTTTTCCCGAACGGCAGTTGATTCGGTATTTTTGTAATCTTTGATAAACGCTTTTATGAGCAGCCTAGTCAAAATACTTATTCCCCCAGTGTACAATTGTCCGTCTTATGGGCGGCCAAGGGTGGTCTGCCCTACATAGGTGTGCTCAATTTTTCAAGTCACCCATGTAACTCATATTGTACGATTGTCGATGTACACTTGTCAATGCCAGACGGCGGTTTTCTCACTATTATTGTGTTGACACACACATATTTCAATGAGAGAATGAAGGTCGGTGCGTACTATTCAATTGCGTACCTCGCCGTAAGCACATAATTAACTTCAAGTTTATCCAAAGAAAGGCGTTGAATCTATGAATAGCGTACTCAAAGGCTCATCATTTGTCCTCGTCCATGCACCGGACATGCTTGTGCACACAGGAACAACCCAGACAACTGAACGCATTGTAAACCCAGCATCCGAGTATCTTGAAAAACTGCCAAACCATTTGCGTAGTTTCAATGAGGCTGTCTCATACATGCCCAATCAGGTGTATATAGGAGCCAAAACGCCCGACGACATGGCCGCAGCAGGCACAACTTGGTATGACAAACCACTGCAAAATGCAGACAGGTTCGGCCCTTTGGGTGAAATCATGCCGCAAGATGAATTTTATATGCTTATGCAAGCTTGTGATGCATTTGACTTGATGCGGCTTGAAAAGGATTTTGCAAACTCCGTTCTGTTACGCTTTAAGCAACATCCATTGGTAGATGAAGAAACCTTAACACTGGTCTCAGACGGCATAGAGCTAAGTGAAATCGAAAGGGTCGTAGCGAAAGAAGGCGCAGAGGGCATTTACCATAACGATATGCTCGTAGGCTATGTAAAAAAAGCACATGACATCGACGTCAATCTTTCAGCCCATGTAATTTTTGAAAATTTGGCATCAAAAGCCTCATGCGCACTGGCGCTTATGCATTTGACCAAAGTAACCGGAATTTCCAAAGGTTCTGTTGATTATGTCATCGACTGCTCCGAAGAGGCTGTAGGGGACATGAACCAACGTGGCGGCGGCAATTTGGCCAAAGCGGCGGCTGAAATTGCCGGTTTTAGCGGAGCTTCGGGCGCTGATCTGCGTGCATTTTGCGCAGCACCTGCCCACGCAGTAATTCATGCAGCTGCACTCGTGGCCAGCGGAACTTATGATCATGTAGTCGTCGCAGCGGGCGGCTCAACCGCCAAACTTGGAATGAATGGCAAGGATCATGTAAAAAAAGAACTCCCTGTAATGGAAGATGTCATCGGTGGTTTTGCTGTGCTGATTTCCAAAAACGATGGCATAAGCCCTGAAATACTCAGTGAATTCACCGGCAAACATTCCGTGGGCAGCGGCTCTTCACCACAAGCCGTGATCACCGCCCTGGTCACAGATCCGCTTGACAAAATGGATCTTAAGCTCTCAGATATAGATAAATATTCTGCCGAAATGCAAAATCCCGACTTGACCAAACCGGCAGGTGCGGGCGATGTGCCACTGGCCAACTATAAGATGATTGCAGCGTTGGGGGTCAAGCGTGGTGAGCTTGAGCGCACTGAAATAAATGCCTTTACCGACAAGCACGGCATGGTCGGTTGGGCCCCGACACAAGGACATATTCCTTCGGGTATTCCCTACCTTGGTTTTGCACGAGATGCGATCATGTCCGGCAAAATTACACGCAGCATGATCATAGGGAAAGGCAGTCTATTTTTGGGGCGTATGACTAATCTGTTTGACGGCGTATCCTTTATCGTACAAAAAAACAGTGGCAAAGATAGCTCTAGTGTTTCAAATAATATCTCCGAAGATACAGTCAGACGATTGATTGCTCAGTCACTGAGAGACTTGGCAAAGAGCATGGGCGCAGAGTAGGAGGATGTACGTTTATGGCAAAATCAGTTGAAAAAATAATTGCTGACACCTTTTTAGACTTGGCATCCGCACTTGAATCCGGGTCATTTGGGGCAGCAAAAATCATACTCACTGCAATAGGCAGTGAGCATGGCGAAGAAAATATGATCCACGGCGCAAAAATGGCTGCCGCACGGGGTGTACACGTCATTTATGCCGGCACTCATACATGCGATGGTGTCACTACAGTCACTGCAAATACCGAAAACGACGCACATAACATCATGGAATCCATGTTAGGCAGCGGCGAGGCAGATGGCGCTGTCACCATGCATTATCCATTCCCCATAGGGGTATCTACAGTCGGACGTGTGATCACACCCGCCAAAGGTAAGGCTATGTATATCGCAACGACCACAGGCACATCATCGGTCGATCGTGTTGAAAGTATGGTTAAAAATACTTTGTATGGCATCATCACGGCAAAAGCGTGTGGGGTATCAACCCCTAGCGTTGGTATACTCAATGTCGATGGCGCACATCAGGTTGAAATGGCCTTAAAAGAACTTAAAAAAAATGGATATGATATAAACTTCGCACAATCCGGTCGCTCGGACGGCGGCAGCATTATGCGGGGAAATGATCTTCTTGCAGGCACTTGTGACATCATGGTCACCGACCCTCTGAGCGGCAATATTTTAATGAAAATGCTCAGTTCTTTTACAACCGGCGGAAGTTTTGAATCTTTGGGTTGGGGTTATGGGCCGGGTATAGGCGAAGGCTATGACAAGCTTGTGCTTATCTTATCACGCGCTTCCGGCGCTCCGGTGGTTGCTCACGCAATTGAATTTGCCGCCGAGCTCGTCAAGGGGCGTTATAGAGAAGTTGCCGCAAGAGAGTTTGCAGCAGCGAAAAAAGCCAAGCTCAACGATGTGCTTGAGCTCATTCGAGCCAAAAGTGCGGGTGCACACGCAACCAAAAGCGCAGCGATAACCGCACCGCCTAAAGAGGTCGTGACCGCTGAGATTTCAGGTATTGAAATTGTGGATATCGAAGATGCCGTTGCTGCATTGTGGCAGGAGCATATTTATGCCCAGAGCGGCATGGGCTGTACCGGCCCGATTGTTATGGTCAGTAACGCCAATCTCAAACGCGCCGAAGGGATTTTGGTTACCAAAGGGTATGTCGGAGAGTAGTTCTATAGTGTTAGTCAATAAACGCCTGCGCCCAATATAACCGGCCTTCCTCATTTACGGCAATCGCAACACCCATGCGTCCAAAATCAGGATTGACAATATTGTCCCGATGCGTAGGTGAATTCATCCAACCGCGCATAACATCATACGGTGTCCTATGTCCGGCAGCCAGATTTTCACCCGCTGCTTGATATACGACACCATTTTCACTAAATGCCGTAAAACAATCCGTGCCATCAGGTCTTGTATGCGAAAAATGTTCCGTTATCTCATTAGCCCTGACTTGCGCGGTTAAGGTCAGGGGTTGATACTGAGCCAGTTCAGACAACTCCACGCTTTCTCTTTCTATGTTGACGAGCCGAAAGACTTCCTCAACAAATGCCGCAAGCTCGGCTTCCGATAACTCCAGCCCTCCGGCAAACCCATTTTCCGTTGCTATAACCGCAGCTTCATCCGAAACTTCTTCTTCCTCTGCCTCCTCTTCTTCCACTTCAACAGCATAAACGATAATCGTAACCGCTGACATAACACCATTGCGCGCAACAGCAACCAGCTCCGCCGTTCCTGCGCCAACGGCGATCCACTGCCCTTCACTATAACTCAGCACCTCATCATCACTGGATAGCAATGTAAAATACTTGTCTGCTGCGTCCTCAGGCGTTATAATTACTTCCGGTACGATATAAGTCCCTTCGGCAATTTCGTATACATCCAGCATAATCGCGATACTCTCAACTGCTATATACCCCGACTCCTCTTCCGGCTCTGGTTCCGGAATCTCAGTTTGTTCGGGCAATGGATATACATCGTAGGACTCCTGCCCGATCTCTTCTAATAGCAACTCATCAGGCTCAACAGCGCCTCTGCACATGCTCAGGCCTATAACAATGCACAATAATATTATAATGGCTACTGCTTTGATTGAACGCCTTTTCATACTTATTTCATTCGCTCCCTTTTCTTTAAACGTGTCTTGCAAAGTGACTATTCCATTAGAGAACCCTTAATATTTCAGGGTGCAGGCGGCTATTGTGCCAATAATATTTATCTGCACACACAGCTACCATATAGATTACCAGATTATCAGTCAAATTTCAAAATATTTATACAGAAAGCAGGTAAAGTTAGATGAAATATGATTTTCAATGTGATTACAGCGAACTTGCCCACCCATCGGTATTGGAGGCACTATCAGCAATTGGAACCACACAGTTTGAAGGTTATGGACTTGATGAATTTTCTTCAAGAGCCGCCAATCTCGTCCGGACACTGATTAAAATGCCCTCAGCAGATGTACACTTTGTCTCTGGAGGCACCATTGCAAATCTCGTTGTGATATCGTCGATTCTTCGCCCACACGAAGCTGTTGTTGCACCTGTGACAGGACATATATTTGTCCACGAAACCGGCGCAATTGAAGCGACAGGCCATAAAGTTTGCACAGTCACAGACAAAAATGGCAAGATCTATCCACCCGAAATTGATACACTCATCAAAGAACATCATGATGAGCATATGGTAAAACCTAAGCTTGTTTATATCTCCTTATCTACCGAGGGGGGAACTGTCTATACCAAAGCGGAACTTACTGATTTATCCAACTATTGTAGAAAAACTGGACTCTACTTGTACATGGACGGCGCAAGACTGGGCGCAGCACTGAGCAGCACTGTATGTGATCTGACCTATAGTGATATCGCCGGTCTGGTGGACGCTTTTTATATCGGCGGCACAAAAAATGGTGCGCTTTTTGGCGAAGCCATTGTCATTTGCAACGATCACTTAAAAGCGGACTTTAGATTCCTCATCAAGCACAGAGGCGCAATGCTTGCTAAAGGCGCAGCAGTCGGACTCCAGTTCGAAGCATTATTAAAAGATGGTCTCTATGACAAACTGGCACACCATGCGCATGAAATGGCCGGTAAATTTGCAACGGGAATACAAGACGCAGGCTATGAGCTGCTTTTCCCGCAAGAAACGAATCTTTTCTTCCCGATTTTCCCTAAAGATTTGATCCAAAAGCTGCGTCAGTCATATGCTTTTCATGATTGGAAAGATATGGGCGACATGGCTGCCGTTAGGTTGGTGACATCTTGGGCAACTCCGGAAAGTGCCATCAACGCATTTTTAGACGATTTAAAACAAATTTAACCACATTCAAGGTGCACCGAGTAGTAATTTTGCACAATTTCAGTCTTGTTATTTTGTAAACATTGCGCTGCTGTTTTCTCGTCAAACGTTTTGACAATACACATTTTCTCGTATATAATTTCATTCGATATTACCAATTCCAAGTGAATTTGCCAAAATGCGCAAAAATTATATGAGGAGCTGCAAAATGTCAAAATTAGTCACACTGGAAGAGGCTGTAAGCCACGTCAAGGACGATATGACTATGATGCTTGGTGGATTTAGCACTTACGGCAGCCCTGAGGCATTGCTTGAAGGGCTTGCTGTGCGTTACAAAGACACTGGGCATCCCAAAAATCTTTTTATCGTCAGCGGTATCACTCCCGGCGACAAATCCGAAAGCCACGAGCCGCTCAAGGGCTACAGTATAGGCCTAAACAGGCTGCGTGCAGATGGTCTCATAGGGGGGGTAATGATCGCCTTGGCTGATGCGCGCGCTATTGGATACAAAATCCAAGAAAACAAAATTGCTGGTTACACTCTACCTATGGGTGCCTTGTTGAATATGGTCAGGGCTTCGGCAGGCGGCGCTCCGGGGCATCTGACAAAGGTAGGGCTTCGAACATATTGTGACCCCAGACAGGAGGGTTGTGCCGTAAATGAGATGGCACGCAAAAAAGGCCCTGTTGTCAAGCTCTTAGAAATAGACGGCGAAGAGTACTTGCTATACAAATCAGTCAAGCCTGATGTCGCATTTATCCGCGGGACTTATGCTGACGAAGACGGCAATATTTCCATTGCACACGAAGCGCTCATTGGCGCTGAACTGGATATGGTTACCGCTGTGCGCAATAATGGCGGAATCGTTATCGTTCAAGTCAAAGAAATCGTCAGACGTGGTACAATTCCGGCACGTGATGTCCGAATCCACGGCTCTTTTGTTGACTATATCGTCAAAGTGCAAAACCCGGATCATCACAGGCAATGCTTTATTACGGATACTCATCGCCCCGAACTTACCGGCGAAATCAAGACCGTCACAGGCTCGTCTGTGCCTATGAAACTCGATCCGCGCAAGATTATTGCGCGCCGCGGCGCTATGGAACTGACCCCCGGCGCGATCATGAATCTTGGCGTTGGCATACCGGCCGGAGTAAGTAATGTCGCCGACGAAGAAGGTATTGCCGACATTGTGACTACTTCGGTAGAAGCAGGCCCGGTGGGCGGAATTATTCAAACTGGCCTTGCTTTTCCGGGAACCGCAAATCCCGACACCATATACCCTCAAACAGATATCTTAAATATGTATGATGGAGGACTATTGGATATCACATTCCTCGGCGCTGCTGAGATTGATGAAAAGGGCAATGTCAATGTTTCCAAATTCGCAGGACGCAGCGGCGGTCCCGGTGGCTTTATAGACATCTCACAGAACACAAAGAAGGTTTTCTTTGTCGGTGCGTTCACCGCAGGTAAGGTCAAGCCTGAGATCACCATTGAAGATGGTGCGCTGAGGATAAAGTCCGATGGCAACGAAATTAAATATGTCAAAGAAGTCCAGCAAATCACCTTTTCCGGTGAGTATGCCATAAGCAGCGGTCAAGAGGTCTCATACATCTCCGAGCGTGCTGTATTTAAGCTCACTCCGGAGGGTCTGATGCTGACGGAGATCGCCCCGGGTATTGATTTACACAAGGACATATTGGAAAAAATGAACTTCACACCTTTGGTCAGCCCGGATTTAAAAGTCATGGACGCACGTATTTTCCGTGATGAACTGATGGGGTTGAAGGAATAAGTAACAACGCTATCTATTGGGTCAAGCTGTTCCAGCTTGACCCATTTTCCGCATCTATTCCTATTGTGATATTTCACAATTGCCGGTCAACACTTTTGTCAAGCACACTGAAATTTTACAACTATCGCAAATCAATATTGATATATAAAGATTGTTAATATATAATTGCACTTATTATTTTATGTATAATAGATTCGAAGAAAATATTTTTAGAAAGGAATTTCAATATGTCTCAGAAAAGAAAAGTCATAATTACCGTAGCACAAACCGGCAACTTCCAAGGCAAAGCACAAAACCCGGGTCTTCCGGAGCAACCATCGGAGGTTATCCAATCAGCGTATGATTGCTACAATGCAGGTGCATCAATCGTACATATACACGCACGTAATGCCGAAGGCAAATCTTGCAATGATCCCAAGATCTTCGCAGAAATCAACAGCGGTGTCCGTGCTAAATGTAACATCATCACACAGAACTCAACAGCTCCCGGCACCAGACCCGGTGCAGAAGCTGATGACGGTGTTGCACTGCTCTATGATGACAGCATCAAGGGTGCTCTGCCGGAGATGTGTTCACTCGACACATCACTCATCACCACAGTTTGGGAAGATCTTTCTTTCATTTACCGTTGGGAACGCGATTGGCTGATCAAGCACGGTCTGCGCATGAGAGAATTGGGCATCAAGCCTGAAATCGAAGCATTTAACATGGAATCCATTGAAGACGTTTTTCAGCACCTCGTACCTGCCGGAGTTTGCAAACTCACAGACGATCCCAATGAGCCGATAAACCTCACATTCGTCATGGGTATGAACAAAGTCAGCCAAGGCGCAATCAGCTACACCCAGAAGAATCACGACTACATCATTGACCTCGTAGAGCAAAACAGAGGCAACACAAAGGTTAACATGTCCACCATGGCCATCGCCGTACATCAACTCCACGGTGTAACTTATGGTCTGCTTAAAGGTTGCCATGTAAGAACCGGCATGGAAGACAACATCTACTATCGTTACGGTGAACTTGCTAAATCCAACGCTCAGCTCGTTGAGCGCATGGTACGCATCATCCGTGAACTTGAGATGGAAGTCGCCACTCCGGACGAAGCCAGAGAAATGATTGGCCTAAGACCGCTTAAGTAAGATTCCCATACATAACAAGCGAGACAGGAAAGGCAGCCTTTCCTGTCTTGCACATCTCATAAATGAAAGGATCTATATTCTATGAAACTTGATGGCGTTACACATGTCGGTATCATCGGTCTCGGAATGATTGGCGACAGCATGGCTGTACTTACAACCGGCCACGGTTACAAAACCACATGCATTTGCCGCCGCCCCGAAATGATTCCGGAGTATAAAAAGACCTACGACAATTATTTTGCTCAACTCATCGCACAAGGGCTTATGCCTGAAAACCAACTGTCGATTTGCGAAAAATACCTCAGCTACACCACTGATTACAGCGCAATTTCAGACTGTGAAGTTATTTTCGAATGTGTCAATGAAAATTTGGAACTCAAGTTTGACATTTTGAAAAAAATCGAAGACCACTGCCATAATGTCAAAGCCATTTGCTCTGTCAGCTCTACTATAACCCCTGACGAAATGGGACAAAAAATGACAAAGTACAAGGATCGCTTGATTGTCACACACCCATTTAATCCTGCACACATGGTTCCCTTCTTCGAGTGCTGCGGCGGGGATCACACGGATCCCAAAGTGCTCGACTTTGCTGTAGACTTTCTAAGCGCAATGGGGCGCAAACCTGTTGTTTTGAAAAAAGCCACACCGGGCTTTATCGGCAACAGACTGCAATTTGCGCTGTGGCGTGAAGCACTTAATCTCGTCGAAAGCGGCATATGCGAACCACGCGACGTGGACACCTGCCTCAACTACAGCTTCTGCCCGCGCTACACATCCATAGGTATTTATGAGCATTTTGACAATGGCGGCATGATACTCAACCAAGCAGGCTGCAATGGCACATTCCCGCATTTGAGCAACATTTCAAGCGCACCGCCTTATGTCACTGATCGCATTGCTCGCGGCGATTTGGGCGCACGTTCCGAAAACAAAAAAGGCTTCTATGATTGGAATGGCGTGGACATGAAGGCATACCAAGAACGTGTCAATGCCCCTTATTGGCGCTTCGTAGACTGGGATTTACCCACAGAATAAAACACGAGAAAGGAATAATGATTAATATGGTACATGATAATAACAAAAGCGGTGCATTTGCACAGAACTTCGTCCAAGAGCTGCAAACACCCCCAAACTTGCTGCCCCCCGATTTCGAAAAAATCTATAACAATTTTGCTCAGCGCATACTTTGGGTAGATGGCAATGTTGTCCCGGGCGCATTCCAGATGAATACTGCTTGGTATAAATCCGTTCCGGAGCGTGACCCTATTTTCCCGGAACATGAACATCCTTATGATGAGATCATTGGCTTTTTCGGTAACGATCCCGAAAACCCATATGATCTGGGCGCTGAAATAGAGTTTGCTGTTGAAGGTGAAATGCACAAAATCACCAAATCAACACTCCTATTCATCAAGGGCGGCTCGCCCCATGGCCCCATGCACATCAAGAGAGTTGACCGTCCTGTATTTCACTTTTCAGTAGTTATGAATACAGAGTATGCAGAAGCAAAAGACGTATATAAATAGGAAGTAGGAAGAATTTATGCCAAAATTTGTATCTCTTGAAGAAGCGGTCAGCCACGTAAAGAATAATGACATGCTTGTAGTCGGAGGATTCGGCTCTTATGGCAGCCCGGAAGAACTCTTAGAAGGTCTCGCCACAAGATATGAAGCGCAAAGCCAACCTAAAGACATTACAGTCGTCTGTGGCATCACTCCGGGGGATAAACTTGAAGTAGCAGACGAACCTGCTCGCGGATATAATCTGGGTGTCAACAGACTCAGAGCCGAGGGTCTCATCTCCACTATCCGCTGCGGCAATCTGACTGATGCACGTGCCATCGCATATGCGGTCGGCGACAACAAAGTCGCAGGATACCTGCCCCCTATGGGTGTTATGGTTAACCTATTTCGGGCAGTCGCAGGCGGACGTCCCGGACTGATTACCAAGGTCGGACTCGGAACCTTCTGTGATCCGCGTAACGAGGGCTGTGCGGTCAACGAAAAGGCGCGTGCGCAAGGTGCTATCGTAAGACTTATGGAAATCGACGGCGAAGAGTATCTATTCTACAATGGATTTAAGCCCAATGTCTGTTTCTTGCGCGGCACATATGCTGATGAAGATGGAAATATTTCCATGAAACATGAAGGCTTGCACGGCACAGAGCTAGAAATCGCAATCGCCACACGCAACAGCGGCGGCATTGTTATTGTCCAAGTGCAGGAAATCGTAAGACGCGGCACATTATCTACCAAAGACATCAGGCTGCATGAAAAATTTGTAGACTTTATTGTCAAGGCTGAAAACCCGGTCAATAGTCGCCAGTGCTATGCGACAATGAGTTACCGCCCTGAACTTTCAGGCGAGGTAAAGCTTGCAGGCGGCGGTGTAAAGAAGCTTCCGCTCAACTTGCGTAAGCTTGTCGCTCGCCGTGCAGCGCTTGAACTCAAGCCGGATTTAATCATCAACTTCGGCAGCGGTATGCCCTCCGGAATCGGAAGTGTCGCTGCAGAAGAAGGGTTAGGTCATGGCATGACCGCATCTGTTGAATCAGGGCCTATGGGCGGCCAAGTCCAAGAGGGACTGTCTTTCCCCGGTGTTGCCAATGCAGATGCTATATTCGCCCAAACAGATACATTGGATATGTATGACGGTGGCTTACTCGACATCGCATTTCTCGGCGCTGCTGAGATCGATGAAAAGGGCAATGTCAATGTTTCTAAATTTGCCGGACGTTGCATCGGCGCAGGCGGCTTTATTGACATTTCGCAGAACACTAAAAAAGTATATTTCATGGGCAACTTCACTGCCGGCAAACCGAAGCCCGAAATCGAAATCACAGGTGATGGGCTCAACATCATACAAGACGGCAGCGAAATGAAGTATGTCAAGAAAGTTCAGCAGATCACTTTCTCCGGTGAGTATGCAGTAAAGAGCGGACAGGAAATCATGTATCTTTCCGAGCGCGCTGTATTTAAGCTGACTCCGGACGGTCTCATGCTTGTTGAAATTGCGCCCGGCGTTGACTTACAAAAAGACATCCTTGACAAGATGGAGTTCACTCCGCTTGTCAGCCCTAAACTCAAACTCATGGACGCACGACTCTTCCGCGAAGGTCTCATGGGCGTGTAGGGTCATAAAAGAAGCTCACCTAATCGAAATGCCGTTTCTCCGGAATCAGAGAGGCGGCATTTTTCTTTGATCATTAAAGCAAGCTTTATCATTTCTTATCTGCATCATCAAGTGCGGTTAGTGGAATGCGCCCGGAATATAGTCAATCCGCACAGCGTATACCCGAAGTCTCTCACTATCATCAGCAGTAAATGTACATGTCGATAAAATAAGTATATGTTCCGCAGTTTCGGGCACTGTGCGAATCGTCCTTGCCAGCGTAGCGCTCGTGATCCGCCGAGGGTCATTCTCTGTATCCCATGCGCTAATCACGCGCACTGCAAATATGCGATAAGTTAAAATCCTCCAATCCGATGTCACCATGCTGATATATTGATTTTCTTCCAAAAATACGGCATCACGTAACCTATGCAAGGGTGCAAACATAGAACCATCTCTCATATTGTGTCCATATATTATGGTGACCTCATCATTAAAAGCCGCATCATTGCGATAATCCATAAATATCGCACCGGACGAATTGCGCTCTCCTCGAAATGTCGTATTTAAATAACGCACATTATTTCGCCCCTGAACAACAGGATAATCTATCACGCCCTCTAATCTAATCCACCCTATGAAGTCCGGATTTTTTTCCAGTAATGTTTCCATTGGATCAGTAAATTCCTCATGCGTCGGAAGATCAGAACGCGAAATTCCGGGACGAGGCACAGACACCGTTTCCAATGCGTCCGATGAATCGTGTGTCTCCTGCGGCGTTACAGGCCACATGGGTATAGCCTCTATGATTTCACGCAGTTGCTGATACTCATTTCTTGCTGCGGTGTATTCCAAATGACCTGAGATGAGTCGAAATAGCGCAAAGCCTATTAACACCAGTCCTATGACAATCAGAGAGACATATATTATCCACCCTTTGGTTTTTGGGGCTTGTCTTTTTTCACTTTTGTCGTTTCGGTTGCTCATAGATCTACACCTCATCGCCCGAAGCACTTATATTATGACGACACTATAGATGATATCTTAAATGGCTCACATCATGCGCACATCACATGAAACTGTATCCGGTGTACAAAAGAAAAGATTCTTCGGGCGGTAAACGCCCTCAGAATGACATCCGAGGTTTGTCATTTTGAGCCATAGCGAAGAATCTTTTTTATTGTGGAAACACTTGTTATATCGCCGTCTTTTTGTAATTCCCCTATTACGCCCTGAGTTTCTTAATTTCTGCGGTCAGCGCAGGCACTACTACTTTTAAGTCACCCACTACACCGTAGTCAGCAATTTCAAAAATCGGCGCATCGCCATCTCTATTGATAGCAATAATTACATCCGACCCGGTCATACCGGCAAGATGCTGAATTGCGCCGGAGATACCGCAAGCAATGTAGAGCTTCGGTCCAACCGTCTTACCGGTCTGACCCACTTGATGTCCATGATGAATCCAACCTGCATCAACTGCTGCGCGAGACGCACCGACAACACCACCAAGCAAATCGGCCAGTTCCTTAAGGAGCGCAAAATGCTCTTCACTACCCAGTCCGCGTCCTCCGGAAATGATGACCTCAGCGTCTTCGAGCTTAACCATGCCCTCTACAGCTTCTGCAACTTTTTCTATAAGTGTCGTGCGCACGACATCTTCCGGAAGCGCAATATCTTCATTGACCACATCTACAGTACGACCGGTGTCCGGATCGCCGCGCTTGAAGATACCCGGACGAATCGTGCCGATTTGCGGACGTGCTTCCGGAGTCTCCACAGTACTCAAATAACGGCCTGAATATACCGGACGAGTCCATGCAATAACGCCATTTGCACCTACTTCAATATCTGTACAATCTGCCGCACAACCTGTGCACAGACGTGCTGCAAGACGAGGTGCAAGCTCACGCCCATTGCTGGTTGCGCCGAACAGGAATGCTGCCGGTTTATACTTTTCTACCAATGTTTTAAGCGCATATGTATATCCTTCAAGAGTATACTCAGCATATGCATCGCCACTCACGGTGATTACTTGATCCGCACCAAAAGATGCAGCCGCTTTACACGCCTCATCAAGATCTTTTCCGACCAAAACTGCCACAACTTGATCTCCGGCTGCCGCAACTTGATCTCCGGCTGCCGCAACTTTTTTGCCTGCGCCGATTATTTCAAGACCTACATTCTTAGCTTTGCCGCCAAACACTTCGACAAATACCCATACATTCTTACAATCACTCATTATTCCCGCCTCCTTTATATGACTCCGGCATTGCTGAGCAGTGCCGTCAGTTTCTCGGCGGAAAGCTCGCCGGTTTCTTCTTCAATCTTAACGCCGCCTGTTTTACGCTCAGGAATGTATGTCTTTAGCGTCGTTGTGGGCTGCCACACACTGGCCGCGCCATCACCGAGATCAGCAGCTGCAAACACAGGAATTTCTGCACGGTTTGCTGCCATCTTCGACTTAACCGATGGAAATCGCAAATCATATTCGGTCTTCGTGACCGTAATCACCGCCGGAAGTGCTGCATCAACAATGACAAATCCATCTTCGGTTTCGCGGGTCGCACGGACTTTTCCATCAACGATGGACAGCTCACGAGCATATGCAAGCTCAGGACAATCAAGGTACTCTGCCAATTGTGGGCCTACTTGACCTGCATCGGTGTCATTGGCTTGCCTGCCAAGCAGAATCAAATCAAATTTTGCTTCTTCCGCTGCTTCGATTTTGGGTATGACCAATGACAGGACATAGCTCACGCCCAATGAATCAAGGCTTTCAAAACTTGCATCATTGACATGATAGGCTTTATCAGCACCTACAGCGATGGACGCTTTTAGAATATCTTTTGCCTTGTCACCGCCAACGGTCACAACAACAATCTTGACCGCTGCATCGGCATCTTTCATGCGGATTGCGGTTTCCAGTGCGCAAGCATCAAATGTGCTTAAAATTCTTGGAATCGTGTCGAGATTCGACGTGCCTGCACCTGCATCGACTTTGAGTTCCTCTGTATTGGGAACTTGTTTTACACATACCAGTACGTTCATCTGGTTCCTCCTTGTAACAATGTAACAATAATTATTATTTTAAAACTTGCTGGGCTATTACCATCTGTTGGACTTGTGATGTGCCTTCAAAAATCGTCAGCACACGTGCATCACGGTACATACGCTCAATTGGGTATTCTTTTGAATAACCATAACCGCCATGCAGTTGCAACGCCTTGCTTACCACATCCAGAGCCATTTCAGTCGCAAAATATTTTGCCATGGAAGAATCTTTCGTAACATCTTCGCCCATGTCCATTCTGTACGCTGCATTGTACACGAGCAGCTTCGCTGCATTGATTTGTGTTTCCATATCTGCGATCATAAAGCGCAGTGCTTGGAAGTCTGCCAGATACTGACCAAATTGCTTACGCTCTTTGATGTGCTTTACAGCCTCTTCCATTGCACCTTGCGCTACACCGATGCCCTGGCATGAAACACCGATACGTCCGATAGAAAGCGTCTTCATCGCAGTGATGAATCCCTTATCAATTTCGCCGAGAATTTCGCTCTTAGGCACACGGACATCTTCAAGCACGACATCACTTGTGGCCACTCCGCGCAGTCCCATTTTCTCTTCATGTTTGCCGATAGAAACGCCGGGCAAATTCATATCCACGATAAATGTCGTGATGCCCTTTGCGCCTTTGTCCGGATTCGTCTTTGCAAAGACAACACAGTGACTGGCAAAAGGTGCACCGGTGATAAAAGTCTTTCTACCATTGAGAATATAATGATCACCATCCTCAATCGCCTTTGTGGTCATTGCACCCGCATCACTACCTGCACCCGGCTCAGTCAGGCCAAAAGCCATAAATGCCTCACCCGCCGCAATAGCAGGAACATATTTTTGCTTTTGTTCTTCCGTACCTGCCAAAAGGATCGGTGCAGTAGACAGTGAGTTGGCAGAAGAAAAAGTCAAGCTGCATGTAATGCTCTTTTTACAGATTTCTTCCATCACACATACATATGAGCGTGTATCTAAGCCAAGTCCGCCGTACTCTTCGGGAATTTTTAGCCCATATAAGCCCATTTCCGCCATTTCATCATAGATGGCTTGCGGAACTTCATCATTGTGATCGATCTCATTGGCGATGGGCGCAAGTTTTTTTTCGGCAAACTCTCTTGCGAGTGCACGAATATCATCATGATCTTCGTTAAAAAACATTCCTTTTCCTCCGTATTTTGATTAATAAGTATAAAAACCTTTGCCGGTTTTTCTGCCCAGTTGTCCGCCTCTGACCATGTTCTTTAAGAGTAGGCATGGTCTGTATTTTGGATCTCCGGTCTCTGTGAACAAAACATTCATGATATTGAGCACTGTATCATTTCCGACCAGGTCAGAAAGCGCCAGCGGACCCATCGGATGATTGGCACCCAGACACATCGCCTTGTCAATATCCTCAGCGCTTGCTACACCTTCCATCAGTACGGTTGCCGCTTCATTGATCATTGGAATGAGCACTTTGTTTACGATAAATCCAGGGCTGTCTTTTACTTCGACCGGCTCTTTTCCGATTTCTATCGACAGTGCTTTGATTTTGTCAAATGTCTCATTCGATGTGTCGATGCCTCTGATGATTTCAATGAGCTTCATTATAGAGGCCGGGTTGAAAAAATGCATTCCGATGAACTTGTCTTTGCGTCCCACTGCCGCTGCCAGCTCTGTAATAGAGATAGATGAGGTGTTGGTCGCAAAAATGGTCTCCGGCTTGCACAAGCCATCAAGTGTCTTAAATAAATCTTTCTTTATATCCACATTTTCGATGATCGCTTCTATGACAAGGTCTGCATCCGCACTGTCTCCGAGGTCGGTCGAGAATTTTATCAAACCCAACATATCAAGCTTTGATTCTTCGGTCATCTTGCCTTTTTCTACGAGGCGCAAAAGTGTCTTTTGAAGCTTGCTTTGTGACTTTCCAATGATGTCATCGGTCATATCACGAACCACGACTTCATAGCCTTTCTTCGCAAACACTTGGGCTATATCGGTTCCCATCGTTCCGGCACCGATGATGCTGATTTTTTTCATAGGCACTTCCTTTCGTAAAATGGTGGAACGCATGCTTGCGACGCACCGAGCTGATGTAGCATTTCGGTGCGTCTGCATAGGCGTTACTTGTTTTTAAATGAGGTTACTTTTTCCTTGTTTACAAACGCATTCATTGCATCTTTTTGGTCTTCGGTGGAAAAGCACAGTCCGAACGCTTGCATTTCAAACTCCAGCCCCGTGTTTATGTCACACTGCATGCCTTTGTTGATTGCGATTTTGCTCTGCCGCACAGCTATCTGAGCATTTTCGGCAATTTTTTGAGCCATTTCAAATGCGACATCCATGAGTGTTTCTCCCGGCACTACCTTGCTGACCAAGCCGATGCTCAACGCTTCTTGAGCGTCAATCACTGCTCCTGTAAAGATCAGTTCCTTAGCCTTGGACATCCCGACCACTCTGGGCAGGCGTTGTGTCCCGCCAAATCCGGGTGTAATACCCAGTCCAACTTCCGGCTGGCCGAATTTTGCTTTTTCACCGGCAATTCTGATATCGCAAGCCAGCGCAAGCTCACAGCCCCCACCCAATGCAAACCCATTGATCGCTGCAATGACAGGCTTGGACATTTCTTCAAACTTCGAAAATACCTTATTGCCTTTTTTACCAAAGGCACGCCCCTCATCTGCGGTATAGTCTTTCATCTGTGCAATATCTGCTCCTGCAACAAATGCCCGACCCGCACCGGTGATGATTACAACATAAACATCATCGTCTGTTCTCGCTTTCGACGCCGCTTCTTTTAGCGCTTTTAGCACTTCAATATTCAGCGCATTGAGCGCGTCCGGCCGATCAATGGTGATTACCGCTACATGTTCTTTTTTTTCATATTTTACGGACATGCTAAGCACACTCCTTTTCACGCTTATACTCTATAGCACTATCTATTTTGCTGATAACCCAGCTCAATACCGGCTATGATACCCATGTGGATATTCGATGTACCTTCGAGTGTCTCAAACTGCTTTGCATCACGCAGCCACCTGCCGCAAGGATATTCATCCGAATAGCCGTAAGAGCCATAAATTTTCATCGCTACATTGGCACCATGAACGGCTGCATTACAGGCAAAAACCTTAGCCATCGAGGTTTCTTGCTGGCTGGGTAGTCCATTTTCCTTGAGCCATGCCGCTCTAAATACCAAAAACTTCGCCGCATCGTCTTCCAGTTTCATCTCAGCGATTTGCTGTTGAATCATTTGGAATTTACCGATCTGCTGACCAAACTGTGTGCGCTCATTTGCATATTGGATGCTGCCCTCAAGACATGCCGCAGACAACGCTGCTGCACCTGTGGCGCAACCCATACGGGTGTTGTTGAGCATCCACATGCACAGTTGGAAGCCTTTGTTTTCTACACCGAGCAGGTTGGCTTTCGGAATCTTTGCATCTTCAAAAACGATTTCGGAAGTGGGCGCAGGCCACATACCGACTTTTTTGTGAATCGGTATTCTTTCAACGCCTTCGGTGGTTTCGTTAAAATCTACGATGAAGCATGAAATGCCCTTTGCACCCGCGGCCGGATCGGTTTTTGCGAAAATCAGCATAATGTCTGCCGTATGTCCACCGGAAATCCACATTTTTGAGCCATTGAGCAGCCAGTGGTCGCCGCAGTCTTTTGCCGTCATTTTCATGCTGCCGACATCGGAGCCCGAGTTTGCCTCAGTAATTGCAAAACTACCAACATATTCACCGCTGCAAAGTCCGGGGATATACTTTTGCTTTTGCTCTTCGGTACCATGATGCAAAATAGTCATCGCAGGACCCCAGACATTGCCGGATATGCTCAAACGCCATGATGTGTGGACTTTAGAAATCTCATAAAGCGCCGCAACACCTTCCATCCAGCCCAGTCCGTTTCCGCCATACTCTTCAGGAATAGAAAAACCTAAAAGACCCAATTCACCCAGTTGCGAAAGAATCTCACGGCGATAGTGGTGGTTTTCTTCATCTTGTTCGATCCAAGGTGCGATTTCTTTTTTAGCGAAGTCTCTTGCCATTTCGGCAATCATTTCCATGTCTTCGGTATATGCAAAATACACTATTTTAATCCTCCTTATGCGATTGATACAACAGGCTTACCGCTTTCAAGCATATCGCCTTTTGCAACAAATACTTCTTTGATCGTACCGGCACGCGTGGCCACGATTTCATTTTCCATTTTCATAGCTTCAAAGATCAAAAGCACCTGATTGGCTTTGACCTGATCTCCTGCTTTTACGCTTACAGACAGTACGGTACCCGGGAGCGGCGCTAAAACGCTCTCGGCACCGCCTGCCGAAGTTGCTTCTGCTTTTGGCGCAGGCGCTGCGGGCTTTGGTGCGACCGGAGCAGACCTTTGCACCGGAGCTGCTGCTTGGACTGCTGCCACTACAGGTGCGCCGCCAACTTCTTCGACATCTACTTCATACGTATTTCCATTTACCGTTACTTTATAGTTTTTCATAATCGATTACATCCTCCACTCATATTATAAATGATTCAATGATTTATGGTGTATCGCGATGGGACTTAGACCCCGGAGATTATTTTATTGCATTGCGCATGTTTCGCTTTATATCAGTCTACCCGCTGTTTCTGACCAATGGATTTGTAGGCGCAACACCCGAGCCGATCTGAGCAGAACTGCTCATGCTTCTGATCAGCGGATGGACATGCCCGCCTCTGTAGGCAGCAATTGCCGCTGTTATCGCTGCAATGAGCTCTTTATCTTCTATGCCGAGGTCTTTCTTGCGCCTGTATTCAAGAAAGGCCTTCCCAACTTGCGGAAACAGAGCATAGGTCAGCACATCTTCCTCACTGGTAGCAAGGTCACCGATTTCCGCTTTGAGTTTGTCAAATTCTTCCGGAATTAAATCTGCCGGACGGCATGTGATGACTTCATCATCGCCGATGCACTTCTTGCGCATTTCCTCATTGACAGGTGCAGGTAATGTGCCGTATTCTCCGCGCATCATCGAGCGAAACTCTTTCGTCACCATCTTATATCGCTCACCGCCAACGATGTTCATTACAGCTTGTGAACCGACAATTTGGCTGGTTGGTGTTACAAGCGGCGGATAACCCGCTTCCTCTCTCACACGCGGCACTTCGTTTAAGACATCATAATATTTATCTTCTGCATTGAGATCCTTGAGCTGGGAGATAAGATTCGATATCATCCCGCCGGGCACTTGATATATGAGCGTATTCGTGTCCACTTGAAGTACACGTGGATCACGGAATCCCTCCTCAGAAAGTCTGTCTGCGACATCTCTGAAATGTTCCGCAGCTTTGCTCATCTTCTCAAGATCGAGACCTGTATCACGTTCATGCCCCTTGAGCGACGCAACCAGCGATTCTGTAGCCGGTTGAGAGGTGCCGTTGGCCAGCGGTGATAGAGAAGTATCCACTATGTCTACACCTTCCAGTGCAGCCAGTAGATAGTTCATGTCGCCTGTTCCGGCGGTGTTATGCGTGTGCAGATGGAGCGGCACTTTTACGCGCGCTTTGAGCTTCTTTATCAGGCTGGCTGTATCCATCGGAAGCATCAAATTGGCCATGTCTTTTATTCCAATCACATCAGCACCCATATCTTCAAGCCGCATTGCAAGGTCTATCCAATATTGTTCATTATGCACCGGGCTGACGGTAAAGGACATCGCAGGTTCAGCGATGCCGCCGTACTCTTTAACGCTCTTCATCGCTTTTTCTAAGTTGCGCACATCGTTGAGCGCATCGAAAATACGCACGACATCGATGCCATTTTCAATGGATTTCTTGCAGAACTTATCTACAACATCGTCGCCGTAGTGGCGGTAACCGAGGATGTTCTGTCCGCGAAACAGCATCTGTAGTCTCGTATTGGGCAGCGCTTTGCGCAGTGCACGCAGACGCTCCCATGGATCTTCATTGAGGAAACGGATACATGCATCGAATGTCGCACCGCCCCAACATTCAATCGCCCAATAGCCAATACTGTCCAGTACCGGGCATATCGGCAGCATATCTTCAAGGCGCATCCGCGTCGCCGCTTGCGACTGGTGTGCATCACGAAGAATGGTATCCATCACATTGAGTTTCTTGCCGGAGACCAATGGTTTTTCGGCTCCTATTACTTTTCTGGAAATATTGATCACCCCTATTCTATGCCGTTGAGGTAGTTCCATTCACGAATCGCGCGCGGTGTAAGCATCTGATGGAATGCGCAAATCGATTCCGGATTTTGGTAAGCTGCACCAACGAACGCGCATATGTACTTGCGCAGTTCTGAGAACTTAACGATTTCATCTACAAAGCCCTGTTTTGCGCAAGCGCCCGGACGAGATGTGTCTGTGTAATTTTGAATCAGCTTGTTCATCTTATCAATAACAGGTGAGATATCTTTTCCGGCATCCTTTTCCTTGACCAGTCTGCGGGCAAACATTGCCGCAGCCGCTGTTTCTCCGTGCATGACGTAGATTTCAGTTGTTGCAGTACCCAGACTAAATACATTCCGGTCAGTACCTTGCGGACCACCCATAACATAGTGTGCCGCAGCCGTGCCCTTGCGCAGTGTAATTTCCATCTGCGGGACTGCCGCATTTTGGATACTGTAGATCAGTGACTGCCCAAGACCAAGGAGTTCTGCCATCTCGGAGGGGTCACCTACATCAATTCCGGATGTATCTTGGAACCAAATCACAGGAATCCTGTCACGCGCACATAATGTGACGAATTCACTCATCTTGATCAGACCTTGACGATAAAGCTTGCCACCTGCACCTACGCTGTTTTCGAGGTATTCCGGGTAGTTGGGAATCATACCTTGGAAGTTTGACACCGCACCGCAGAGCAGACCGTTGACTTTAGCCAATCCGCAAACGATTTCAGGCCCATAGCCCATTTTGTATTCCATAAATTCACTGTTGTCAAATACGCATGATAAAACCTTGCGGATATCATATGCCCTGCGTTGATTAAATGGTACATGCGTATAGAGGTCTTCCGTAGGAAATTGCGGCTCAACCGGATCTGCTACGCGGAAGAAATTCTCATTATATGCGGGGATTGCATCCATGTACTTCTTTATTGACTCCAGTACGCCCTCTTCTCCGGTATATACTTCACGGAAAAATCCGGTCACACCAAAGTGAACTGAAACAGAGCCGGGCGGATCTTCACGTTTTGCTGTTTTTGTCGCTGCGATCAGTGCTTCGGCAGCTTCTTCATCAACATAGCCCTTGGGATTCATGCCGCTGACAATACCCGCTCCACCAACGGCCATGTTGGCTTTTTCGTGTGCCAGAAGAATAGTCGGGCTAATCGCATGATATCCACCGCCTGCCGGGTTTGTTCCATAAATACCGCAGATGATCGGAACGCCCAACTGCATCAGCTCTGCATGACGGTAAAATGGCGTACCGCCTGTTATGCGGCCTGCATATACTTTTTCTTGCTCATCCATTTTTACGCCGCTGCAATTGAGCACATAAACCAGCGGAATGTTGAGTTGCTTGGCCATATCGGTCGCACGTGTAAGTTTCAGCGCTTGACCGGCTACCCATGCTCCGGCAAGCTTCTTGTTGTCGGAGGCAATAATGACTGCCCATTTGTCGCGAATTTTACCAAGTCCGGTAATTACGCCTGTGCTTCCGTCCGGGTTTTTCTCAGGGTTGTAGAGGCTGTTGAGCGGACACCACGATCCGGAATCCAGCAGCACTTCGAGACGTTGAAGTGCTGTCATCTGACCGGCTTCGTTCAGTGATTCATCGCTGCGTCCCGAGGCCAATATCTCTTCTACTTCCTGTTGGACGTCCTTTTCGATTTTTTTGAGTTCAGCTTCATTTTCTGCGTTGGGGTTGTCGAGCGGTGCGCCAATGACCGGCATGCTCTGGAAATAACTTGGCATTGAGTATCCGAATGTACTCATTTCATCCCTCCTATGTATAATTTTTTATAGTTTTGGTAATATCGTGCTGTATGCCGCACAGTTTTGGTCATTATAACATTAAATACGGATTGTTGTATATAAAATAACAATACCAAATTCATATGCTATATTGAGGATGTTTGAATGATATATTCGAACATTTGCACAATTTATACCATTTTTATTGTACAAATCACGAAAGATATACTATCAATTTTTTAAAATTAACCAAAATTAACTTCAATTTTATTGTACGTTTTGGCATTAATGTGCTATGTTTATCATTATCAATCGGCCTTAATGCGTTCATTAAAGGCCACAATGTCAAAGCGCAAGTATTTTTATAAGGCGGAACTGAAGATCTCTGGGTCGATTACGCTTCATTGTGCCCATTTTTTCAAACCATCAAAAAAGAAAACCCTCACCTTTTCATAACGGCTTGGGTTTTAGATGGTGACCCGCCCGCGATTCGAACGCGGGACACCCTGCTTAAAAGGCAGGTGCTCTGCCGACTGAGCTAGCGGGTCATACTGTTTATTATGCGCACAATCTCTCTCATCAGCGCTAAAGTAATATAGCATGTGGGTCGGGTACTGTCAAGGAAAAAATTCATGAAATTACAGACTAACTATCCTGATTTATGAGTGAGATTATCTCATGGATCAGGAACATGCGATTATCAAGCTCCGCAATTTTGTCGGCGCATATAATGAGCTCATCGCAAAGATGCGATGGGACATGATCTTGGTATTTATACCGAGCCTTATGCTCAAGCGTTGACCAGAAGTTCATTGCCTCGGTACGAATCTGGACTTCAACCACTACTTCTTCTGATATTTCCGAGTGAAATACCGGTATGCCCATGATCACATGGTAACTACGATAACCACTCGGCTTCGGACTGGATATATAGTCTTTTTCCTCTAATATACGCACATCAGGCATCGCCCGCAGCAAGTCTGCCAGATAATAAATATCTTTCGCAAAAGAACAAATGATCCGAATCCCTGCGATGTCTTTCAGATGTTTTTTGGCGTTTTCTGCCGTGATATCCACCTGCATGTTTTTCAGTTTCTGTGCAATACTTTCCGGGGATTTTATCCGACCCTTTATATGTTCTATCGGGTTATTTTCTTGAAAAACATTGAGGTCTTCATGGATGATGCTCAGCTTTGTCAGCAGCGTTCTCTGACCCCATTCATATATGAGCAGTTCTTTTTTCAGCTTTACAAACTCTTCATTGCTAAATCGTACTGACATGGTTTATGGCCTTTCCTTTCGTGTATCTCAACGCATAAGATTATACATTAAGTTTGCCGATTTTTCAAATTTTCCTCTTGATTTATTCAAAAATAGTAAGTATAATGACGTGAATTTAGTGTACAGGAGGAATATATTATGGATCCCACCATGATCATTGTAATAGTGGCGATGATTGCTGTTTTCTATTTTTTCATGATTCGTCCGGAGAAAAAGAAAAAGAAAGCCCTTGCAGATATGCGTGATTCACTGTCGGTTGGCGACAGCATCACCACAATCGGCGGCATTTTAGGCAAAGTCGTTTCTGTTGATGGCGAAAAAATCACCTTTGAGACCAGCGAAGATCGTGTACGTGTCCAAGTTGCAAAATGGGCCATCTCTACGGTCGGCAAGCCGCCCGAAGATCAACCCAGATAACTTGATACAATATGAAACCTATAGTCAGCATGGGATTTAGTATCCTCGCTGGCTATTGTTTTATCATTACCGCTTCTGCGCAACGTATCCCATCCACTGCCGCCGACATAATCCCGCCTGCATAGCCCGCACCCTCTCCGCACGGAAACAATCCTTTCACATTCACGGACTCGAAGCAATCCCGCTCAATACGCACCGGGCTTGAACTTCTGGTTTCCACTGCAGTCAAGACCGCATCAGGGTGTGCAAATCCGGATATTTTACGCTCAAATTGAGGCAGCGCCTCAGCCAGTGCATCGCAAATAAATTCAGGCAACACATCCCATAGATTGCAATATTTGACACCGGGTAAATAAGTAGGCGCTACCTGCCCTTGTCCTCTTGAAGCCCGCTTTTCTAAAAAATCACAGACCAACTGAGCCGGAGCGCAATGATTGCCGCCTCCGACCTTAAACGCAGCTCGCTCTAATTTTCTTTGTAACGCAATCCCGCCCAGAGGAGTATTTCCGAAATCGTCAGGTGTGACAGAACAGAGCAATGCTCCATTAATGTTTTCTCCATCTCTGGCATAGTGACTCATTCCATTGGTCACTACACCGCCGGATTCCGAAGCCGCCGCAACGACTTGGCCGCCGGGGCAAACGCAAAAGGTGTATACAGAACGTCCATTATCTAAATGCGCCACCAGCTTATAATCCGATGCAGGAAAGCCTATCCCGCTTGATATGGCATGAGCGCCATATTGCGTCATGTCAATTGCGCTTTGCAAATGTTCAATACGCACCCCTAGCGAAAAACTCTTTGGAGACAGTGCAACACCGCGATTATATAGCATTTCAAAAGTATCTCTTGAACTATTTCCCGGTGCGAGAATCAGTGTATCTGTAGCCATTGAGTACTGCCTCAGACCTTCAGATACGCTAATACTGCGAAGCTTGCCACCATCGATTTCCAAATCGGCAAGCCTATGGCCGAATTTCACCGCACATCCCAGCTCAATCAGCCTTTTTCTCATACCAATGACAACATCTCGCAATCTATCCGTACCAATATGGGGCTTTGCCAGATAAAGTATATCGTCCGGCGCCCCAAATGCGACAAGGCGCTCCAGTACATATCTTATGCGCATGTCATTTAAGCTCGTTGTCAGTTTACCATCAGAAAATGTCCCTGCACCGCCTTCGCCAAACTGGACATTGGAGCTTTCGTCAAGTACGCCCGCTTCCCAAAAATGCACAACAGATTTTATTCTATCAGAGACAGGTGCTCCGCGTTCAAGAACAACACTCTTGATCCCGGCTTCTGCAAGACACAGTGCTGCAAAGAGACCCGCCGGACCCATTCCAACAATTACAGGCGGATTTTCAAGCGTTTTGGCTTTTATCTCCGGAAATGTATAGGGCTCCGGAGGGATATAGTTTGAAACGCAAGCGCTGTCTTGTGAAAAGGCTTTGGACGCTTTGGGTTTGCGTGCTTCAGTCCCTAAACACCGACCTTCTTCCATATCCAAGTCAACTAGCAAGGTATATACAAATCGAACATCTGATTTGCGGCGTGCATCTATTGATAGTCTATGTATTTTCATATCTTTTATCGCACCTGCCGAAACGCTCAAAATCCCCGCAGCTGTTTGCCGCAGGGTTCTTTCATCGCACCGTGCTTTGAGTCTGATATCAGATAACTTTAGCATAGCTCTCCCATGGGCGACCGAGAACGGTCGCCCCTACAACAATATCTCCCGACAGTTTACTATTTCGCTTCCGGTGGGGTAACTATGCACACAAGCATTTGCGCACAGGTTGCGCCTGTGTTTTTTGCTGATTTTTTCGTATTGGGTCCGCAATGATAAGAATCACCGGGATAGAGCGTTGTCTTGACTTCATTTTCAGTGCCGACTTCTGATTCGATATACATTTCACCTTCAACTACGTAGTAAATCGACTCTTTTGGGTTAGAACCATATTCTACACCGCCGCCCGGCAGAAAGTGACTCAAACCCATAACAATGCTTCCATCATTGACATCTTGCGGATTGTGTAGGCGAGTTGTTTGTACGTCATAATGTCCGGGAGCCTCATATTTGACTGCTTCGTTTTTTCTGGTGATTTTGTAACTCATAATAAATAATCCTTTCAAATCAAATAAAGTAATATGCGCATTTTTAGAATAGTAAGCATTTTATCATCAAGTTTATTCAAGTTCAAGCAAAGCTTTGCTTAAGCTTCGCATAATCTTCCGGATAGTTCACATTCATAATCAACGCATCGCTCCAAAATTCACCCAACGCTTCCGGCGCTACAAATTGTGCCGATTCTTCAGTAAAAAGTTCGGTCATTCTGTAATCCCCTATGCTTATCAGCGCCTTACATTTGTCCAAGATATCTTTGCGATAATACGCAAACAAAGGCTCCAGCTTCCCATCCGGAAGCCTTACCACACAAGCAGATTTACCGCTCTCTTTACCCAATTCAATGATCTTAAGCGCTGCTTCCGGAGATGCAAAAGGCAGATCCGCAGCAACCAAAAAGACCCCATCCACATGCAATGCAGAGAGCGCCGCATGCAATCCGGACATCGGCCCCGCCCCCGGTATGATATCAACCAGTCTGTCTGCCTTAATTTCCGGATACTTCTCAGCATCAGCAACACTGAGATACACATTTTCAAACACATAAGAAAACTTGTGCACAACTGATTCCAATAATGTCTCGCCATCCATCGGCAGCGCGAGTTTGTCTCGACCCATCCGGCGGCTCTTGCCCCCTGCAAGGATTACCACAGCACGCATACTCGTCATCTCCCTTACTTTGAATCCCCACTGCACAGCAGTCATTGTATCATACCCATTTGACAATGGGTAGCATTAGAAGTAAAATCTCCTCATGAATAAAACGAATAACCGCATCGACATCATTGACGCACTACGCGGGTTCTCTGTCGTGTTGATGGTCGCACACCACTTACTTTACAATCTTGTCGCATTCTTAGGCGCACCGGGATGGATGTTCTCCAACCCAGTGTTTGACATACTGCAACCCTTCTTTGCAGGGCTGTTCATTTTCCTTTCGGGCATCTCCTCACGGTTCTCCCGCAGCAATATAAAACGCGGTCTCATTGCCCTTGGACTCTCCGCAGTCATCACAGCGGCCACCGCTTTCATGGGCATGCCGATTTGGTGGGGCGTTTTGCATCTGCTCGGTTTCAGCATGTTATTTTTCGGCCTGACACATAGACTCTGGGATTTGATTCCGAACAAAATCTCACCTTTTATTTGGATCACACTCATCATCGCAGGTGCTGTCTTGACCAACCATATCACGATTATATGCCCGCACCCATGGCTACGACCCCTCATATCGGTGTTGGGCTGGCGGCAAATTGGATTTGTAAGTTATGACTATTTCCCCATCATTCCTTGGCTATTTGTGTTCCTGTTAGGAACATGTGCCGGAATCTATGTGCGAGACCGGGCGCTGCCCGAGTGGTTTTATGAATATAAAGTACCGTTATTTCCAAAAATCGGAAGACATGCACTGCTGATATACATCATTCATCAACCGATCCTCTATGGTCTGGTCATCGGGATTCAATTTGTAAAAAACCTTTACTAGATCAGATCAGTTTTTAGTTACATTTTTTCAAAAAAACATTGCAGTAACAATAGCTCCGTGTTAGAATTATCAGATGTGATTCGTATCGAATTGAGGTGAACTAAATGGCTGAAATAGCTGTGCTCGGTTTCGGCGTGGTTGGCTCCGGCACTGTTGAGGTGCTTGACAAAAACAGCGCAAAGGTCGCAAAAAATGCCGGACAAAATATTAGAGTTAAATATATCCTTGACATCAGGGACTTTTCAGACAGTCCATTTCATTCGCTTTTTGTAAATGACTTTGAAACCATCGTCAACGATCCTGACATTTCTGTGGTCGTTGAAGTGATCGGTGGTGTCGGTGTTGCGCTTGAATATACGCAACGCTGTCTTGAGGCCGGAAAAAGTGTCGTCACATCAAACAAAGAATTGGTTGCCGCACATGGGTATAGCCTGCTTAAACTCGCCAGAGAAAAAGGTGTAAACTACCTATTCGAAGCAAGTGTCGGCGGCGGAATTCCCATAATGAGACCCCTCGTTCAGTGCATGGCCGCCAATCAAATCAGCGAAATTTTTGGAATACTCAACGGCACGACCAACTATATTCTGACCGAAATGGAAAAAAATGGCGCTGAATTTGAAGTTGCACTCAAAGATGCACAGCTCAAAGGCTATGCAGAGGCTGACCCAACGGCTGATGTTGAAGGCCATGACGCTTGCCGCAAGATATGTATACTGGCCTCACTTGCATTCGGAAAGCATGTCTACCCGGATTTGGTGTCCACAGAAGGCATCAGAAGTGTAACCAAGGACGACAAGTTTTTTGCCTCGGAGTTGGGATATAAAATCAAACTGCTCGGCAGAGCGCGAGTTGTGGGCGACAAGCTCTATGCCTATGTTGCGTCGCACCTTATTGACAAAGAACAGCTTCTGTCCGGCGTTGAAGGCGTAATGAACGGAGTCGTTGTACGCGGCAATGCCGTTGGCGACGTGATCCTCTGCGGTGCAGGCGCCGGGAAGCTCCCAACTGCCAGTGCAGTCGTTGCAGATATCATAGATGCGGTAAAACATCTATATGCCCGCAAGTGGATCGGTTGGGAAGATGGTGACCCGGCGTTACTGGCTGATCCAGCACAACTCGAAACGGCTTGGTATATAAGGACAGATGCTCCGAAAGCAAAAATTGAGCGCGAATTCGGAGATGTCATATTCGCAGGTGAAAGTAATGGCACAATCGCATTTAAAACCATGATGTTGAGCGGTAAAAAAATCAATGATATTCTTGCACGCGGTATCAAACCACTTTCGATATTCCGCATTTTAGTATAACCGCTAAAAGCACTATTTCCAGAATGGAGTATTTATAATGGCTCTTATCGTACAAAAATTCGGGGGAAGCTCTGTCGCAAATGCTGAAAAAATTGAACGTGTAGCATGGATCATCGCCGAAAAATACACCGAAGGTAATGACGTGGTTGTTGTACTTTCGGCGCAGGGCGATACAACGGACGACCTCATCACAAAAGCAAATGAAATTAATCCCAATCCATCAAAACGAGAAATGGATATGCTCCTATCCACCGGTGAGCAGATATCTGTGGCACTCATGGCCATGGCACTGGAAAAACTTGGATTGCCGGTTGTATCGCTGACCGGTTGGCAGATCGGTATGCAGACCAATACGGAATACAATAACGCCAGGATCAAGGCACTATCTGCTGAGCGTATCAAAGCCGAACTGGATCGCCGTCGGATCGTGTTGGTTGCAGGCTTCCAAGGCATCAACAGATATGATGATATAACAACGCTTGGACGTGGGGGGTCTGACACAACCGCAGTCGCATTAGCCGTTGTACTCAATGCGGATTTGTGCCAGATTTTTTCGGATGTCGAAGGCGTTTATACCAGCGATCCGCGCAAGATTCCCGGTGCAAAAAAACTTGATGAGATTACTTATGACGAAATGCTGGAGCTGGCCTCACTGGGCGCTCAAGTGCTCCATAATCGATCGGTCGAAATGGCCAAAAGATACAATGTCAAAATGGAAGTCCTTTCAAGTTATGTAAGAAAGCCCGGCACAAAAGTAAAGGGGGTAACAAAAGTGGAGCAATCAAAAATCAGCGGCGTAGCGATGGATACCAATGTCGCTCAAATCGCCATAATGGAGGTCGAGGACGAACCCGGCATCGCCTTTAGAGTATTTCAAGCACTTTCAAAAGAAAAAATAAATGTCGATATTATATTGCAGTCGGTAGGCCGCAACACGACTAAAGATATCAGCTTTACTGTTGCCAGAACGGATTTGGATTGCGCTGTAGCTGCGCTTAAGGAGGCACAAAAATTCATTGGCTTTAGTGATATCAGCATGAATGCCAATGTTGCCAAGGTCAGCATTGTCGGTGCGGGCATGATGTCATCTCCCGGTGTTGCGGCAATGATGTTCGAAGCTTTATATGATTCCAAGGTCAATATAGGACTTATTTCAACTTCCGAGATAAAGATTTCGGTTTTGGTTGATGAACATGAAGCAGACAGAGCGATGTCTGCAATCCATGCGCGCTTTTTCGAGACATAAGACAGCATTTTCGCAGCAATCTTTCATCAATTGGGCTACACACCGGGTAGCCCACATTTTGATTTAAACACGATAAATTGGGTCGGGGAAAATGGAGTACATCATGGATTTTTCAAAAGATATTCTTAGATATGACGAACAGGCCATTATGCGCCTACGCACATTGTATAAACAGCATGGCTACTCAGAATTCGGCTCAGCCGATTTGAGGAATATGAGCTATACGCTGATAACAAATCTTTTCTCTCCTCCGGCGATATCGTGACATTTACCGGAGCGAGTGGCAAGCTTATGGCCTTGCGCCCTGATGTAACATTATCCATAGTAAAAAACGCCGCCGATGACGGCCGCTTAAAGAAGCTCTATTACAACGAAACCGTCTACAGGCCGGATGGCTTTGAGTTTAAAGAGCGTATGCAAGTCGGTCTCGAATGTATCGGCGCTATTGATGTGACGCTGACAAGCGAAGTGCTGATGTTGGCACAGCAAAGTTTGGAAGTGTTGGGAAAACCCACACGCTTAGATATCTCCCACATGGGATTTATTGCCGGTCTGCTTAACAATGAGGTACTGACCGAGGAACAACGCACACAAATTTTGCAACTGGTCAGTGAAAAGAACTTACCTGAACTGCGCAAGTTCTGCCAAAAATATGCACTTTCTTCCAACTTCGGTACAAGTCTTGCCACCTTGACCACACTCTATGGGTCTTATAAAAGTGTGGCCAAACAACTTGAACATATGTGCATCAATGATGCGACTGAAACCGCACGCCACGAGCTAGAGGCACTGTATCATGTTTTGAGCACTCAAGGTGTACTTGAAATCAATCTTGATTTTTCAATGGTCAATGATTTGAGTTATTACAGCGGAATAATATTCCAAGGTTATATCGATGGAATCCCGACTAAAATCCTCTCAGGCGGCCGCTATGATAAGCTCATGCGCAAGTTTGGCAAACGCTCAGATGCTATAGGTTTCGCTGTCTATCTTGATTTATTGGAAAGACACAGCCAAACAGATGATTTTATAAATATTGCCCTACCCAAAGGCAGGCTCGGCGAAAAAGCATACAATATATTCGAAAAGGCGGGATACGGATGTCCGGCCATATATGAAGACAGCCGCAAACTCGTTTTTGAAAGCCCTGAAAATGGTGTGCGTTATTTCTGGGTCAAGCCATCGGATGTACCCATTTATGTTCAGCGAGGCGCTGCCGATATCGGTGTAGCGGGCAAGGATATTTTGTTGGAGTACGCCCCGGAAGTCTACGAGCTGTTGGATTTTGATATCGGGAAATGCCGAATGTGCGTCGCTGCCGAAAAGGGCTTTGCTCCGGATCAGCTTGGTCGGACGTTGCGTGTGGCCACAAAGTTTCCAAATATTGCCCGCAGTTACTATGAAAAACAGGGTCGGGACATTGATATCATCGGGTTAAATGGTTCGATTGAGCTTGCACCTATTTTAGGATTGTCCGATGTCATTGTTGACCTCGTTGAGACCGGTCAAACGCTGTTAGAAAATGATTTGGAGCCGTTTGAAACCATTGTAGATATCAGCGCACGGCTCATTGCGAACAAAGTAAGCTATAAATTCAATTACGATGCCATCAGCAAATTGTGCCAAAAAATCTCAACTTGTTTGTAGGGTGATCGTATTAATGTATGACACAATGAACACAATCCCTCGGGCGAACACAGTTCACCCCTACGGCAGATTTTCACAACTTTAATACAGCCCCAAATATGGCATCAGAAAGGGTCTCACTATGATCAAGATTATTTCCGCTGAAACATTCGTAAATCGTCGCACAACAAAAAAAGCGACAACGGACACGATTACAGCAACTGTAAGTGCCATCATCTCCGATATAATCAATCGTGGAGACAAAGCCTTGCGGGAATATACCGAAAAGTTTGATGGATGCACACTTGATCATTTTGAGCTGCCCATAAGTGCACTGGACGATGCACTCAACAACATTGATCCCGAATTTGCGGACATAATGCGGTGTGCGGCGAAGAATATCGAAGCATACCACCGCCGTCAAGTCCGAACAGGATTTGAAATGACTCCGGCTCAAGGCATAATTCTGGGACAACGCATCACCCCACTTAAGCGCGTCGGCTTGTATATTCCGGGTGGAACGGCGGCATATCCCTCGTCTGTCCTGATGAATGTTCTCCCCGCAAAAATTGCAGGAGTTGACGAAATCATAATCGTCACCCCGCCATCAAAATCAGGCGCAATAAATCCCGGAATTCTGGCCGCCGCTAAAATTGCAGGCGCTGATAGGGTGTTCACAATAGGCGGCGCTCAAGCGGTTGCCGCTTTGGCCTATGGCACTGAAACGATTCCGCGCGTTGACAAAATCACAGGCCCCGGTAATGCTTATGTCGCAGAAGCCAAGCGTCAAGTCTTTGGCATTGTAGGTATAGATATGATCGCCGGCCCTAGCGATATACTCATTATCGCAGACGAAAGTGCACAGCCGCAGTTTGTCGCAGCGGATATGCTCTCGCAATGTGAGCACGGAAGTGATTCTCCCGCAGTACTTGTCACCACATGTTCACAACTTGCAAGCAAAGTCAAAGACGAGCTGGAGACGCAACTGAATGCACTGCCGCGCAAGGACATCGCCCGTCAAGCCATTGATAATCATGGCATGATCATCGTGGCTTCGTCTCTCGACCAAGCATTTGATATATCCAATGAACTTGCACCGGAACATCTGGAGATTCTCCTCGAAGCGCCCATGAATTATCTGGACAAAGTAAAAAACGCCGGTTCGGTATTTCTGGGAAAACATACCCCTGAGGCACTTTGTGACTATTATGCAGGCCCGAACCATACACTGCCTACTGACGGCACGGCTAGGTTTTCAAGCCCCTTGACTGTCGATGATTTTATAAAAAAATCATCATACACTTACTATTCAAAGGAAGCGCTGCTAAAATCCGCAAGTGATGTCATACGCTTTGCCGAAGAAGAAGGTCTTTGTGCCCACGCAAAATCAGTCGAAAAAAGGATTGAAATGCCATGAGTAAATTTTTATCACAGCGGCACAGCACTCTAAAAGCATATGTTCCCGGAGAGCAACCCGCCGACATGCAGTATATAAAGCTAAATACCAATGAGTCTCCGTATCCGCCGCCGCACTCAGTCATAAGCTCCGTCACCGCAGACGAAATAGAAAAGCTCAGACTCTACCCTAACCCGGACGGCACGATGCTCATTAAAAAAATCGCCGAGAACTACGGCATACATCCCGAAAATATCATCATTGGCAACGGCTCTGACGAGCTATTGGCCTTTGCTTTTTTGGCATTTTGCGATGCAGAGCGCAGCGTGGCCTTTCCTGATATAACATACGGATTCTACCCTGTATATGCGGAACTGTACGGCATACCATATGAACAAATTCCTCTAAGAGATGACTTTTCTGTAGACATAAGCGACTATATTGACGCAGGCCGAAATATCGTACTTGCAAATCCTAATGCACCAACCGGAATTGCACTCACACTATCTGAAATTGAGCTCATTGCACAAAGCAATCCAGAATATATAGTGCTCATAGATGAAGCCTATATCGATTTCGGCGCACAGTCTGCAATTCCACTGACACAAGAATATGACAATCTGATCGTCTTGCACACATATTCAAAATCCCGCTCCATGGCTGGTGCGCGCATGGCTTATGCTATAGGCTCTGCTCCGCTCATTGAAGATATGAATACAATGAAATACTCATTTAATCCTTACAATGTAAACAGGCTGACACAAACAATGAGCCTCGCCGCACTCAACGAGGAAGCGTATTTTAACGAAAAACGCAGAGAAATTATTGAAACTCGGCAGTATACTGTAAGTCAGCTCAAAGAATTAGGCTTTACCATGACGGATTCAAAAGCCAATTTCATATTCGCAAGGCACCCAAAATTCAGCGGCGCTTCACTCTACATGCAACTCAAAGAAAAAGGCATACTCGTACGCCAATGGAATAAGCCGCGCATATCAGACTACATCCGAGTCACCATCGGAACACCGGCACAAATGGATGCATTTTTAAATACAATCTCAGAAATATTGGAGGGAAAATAATGCGAACAAGCCAAATCACACGAAAGACTTCCGAGACCGAAGTAACGCTATCACTCAACATCGATGGGCGCGGGCAAAACACAATAGACACCGGAATTGGCTTTTTTGACCATATGCTTGAACTTTTTGCCAAGCATGGCAAATTCGACCTCCGTCTTCAGTGTAAAGGCGACACGCATGTCGATGCCCACCACTCCATTGAGGATATCGGAATTTGTCTGGGTACAGCATTTTCCGAGGCCATAGGCGATGCAAAAGGTATCTACCGTTATGCAAATATCACGCTCCCTATGGATGAAGCCTTAGTACTGTGTGCCATAGACATATCAGGACGCAGCCATCTCACATTTGACGTTGCCTTGCCTGACCGCGCTGTCGGCACGATGGACACTGAACTTTTCGAAGAATTCATGCAAGCATTTGTCAGAAAATCCGGTATAACTGTCCACATCCGAAAACTCGCAGGAAAAAATACGCACCATATCCTCGAAGCGTGTTTCAAAGCGCTTGCTCGTGCGCTGCACGCTGCGTTAACAATTGACGATAACTTCAAAGACGAAATCCCCTCTACGAAAGGAACACTCATATGACCATCTATCCGGCCATTGATATATATGAAGGCAAGGCGGTAAGACTGATCCGCGGCGACTATGAGCAAATGACCGTTTATAGTGACGATCCGGCCTGTGTTGCCCAAGAATTTGAAGCCAAAGGCGCAACAGCACTGCACATTGTTGATCTTGCTGGAGCCCGAGACGGCAAACCGGCAAATTTTGATGTGATCAAAAACATTATCCACAAAACAAATCTTGCAGTCCAAGTAGGCGGTGGAATCCGAAACGAAGAAACCATTAATACCTATCTGGATATCGGCGTAAAACGTGTCATACTCGGAACAGCAGCGGTATCGACCCCTGGCTTTCTTCCAAAAGTCACCAACACCTTTGGTCAGTCCATCGCTGTTTCAGCGGACATCAAAGACGGACTGATCGCCTTAAAAGGTTGGACTGAACTTTCAGATCAAAGCGCAATGGCATTTTGTGAAGCTGTGGAAGAAATTGGAGTACAAACACTGATTTGTACCGATATCTCAAAAGATGGGCTGCTTGAAGGTACGAATTTAGAGTTATATGATACATTGCGAAAACGTCTCAAACTATATATCATCGCCTCAGGCGGTGTATCCACACTGGAAGAAATAAAGACACTATCCAAAATGGGCATCAATGGTGCCATACTCGGTAAGGCACTATACACCGGAGCTATTGACTTGGCAGAGGCAATAGCCGCAGCGCAATAAGGAGGAATAGTAAAATGGCAGCAAAAAAAATCATCCCATGTCTGGATATAAAAGATGGCAAGGTCGTCAAAGGCGTCAAGTTCCAAGATGTCAAAGACATAGCAAGTCCCGCTGATCTCGCAAAATACTATAGTAACAACGGCGCAGACGAACTTGTTTTTTACGATATCACAGCCTCCAGCGATGGTCGAAAAATATTTGCAGATGTACTGAATCAAGTCGTCAGCAACATCTCAATCCCCCTCACTGTTGGCGGCGGGGTCAGCACTTTAGATGATTTTGAAACCGTCATCGCAAACGGCGCATCTAAGGTCAGCATTACCACCGGGGCGCTGAAAAATCCACAACTGATCGCCGATGCAGCGAAAAAATACGGCAGCGATAAAGTGGTGCTGGCCGTAGATGTCATGCGGGTGGATGGCATATTTAGGGTTTTTTTGAAAGGCGGCAGAGAGGATTCCGGACTCGAAATGACACAGTGGATAAAACAAGGTGAGGCGCTTGGTGCTGGCGAGTTGGTTGTCAACAGTATCGACACCGATGGCGTAAAGCAAGGCTTCGATCTACCGATGCTTGAGGCTGCACGCAATGCCGTCAAGATTCCTATCATCGCTTCCGGCGGAGCCGGTTGCATCGAGGATTTTATTGAGCTGTTTACCAAGCTTCCTGATATTGAATCTGCACTTGCGGCTTCTGTTTTCCACTTCGGCACAGTAAAAATCCCCGAACTCAAGCAAGCTTTGCTTAATGCCGGGATTTCGGTTACATTGGCATAAGCTAGCGCAATATGAGGGGCTGCACACTACCTAAACCCCAAGCACATTTTGTGCAAGCCACTTTGCTACGCCGTCGCTTTCATTTGCACCACAGATGATATCGGCGGCGTCTTTGACTTCCTGTCGTGCATTTTCTACCGCAATACACACATCACTTGCCTTAAACATGGGCAGGTCATTGAGATTGTCGCCAAAAGACACCACCCGCTCAAAACCATAGACTTCCCTTAAATACATCACTGCATTATATTTTGACGCTGACTGTGCACAAATCTCCAGATACCAATTATGCTCATGGTACACATCTCGATAAAACTCTACACGCAAGCGCATATCCGCCTTGAGCACCTCATACACAGGAAGCAAACGCATGTAGGTATCACAAGTAGAAAAATATATAACATCATTATTGACCAACTCAGAAAATGACTGCACCTGTGTATATATCCTGCCATACGTTCCAGAACGCTCATCATGAAAGGCTCTTCTGTGCTCATCATCCAGATTCTCATAGTAAAATTGAATATCCTCATCGAATGTAAAGGCAAACCCGGTGATATCATAGTCTCTGAGGGTGTTAAATAAATGGGCAGCAGCCAAGCGATCTATGACTTCATTTTTCACATGCACACCGGAAGCCGTGTCGTAAATCGAGGCACCATTATTGAGCACCGCCGGTACATTGAGCCGGATGTCACCCAAGATGTGCAGCACCGTATCTAATGTCCGCGCTGTTGCCACAGTGAAGTACGCCCCACTTGCAATGAGCTGATTGAGGACTGCTTTTGCATCGCACGTCAGCTCGGCTTTTTTATTGAGCAGTGTGCCGTCAAGATCTGATATATACAGGGTTTTGCTCATCTTTTACTCCTTAGGCTTAACAGACTTGAGGTTGGTGCCCATTTTGGGCACCAACCTCATCGCTTATTGGTTACTCTAAATTTAATACTTGCATAATACTAGTACGCCGCACCACGTCTCTTTTTGATAAAGATAAAGCACACCACCGTGATTGCAAGCGCCACTGCAAACGCCAGATAACCGACAATTACAGTACCGGAAAGTCCAAAGAACAAGAATCCAATCGCCGTGAGGATCGCCGCCAAAATAGCATATGGCAGTTGCGACTCAAAGTGCGCAAGAACCTTACAGCTCGTGCCTGCTGAGGACAAAACGGTCGTATCAGAAATTGGAGAGGCGTGGTCGCCGAATACCGCTCCGGAAAGAACCGCAGCCATGGCCGGAAGAAGCAAATGCATATTTCCTGTAGTAGATACTACTGCACCGGCAATTGGCAGAACGATAGCAAATGTACCCCATGACGTACCAATAGCAAACGCCAATAGCGCCGCACTGATAAACATAATAAACGGTATAAATCCGCCGTAGATGCCCGAAGCATAGAGAATCTCAGCAACCCAATCACCAACTTCAAGATGACCTATGAGTGTTGAAATCGTCCATGATAGCACAAGAATTGCAATTGGGTTTACCATGGATTTGAGCCCTGCGACGATGGCTTTCCAGTATTGTTGCTTGGTAACTTCGCCCTTATTTACATGCCTTAATGCGATATACATAGACGATACCAAAGCTGCGATACCACCCATGAGTAGTGACATTGACAAGCTCATGTTATCAAGGATCGCATACAGGAATCCGCCTTCATATATCTCTGTCGGGTCGGCAGACTGCCAACCTGTTACGAGCATGGTCGCAATCGTTGCCAATGCAAGACAAATGATTGGAATCCAAAAGTCCCAAATTGTACCCTTTGTGGATGTTTCTCCAACAATAAGACCTACATCTGACTCTTCTGCTGCAATGTCCTTGCCTTCTTCATTGATGGCTCTTTCATACTTCCTCATAGAGAACATATTAAAGTCCACACAGATCGTCACTATGACCAATCCAATTGCAGCAAATACGTAAAACTGATATGGAATCATACGTAGAAAATCCAAAAATACATTTCTGCCATATTGGCCAATGCTCTCATAAGTCGTACCCATGTTGCCCATGATCGCTACTGCCCAACTGGATACCGGAGCAACAATACATATCGGAGCGGCAATTGAGTCTACTATGTATGAGGATCTTGCACGCGAAAGATTGTGCTTTGCAGAAACAGTTTTGGCGATATTGCCGTTGACCATCGCATTAAAGTAGTCGTCAATCATCAATACAACGCCAATGATTACAGTTATAAACTGTACACCTTTGCGGCTCTTGACTTTACTGGCCACAGCATTTACAAATGCCCTGGCACCCCCGGTCAAAACCACCGTACTGGTGACAACACCGAGTCCCAACAGGAAGATTATGATTGACAAATACCATCTGCTGAAGACACTGAATAGTGCCGTTTGTCCATCAGAAAATATTATGCCTGTCATCGTTCTTTCAACTAACATCACTGTGTCAAAAACAATGAAGTTGGCTGACATAAATGCTGCCGCAATAATACCTACAAATAAAGACAATAATATACGCCTTGTCAAAAATACGCATATAATTGTGATTGCTATGGGTATCAGAGTCCACGCCGTTGCAGCTAAATTAGGATTAACTTCCATATACTTTCCTCCTTAAAAATGTTTACCAAAAATGAAGCGATACGTGATTAAACCTCACTTTCTAAAGTTTCTGGCACGTCTTCCCGCAGCGTATCGCCTGAGCTGAGGAGAAAACACATCTATATTACACAGTTTTACCACAAGATTCATAAAATAGCAACAGGTTTTGTTGAAAAATCTGTTACTCCATCTAACCCAATTGCCCTACCAAAGGCAATGGCATCGGACTGCCTAATGAAATGCCATATATTCCTCCAGCGCAACTTTCTGAGCACAAATGCGCACTGTGTTGATATGCTCAAAATTGTCTTCGGTCAATTTTACAATGATCGGATCAATAGAACCATTTATTACCATATTGTTAAGGACACGCATTGCCTCATCCTCATTCATACCTGAGCGGTATGGCCGATCTTCAGTAATGGCTGTAAAAATATCAGCAACCGCCATGATTCTTGCAAGTTTTGTAAACTGCGCACCCTTGATATGAAAAGGATATCCCTTGCCATCCAGTTTTTCATGGTGATAAGCAGCCCAAGTCGAAATATGCTCAAGCCCCTTGATCTTATTGAGTATCACATATGTGTAATATGTGTGCTTTCGCATCTCATTGACTTCCTCCTCAGACAGCGCCCCCTTTTTTTCTAAAATATCATTAGATATCGCAAGCTTGCCCACATCATGCAAAAAACCGGCAATCTCCATCATATCACACTCGCTTTCAGAAAATCCGGAGAGTCTGGTCAGTTCCAATGCAACCGCTGCAACTCCGCTCGAATGGGTCGAAGTAAATCGACTCCGATAATCTATGAAATTGGCTACAACTTTTGCAAAATCTCTCAATGTACGTGTGTCAATTATTTTATGAATATGCTTCATGCGGTCAGGAATCGAATAGCTGACAGAAATTGAACATGCCTCAATCCAAAAGCATTCAACATTTTCAAGCGCCCTTAGTGCATCCAAAGCTGCGGGATGAAACACTGCACAGTTTTCTTCGATCTTTTCCATAACCTTAGGAATCTGTTCAAAAACCTCTTTGCTGTCGTCAAGCGTCACGGCAATCCTATCTGCCAAATGTACGACATAGCTGCCAATCGGCACTGCATCACCCATTTTGTCATAACATGCGTGGTGCATCTGTATGAGCTTGGCAGCATTTTGGAGCGGCTCAAAGCTCTTAAGAAGCTTGTATCCCATTTCAGCGTGTACTGCAAGGTCACCTTCGTCAAATCCTGCCGAAACAATTTTCGTCCGCTCATTATCAGAAAAAGCGCCAATATCATGCAAAACAGCCGCCAAAACGATGTCTCGGATCATATCGTCCGGCAGGTTCATTTGCATGGCTATGTTGTATGAAAAATACGCCACTTTCTTATGATGGCTTTGCATTATCGGAGAAATTAAGTCTATTGCATCAGAAATGCACGATGCAAAATCAAAAACAGAAAACTCGTTTTCTGAAAGCACAGATATCACCACCCAGTATTGTTTTTACAACAGAAGCCCAACTTATTCAGTTGGACTTCTGTTGTTTTTGACAATGGAGTACTAGAACAGGTCATTTACCAGATGCAGTTCCACAACTTGACCGCTACCTAATTTAACAGTCAAATCAATGGTCTCCCAATTCGCATCACGCTTGGTTACATCAATCAGGTTGACATAATCCATATTGTTCCATATACGATTGACTCGGACATATCCCATTGCCGAATCTCCATCTTGATCATACGCTGTCACACGCAATCCCTCAAATGGAACCAATGCATTGACACCATTTAGCTGTGTCCAAATGCGAATTATTCCGGCATTTGCAAGCGATGCATTGTTTGAGTTTCCGTTGTTAAACGCCTGCAATCCAAGTACATCTACAGGTGCAGCTTCAAACAAATTGTTGGTGAGCAACACCTCAACTGTTTGACCGAATACACTGATCGTAAGCAGGATGGTCTGCCAGTTTGCATTCTTATCTACATCAAAGTTAAGATAATTATCCTGCCAACCTGTACCATCAACCCATTGACGATTTCTCGTAATCAGAGATAATGCATCACCGCCGCTTTGATCAACTGCCGTAAGCACCGCAGACATTGGGATCGGAGCGCTCACACCGCCAAGCTGCGGCCAAATGCGAATATTGCCTGCCATGCTTGGAACTTCATCACATGTGCCATTGTTAAAGGCTCTTAAACTCAAGAACATGTTGTTTATGAGTCGCACCTCAAACTCTTGGCCACGGTATTCCACGACCATATCAATGTACTGCCATGGCGCATGTTTGTTTACGTCAATCAGGCTCACGTAATCTTGATCGTTCCATATGCGGTTAACACGGACAAATCCCATTGCGTCTTCGCCATCTTGGTCTTCCGCGCTTACTGTCAGATTTGCATAGGACAGATTTGCGCCTGCGCTGTTAATTTGCGGCCACATGCGGATGATCCCCATATTGGCAAGACTTGCGTTGTTGTTATTGCCGTTGTTAAAGATGTTGAAAGATAGAGTAAAAGTTGCGTTTACTGCCAATGCTCTCGCCTGTGCACCACGGCCGCTCCCACTATGGTCGAGTTCAAGTACATCGTCATCAATCCAGGTATATACTGCGGAATTTCTGATATCGCTGACTGCTCTAACCACAAATTGATGATTCTCTGTAACATCTATGTCATCAAATGTGAAAGTCAAATCCGTTCCTGCACTGACCCATGTTGCGCCATTGTCTTTAGATACTTCATACCTGAGCAGAGTATCTTGCAACCTCGCAGGAGCTTCCCAAGCTAAAGTAACAGCGTTCCCTGCGGTTACGGTTGCCGTGAAATTCCTTGGCTGTGAAGGTGCAGGATTGTGCTGTCCGGTCTGTGTTATCGTCGCACCGGAAACAAGCTGGCTACGCATCGCATCCATGCCAAGACCTTTACTTTGGAATCCGCGCGCATACGATGGATACTGCCCGGCAATAATCGGAAGCACCACATTCGAGTGCGCTGCAAATGGAATGAATTCCTCTGATGCACTAGCCGGCGGCTGGACATCAGCAAAGACCAGAAGCCTGTCACTATGCGCCGGATTGTTCAGATAGTTTCCGGAAATACCGTGCGTAGCAAACCACTGTCTGAGCAGCTCTTTGTTGCCCCATTCCGGGCCACCGGCAGTTCTCGGCCCAAGCAGAATATTACCGAGCAAAATATTAGATTGAGTCGCCGTCGATGGGTTATTTGCAGCACCGCCCCACGCACCTCCGGGAGGTGCAGAATCGAAACCTCTCGGCCCATGTACATGCGCACCACCAATAATCGGTCTGCCGAAATCAAACTCCAAGCGAGATGTGTTGTGGATTATATCGAGTGTCCCAATCGCTTCGTGGAACTCTGCCTCCGGCCTTGTGATGAGTGCCGCTACGTTGTCGGGATTGTATAGTAGAAATGTCGCATCTCTGCTGGAGCGTGGATTTTCCGGCAAGGCATTGCGGCGAGTGTTATCCAGCGAATGCATTCCACCACCGCCATCAATAGCACCTGCACCTGCGGCAAAATTGACTCTGGCATCACGCAACATCCAATGTGCGGGTGTGAGCAGATAACCACCGTAGAAGTTGAATATCCACCCGCGCACTGTGTCGTGCATATCAGCATAACGCCCCACAGCCGCAACTGTGACAACGCTGTCTGATGCACTAAATCCCATAGTTTCGTGATGCTCTTCCCACCTGACGGGGAAGTCGGGGTTGATGGCACCCGGAAATTCAGAGACGTTTTCAGCCATCACGATACCGGTAAAGCCCCAAGCAGCACCGGCGCGACCTGTGTTTATATCGCCTCTCGTGTTATGCCCTATGTTCTGGAATGACAAGAGTATGGCGCGGCCTATCGTTGACTGCACTGTCGTACCTGGACCCAGCGCACCTCTTGTTGCGTAGAACTCAAGCTCTCTGGCAATCGGCCCGCTCAACAAGACAAAGAGCGTGTAATCATCTCCCGAAGTCCAGGCATAATGGAAGAGCGACTCGTCTTCTATACCATCAATGATGGCTTCCATTGCGGCCAGAATAATCGGGAAAACGCTTGCCGGAGCACCGGCCATGACTGCATTTACAGCAACTTTTTCAACCGTTGCAACACCGAAGCGATGTCGCAGTATGCCCAGCACCTCATCACCATTTCTGGTTGTGCTTGCAAGCATCGTATCCACTGCCTGCCTCGTGGGCAAAGTAAGCGGTAATCCATCGCCAAAACCCTGCGCATCTGCAAGCTGATTAAAGTAGCGAACCTGATGTCCAAAAGAGTTCTGTGCAGGTATGGTGTGTGTCTCCCACTGATTCGGAGGTACTATGGGTTGAGGATTTCTCTCAGCCGGAGTCAACGCCGTAGAAAGCGCATTTTGTATATCTGCACTGAACTCATTGACAATCAGCACAGAGCTCGCCGTCATGTTTGCAAACGCTCTGGCATAGCGAGTAGCAGGAATGACAACGCTCCGAAGTTCGGTAATGCCATGAGCCTGCGCCGAGGCTTCAAGCACAGGGCTGAATGTCGAAGTGGTCAGCACCACAGATGGCACCGCACGTTTTTCAAACTGACGTGCGTACGCAGCCGCCCAATATGCTGTGTTGGTTGAGTCGGCCATAGCCACAATGACTGCATCAAGCTCAGCGGCTTTATCGTCGTACCATGTCGCCGTCTGATAATTGACTCTTATCTCATCAAGGACTATGTTTTCAAAGTTTGCATTTGGAAATGCCCCCCTTATCGCAGAGGCAAATTCACGGCTGCCCACTCTATCCAGCGGTCCTGTATACAGGTTCTCAAACCAAATCAGACCGATATTGGCATCTGCCAGATTAACAGGAAGATTCCGCTCAGCGAGAGGAACGTTCAGCGGTGGGTTTATGACCCCCCACGGGCTGAGGATTTCAATCGGTGTGACTGCAGAACTTGCAGAAGCTATGGGCATCGCCATAGAGGCCAGCAAGCAGACGCATATAACACCTATTATGAAGGTCTTAAATCTTTTATTCATATGCTTCGCCCTCCATCGCACCACCTATAGTGCCCACTAAATAGTCCACACAGTCTTCATAACGCACTGCGTAACCTTCATACGCTTCGCAGTTTTCGCATTCGCCGCAATCTTCACAGTCTTCATACGCTTCAACTAGAGCCAGTCCGGTAACAGGGAAGCTTCCATCCGTCACAGTAATGCGAACTCGCGAAATCGCCTGTATAAAGGCATTGTTGGCACCTGCCAAATTGTTGTGTTGCGGTCCTTGCGCATTGGCAGCACCTCTATGATGCGTCTGGAATGGCCATGCCGTACCCTCGCCCAATGCTATGGACTGACCTGCAAATGCTCCATGACCCACACTGTTGTAAGCACGCACAAGAATGTCGTAGGTTTCACCGAGAATCAACGGACTTTCTGTATCGGAGTCCACTTCGATTGTGAATCTTCCGTTGTGACGAACACCTACGTTCTCCACTGTAGCACCTGTGACAGTGGGTAGAACCAAGTTTCTGCCCGTGACTGAACTCATCGCAGCCCAAGTGCGTCCATTATCTGTAGAGAACTCGTAACCCAAGATTGGGTCACCGCCGTCAGACATGGGGCTTCTCCACCTAATGTCAATACTTTCAGCATCGGCATTAAGTGATGCGGTGATATAGAACACTTCGCTCGGCCCGGTTGCACTTACACCGTTGCCGTTTGTGAACGTATACCACTGTATGCTGGCAATCGCACCTCTTGCCGGCACTATACCCAATTGATGTCCAACTGTAGCAAGTCCGGTCGAAAATGCATTTGTATCCCAACCGGTGTATACATTAACAGGTGGGAATTGTACCCCTATCACTCCTGCAGCACCTGTGGCGGCAGGTGCAATTACAGCGCCGTTCATAAGCGGAACTCTCCGTCCACCGAGATAGTACATGGTCTCCGGATTTGCATCTGTATAGCTGCCGCTCACTGCGCGAACGCGGAATGTATAGTTGTTTCCACCGTCAAGATGTGTCAGCGCAGCAGACCTTGCAGCCGCTCCGCCGGGTACTTCTACCCATCTTTGTACATCATTGCGCTCAGACTGCGCAGTCACTTCAAAATGAGTGATTGGAAGTCTTCCTGCAATTACCTCCGGCAAATCCCATGACAAAATCGCCGTGCCGGGCTCCGAGCCGGGTACTACAGCGAAGTTTGTGGGCGTGCTTGGAGGCGGCAAACAATTGACGACATTACTGAGCGGTGCGCCTGTTATGCGCTGCGTTCCGAATGTCATACCATTGCCGTGAGAATTCGAACCATAGGATGTCGCTCTGGTTGGGTCTTCACCGGTGACAACAATCCATGTGTTATTCAGGGCTGCTGCACCAGCACCACCGGCTCCGGTTTGAGCCGCATTATTGTTACCTAAACCATTGGTAAAGCCCGGTGGGAAAGGCAGTGCATCAGTTGTCGTGTTCATACGCAAGGCATTGACATTAGTCCAGCCTGCATCGTAAAGCGCCTGTGCATGTGCCGGGCCAATAACAATCATCAAATCGGTTCCACGGTCATTTTGTGTCCTGAGATGCCTGATGAGACTGTGCGCATCCCACTGCTGATCTATGCCCGCCGAATCGGTGTGTATCATGTTGTGGTTGCCTATGCTATGAATACTAATGACGCTGTGCTGCGCACTAAAGCCCATCTGCACACGTGACGGTGCCCATCCTGCAGGGAGCGCACTTTCATCCTCTGCGATAACAGGGTGGATAATCTCGTGCAGACGACCTAAACGGGGTGTATCTTGATAACCGAGCCAGTTATTTCCGATATTTCTTGTATTCAGACGCGTTGCACGTCCAATGGTGTTGTTTACTGAATGCCCTGCACCGCCGATATAACCGGCTCCGGTGTGCAGACCAAGCTCTGATACTATAGGCCCGCTGACAAATAGTGCATAGCCAAAAGGCCCGCCCGAAGTCAGTCCATGGAAATGCGTTGTCCTGTTTGCATTATCATGCGACCACATCTCAATTGCAGCAAGTATGAGTGGGAGATGTTCAGGCAATGCGCCCGCCATAACCGCATTGATTGCAATTTTTTCAACGGTGGTTTCTCCCGATCTGCCGGGAATCTTTCCGCCGATGACTTCATCGCGGTGGCGGCTTGTTCCGGTCAGCATTTCGTTGACCAACGAAGGCGTGGGCGGTATGAGTGGCAATCCATCGTGGAACAAAAACTCTTGTGCATAAATCTGGAACTGGTTGAAGATATCTTCATAGCTGCTACCGGTAAAAGTAATGGTATCAGCCGCACGATTTGCCACTGCATTCACTGTTACACCATTAATGGTAGTGTGCAAATCTTCCATTGAATCTCCGAGCAGCGATCGCCAATCTCTCGCTGTTGTGGATTCCGGACTGCTGAAAGGATATCTGTTTGATGGGAACCATGAGTTCGGGAAGTTGTGGTTGTCTATGAGTGGGAATTCATCCGGCCCTGCGACAACTACGCCCGGTCTCTGAATATTTCTGATGCGGTTGCCCGGTGTATCATGTCCACTCTGACCGGGATCCATGCCTCTGCGGCCGCCCATGAACGGGCCGATAATATTGCCTTGCGGACCTATTCTGCCGCGAGCAACACCATTGCCGTCAGTCCATGTCTCGCTGAATTCTTCGTAAAGCGCCAGGGCTTCGGGTGTTGTACTCGGGATATAGATTTTATCCCTGATAAAACCACTACTCGGTGCATGACTGATGTTGCGCTCATAATCGTTGAGCGGATCAACAAGTGCAGCGAGGATATAATCAAACTCCGGCCTGACAGATCTTTCGCGGCTGTATGCAGCAGTTCCTGTGTGATCCGATATGGCAATGGCATGCGGATTAAGCTGAATCATCCGCAGAGCCGGGATGCCAACGGCTTCTGCACCGTAATTGACTGTTGCCGAATAATTTCTGGATTTTAGTAAAACTGTGGGGATGCCGCGTCTTTCAAACTGTGATGTATGGTAACTACTCCACCATACGCACGTGTTTCAGAATGCCACCCCGACAACTACTGCATCTGCTGCCCGTGCTACGCTCTCATAGCGGTAATGCATATCTTGGAAATCAACTCCGGCTTTGTCCATTGCCACGCCAAATGATACACCCCTGGGGTTTTGTTCAGGAGTTGTTGCGGCAAGATGAGCACTGGGTCCAAATCTCTCAGCCAAAAGTTCCGGAATTCTTGCCATAATCGAACCCTGCATACCTACACCATAGACGACAATATTCATGCCATCAAAAGTGGGTAGGCGCTCTGCAAGGGGGATTAGCGGGCGATTTTCGATGTTGCCTCTAGGGTTGTGCACAGTCATTGTCACTTGAGTTTGCGCAAAAGCTTCAAGCGGCATTATGGTGAAAACCATAATCATACACAAAAGCAACCCTAAGAAAGCAGTGCATTTCTTTTTCAATACTTCAACCTCCTCGTAAAAATAAGATTTGCTTGGGTATTTGCCGATTGTTTGATGCCTTAGCTTACGCTGTCGGGAGTTAAACGCCCATCGGTTTAGGCATCTGCGAAAATAATCTTTAAAATCAGATAAAACATACCTCCTTTGAATGGCAAGTTCCTGATATAGCGGTTCGGAAATAGCTACACTAGATGCGGAACTGTTTAGAATATTATTAACCCCACAGAGCGTCTATGAGCGGAAAATCACTCAGCTCGTCCGGGAAGTCAATCTTTACATCGCCAATCTCCGCCAAAATCATTCCTACCTCAAGATAGCCTCCGGAAACGGCAGATTCGTCAATATGATGATGTGTCACAACATAGCGAAATGCAACTCTTATTTGCTCAAGCTCACCCTCATTTCCGATACGCATACGTACGACCGCATCCAGAAATTCATAACTGACTTCATCTTCGCTAAATACGATAATCCCGCCGGTATCTTCGAAGTTGGCAAGTTCTCGCAACACATCACGCATGGATGATTCACTGACTTCAAAAAGCATTGCGGTTCCGTATGAATCTTTTATAACTTCATGCCCGAATATACCCTCTTCGGGGAATAAAACATCCGTGACAAGCATCGTGAGCATCATGCGTTTATACACATAATCCGACATAGCAAATTTAAACGCTTCGTCAATGTCATAAAAATAAAACATCCCATCTCTGTACCAGGAAAAAAATCCCGCATCAGTCCATGATGCGTCAATCTCACCTTGCATATTGTCTCCATCGCCAAATATGTGGCTAACGCCAAAGGCCACATCGTTTGTACGTGACATTCCCAACATGGAAAACTCTCCGAACAGCACCAGTGTCCCGGAAACAGACCCGGCTGCACGTGTCGCATTGACCGCATCTACATATAGGGCGTAAGCATCACTATATGAAAGGTCTATAACCCTTTCTGTCTCCGCCTGCGCACAAGCAGTCGCCAATAATATGATTGCTACGGCGAAAAAAACAGCTACAAACTTCTTCATACGAGTTAACCCTCTCTCGATTGGTTGTTGTATATGCCTCCGCTTGCAAAATCTCAATTTGTCGGTAAATACTGCTGCATAACGCTTGCCACGGCGAAGGCCGTCTCATCTATCTCAGCATCGGTCATTGTTCTGGGGTCTAGTGCCACTTGGTCGTTTCTGATAAAGCTGATTATAGGCGGCTCGTTTCTTCTCAGCCCTGCGGCTATATCTTCTACATAAACGCCTTCCTTATTAAAGCACACGGCAAATGAATCCAGATCCGTACCCGGCATACTTCCACCACCTACGGAAGATATGATATTCTCTATGTGCGCATTGTCCACACCTGTCTGTTTTATTTTTAGAAGCAGCGATTCGGCTTTTTCCATAAGCTGCTCTTGAGATGCCGATATCATACTCAGCACCGGCACATTACTCATTGCACGCTCTTCATCAATATATTCTATAAGCGTCCCATCAAGTGCAGCCAGAGTCATCTTGTCTAGGCGCATTGCTCGCATGAGTGGATTTTTTTTGATTGCCGCTATATATTCAGCTTTGCCGATAATCACGCCGCATTGAGGCCCGCCCAGCAGTTTATCACCACTGAATGTCACCACATCTGCACCTGCTGCGATTTCTCCTGCCGGCGTCGCCTTGACCCCATCGAGCTTGGTGCTGAGACAGCCGCTACCCAGGTCACTGATTACAGGCAGGCCGTGCTTTTTGCCCAATGCAACAAGCTCTGAAATACTGACGCTTGCGTGAAATCCTTTAATCACATAATTGCTGGTGTACACCTTTTGGAGTACACCTGTCTGATCACATATGGCCTGCTCGTAATCGACAATAAGCGTTTGGTTCGTTGTACCCACCTCACGCAAAACCGTACCGCAACAGACCATCAGATTCGGCACACGAAAGCCGTCTCCAACAGCGACCAGCTCGCCTTTGGAAATGATCGCTTCTTTATATGGACACAGCGTATGCAGTGCGAGCAGCGTTGCCGCAGCATTGTTGTTCACCACAATTGCAGCCTCGGCACCTGTGATGGTGCATATGCGCTCAAGTATTCTGCCATAACGTTTTCCCCGCCGTCCGGTTTCAATCTCCAGTTCAAGGTTTGAGTAGCCTTCTATTGCCGAACGCACAAACTCCTTTGCAAGCTCCGGAAGCACAGCCCGACCCATATTGGTGTGCAAAACGATGCCTGTAGCATTGATTACCCGCCGATAATACGGCTTGCGGCTCTTCTGCAGTCTGCTGAGCACACCTTTGCAGACCTCTTCAAGCACCTCACCCTCTTGGGCAGACTCCCTGCCAACAAGCATGGTTCTCATATGCGCAAGTTCGTCCCTTATGGCTTCCGCTTTTTCGGCTTTTGTCGCATGATAAGCATCAATTTCCGGATGCCTCAACACTTTTAGAACTTTGGGCAAAACATCATAAATATTATCCATAATCCTTCCCTTCGCAGCAGGTCTATGTATGAAGGCCGGTGCTCATTTATCGCACATCGTCATATAACCCGGATTGCGTGCGCTCCTCGCTGCATAACCCGCCCGATTACTGCGCTATCCGGGTCACGCTTGCGCAGACGCTCAAGCAGCGCCTGCGCGTCATCATCTTTTATGCATATCAGCAGACCACCGGATGTCTGCGGCTCCGCCAGTAGTGTTATTTTATGTTCCTCAACACCCTTGGCATCCAGATGTTCCTCAACATAGTCCAGATTTTCTTTAATCTTATGCAAAGGTGCAAATTCTTTGATTGTGTATGCTTCTGCGTTAGGCAGTTTGGGCACTGCGTCATATTCTATTTCGACTGTAACATCACTTGCAACGGCAAGTTCCATCATATGTCCCAATAGCCCGAAACCTGTGACATCGGTGCAGGCGCTGACTTTAAAACCCTGAAATGCTTCAACTGCGTATTTGTTCAGTCTGCTCATCTGGTCAACAGCGGCATTGAGTGCATCGTTACAGACTTCGTGCTCACGCATCGCACCTATAATTGCAGCCGTCCCGATTGCTTTCGTAAGAATCACAAGTTCACCGGGATTTGCACCGGAATTGGTGAGGATACTATCAATCGGCACAAATGCTGTGACGCACAGTCCATATTTCGGAATATCGTCTTCAAGTGTCTGACCGCCCACCAGTGTTGCCTCAGCTTCAACTAAGGCATCGGCACCCCCGGCAAGAATATCAGCGGCTACTTCAAGCTCCAATTCAACACTATTAAAGCAAAAGACGTTCATTGCCAGTTGAGGATGTATCCCCATGGCGTATATGTCACTCAAAGAATTTGCCGCAGCAATACGACCGAATTTGAATGGGTCATCGACTACAGGTGGGAAAAAATCTACAGTTTGTACTGCTGCCATTTCGTCTGAGATTCTGTAAACGGCGGCATCATCTTTGTTGTTAAAGCCCACCAAAAGCTTGTCATCCGAAAATTTCGGAAGTTTTGAAAGAAGTTCGTCGAGCACTACCGCTCCCATTTTGGCTGCTCAACCACCTTGCGGTGCATATTCGGTAAGTCTTTTTGTGTTTTCTTCCACAATGTTTCACCATCCTTTTCACTGTAAGGAATAACTGAGGATATTTCCGGATCGCCCCTCGATACTAAGTTTTCCAAATGTGGTGTACACCATCCCAAAGGGTGATACCCACAAGGTCAAAATAATCACATAAATACTGCGCATGTGGTCTGGTCGTTTCAAGTATAACTCTTGCTTCGGCAAGTGTAAACTGCGCACCTGCATCACGGAGCTTTGCCTCTGCTTTATGGACAATCTCTTTTGTGAAGAGATATTCGTTTTCGAAAAATGTGTCGCCTCCGAGCTTGATCAGTGTGCCACTGCGCAAAAACCAAAATAGCAACTCACTCTTCTCCGCATCAGACAGCGCCTTTGTTGAAGCAAGTTCTGCCCACAAAGGCGGCTTAAACCCTGCCTGCTCGTATTCGCTCACAACATCATCGATTATTTCTTGCTGCCGATCTGAAATCACAGGCTCCCAATCAAGAAGTGAGATTATTATACCGTCCTGCTTGAAATCACCTAATTCATCCAAATATGTGTACAGGGCTTTCTTTTCTTTCTTGTCCATATCAGGGGCAAGCTCCTGCATAAGTTCTTGTTTGGGAAGCCCAAATCTCAGTGGATATGTGTTGTGGTATAGCGCAACACACTCTTTTATCTCTTTGCAAAGTTCATCAAGTGCCTGTGTTGGGTAGTAAAACTCATTTGCTATTTGCGAAAGCGTTCCATCTGATATCATCGTACGCACAATGCTTTGCGCATCACTTTCGTAATTGCGCAATAGGTTTTTGATTCTCTCCATGCTCCACAGGCAACGGCTTTCCGCTATCTGTATGGGTAAAATCTTTAGCGGGTCTCCGCTCATAAGCGCTTCAAGATTGAGCAGGGCTGCATGAAGATATTTTTTCTTGTGCTTCTGCGCCAGAGGGTCAAGCACTACTCCCCCGGCGATTGTGTACATAGGTGAATAGAACCTGATAACGAACTTATCTCCGGGAAGCATCGGAATCGGAAGTTCTGGTTCGAGCTGAGCAAAGCAGCGGCCACCCGGCTCCAGACTGCTCTGGCCGAGCAAAACTATGGTTGCAAGAACATCCACCGTACCATGATGTATATGCACCCTCATTCTCTGCTTAATTACGGGCGCACCTTTAAGTGAATCAATGCAGACATCAATTCTTTGGCTTTCTGTCAAAACGCCCGGAGCAGCAAGCCATCCACCCTTCTCGGCCAGCGTTCTCTCAATACCTCTAAGGTTTATCGCAACACGCTCTCCGGCATAGACCTCATCCCTTTTTTCTCCATAGACCTGGATAGAGCGGACTCTTGCTTCAATTTGATTGGGAAAGACCTCTACCGGGTCACCTATCTTTAGCTTTCCTCCCCAAACGGTTCCGGCAACAACCACCCCGAAGCCTGTCATTACAAATGACCTGTCGATTGCAAGCCTAAATATCCCCTCTGACGAGCGCAACGCTATTGCTTTGCACATAGCGCCGATTTCGGTCAACAGCTGATCTATTCCATCTCCTGTGACAGAAGATACCGGCACAATCGGCGAGCTTGCAAGCGTGCTGTCGGCTATAAAATCCTCAACATCTCCACGCACCAGTTCCATCCATTCATCGTCCACTGCATCGGATTTGGTGAGTGCAACAACGCCGCGTTTAATGCCGAGCAGCGCGAGTATGTCCATGTGTTCTCTGGTCTGAGGCATGATTCCCTCATCTGCGGCAATCACGAATAAGACAATATCTATGCTCGAAGCACCTGCCAGCATATTTCTGATAAACTTTTCGTGACCGGGCACATCCAATATGCCAATGAGCTGACCGTCCGGCAACGTAAGCGGAGCAAAGCCGAGTTCAATCGTAATCCCTCTGCTTTGCTCTTCTATGAGTCTGTCTGTATCAACACCCGTCAAATGCTTTATCAGCGTGGTTTTTCCATGATCAACATGTCCAGCAGTACCTAGTACAATGTTTTTCAAGTTACATCACCTCAGAAGATAATTGGCCTATGCTCGAAAACTCGTGTAGCGCAACAAATGTTTTGTGGCGAGAGCGTATGTGAATCGAACACATCAGAGACGGGGACGCCGCCTCACATCGGGTTTGAAGTCCGTGCCGGCCGCCAGTCCGGAACCGCTCCCATAAATTTACGCATTAAAGTGTTGTTTTTTGCACTTGATTGTACAACATCCGTTACACAAATGCAATGTTTTTTGTGTTGTTTTTACAGGGAATTTTTTACACGGACTAATCTAATGTTACTGTACACACCTAATGTCATCCTGAGCGTAGCGAAGGATCTTCTCCCACGCATTTGCATCATTTTAAGATTCGTTCTTTGGATTATTGCTTATAACATTTCTGTGTCTTCACTTCTCGATTGCCAATTCTTCATTTTTGGCTACAGATCACTAGGCACTTTCCCACCTTAACAACATGCTTTTATGACGATATCATCTTTACAATGGCGTTATAATGTAATATACTATTCATGAGAGGTGATTTCAATGATAGCAACTAAATCAAATGTAAATGTAAAAATTGACACAGCGGTCAAAGAGGCTGCCACAGCACTTTTAGACCGCATGGGCATTGACCAAACTACAGCTATAGATATGTTTTATCGACAGATTATAGCCGAACGGCGATTGCCATTTCAGCCTGTAGTCGTACCTACGTTAGAGGAGCAACTCACAGCAGCCATCGCAAAAAGAAATATCCCGCGAGTAAAGCTTGAAGCAGACGAAAATGGAAACGCCATTGTAGACAAAGATACGCATCCTGAAATTTACGATTGGGCGGTGAATGGCTGATGAATCCATACGACATTCACATTGCTTATGTGTCTTGGGGCGGCGATGGAAAACGCCGCCCTGTGTTGGTGCTATCTTCCGATCAAAAAGAAGTAGCCGTTTTTCAAATTACATCGCAATTTGATAGTAAAAGTGCACATATTCAATCTCATTATGTTGCTATTGATGATTGGGCGCAAGCCGGGCTTGCCAAGCAATCTTACATAGACATTGGCAGAATCATTGACTTGCCAATAGCAACAGTACAGCTTACTCCCGTAGGCAGATTGTCAGAAGCTGACTTATATAAACTGCTTAATGCAATGTATGGTCGCAATGGACGATAACGACATTACAATTTTGCTTGACTACGTTACCCATTAGCTTCGCTTAAAACGCTTTTTGTTCAGCATTTATCTAGTCAAAAAGTGTTGCAACTCATTTGTGTCTACTTTGTATTCCGCATATCATTTATACTTTTATGCAGTTCGACTATGTCTTTTTTATAAATGTTTTTAATTTTTTCGGGAATAGAGAGTTTGGTTGGAATCCTTTAGTTGTTACTCCAACAAGAACATTCCTTGAATTTTCCCACGTTTCTCGTTCCTGTGGAGTGATTAATTCCTCTTCATGTTGGTAGGATTCAAACTCTTCAAATCGATTTACGAACATCTTGTCCATTTCTGGAACTTCGAAAAGAACAATTGGAGGATCCGGGCGGTGGTTATTATACTGTTCTGAACCAGACATATTAGAGAAAGATGAAACTCGTGTGCAAAACATTAACTTAAATATAGTTTTATTACTAATTCCAGCATTTCCTATACATGCAGAAAACGCAAGTAAATCAAGCACAAGAGAGTTTTGCTGTTCAGGTGGAATTGATTCAAGATCGTCATAGATGAAAATCAGATTACGTATACGACCCTGACAACGAGTGAGGTAATACATTAACTTCATTGTCGCTTTCCCATACTCAGATGCCACTTTTGAAAACTTACTATAATGATTGACAGATGCCTTGTTTTCGCGGATGTATTTGTTTATCTCATCTTTTGTCGCCGATATGCCGAACTCCTCTTCAATCTTTTCAATTATGGTATTTATACTTATTGTAAGCAATACAGCGGAACCTAGTGTAGTGTATCACTGATAATTAGTATATGATTGCGTTTTATTTTTTCGTCTTGCAAGGCGAAAAAGCGCAGGAATGCCATTGGCCTTTCAAGTTTTTTCAACGCAGCAAGCCGGAAA
>WQVH01000005.1 GCA_009781695.1 Oscillospiraceae bacterium
ACTTCATTCTTGAAATAAGTTTGCAAAGATTGTGGTAGTTTTTTTCGTCTGGCAAGGCAAAAAACTGCGGGAATACCACTGGTCTTTCAAGGTTTTTTAACGAAGTCAGACGGAACAAAGATGTCGCAAAATTTGTAAGCTTATTTTGAGAATGGAGTAGTAGATAGGGCTTCACACTAAACAGTCCACGTACTGTGAACAATAACCGTTAACCAAAATCGATCATTATATTGTTCAAACCCCAACCGGAGTGTACTCCAATCCAGATCGTCCTGACCATTTCTTTCCTCACCGGGAATATGAAACTCAACAAACCGAATGCCGGGGAACTCATCTGTGATGTTTTCTAGCGCATTTCCACTCCTGATGATCTGATCAACACCAATGACCGGCGCATTGATATAATCACTTGAAAAAACAAACTGGCTAAAATACTCCACAGGACTTAGCTCAATAGGCTCACCTGTTCCATTGCGTATACCCCAAACGTAAATAGTGGAATCGACACCAAAAAGTGAAATCTGCTCAGCGTTAAACCGTCTATTTGTAGACAAATTGATCGTTGCGCTGGGCGAAAAAACCACGCCAAAATCAGGATGCACAATCCTTGAGAGTGCCTCGAAATCACTATCGCTTATATACTCAAGCACATCGAAAGCAAGTGCTGTAAGTTCGGCATGAGCCATATCCGTCGGTGCCGGAGTATGATCACGCTCACCGAATGGCCGCAGTCCTGTAGTTTGAAAAAACACACTGGAGGTAACAAGACCAACGACAATGCCGATGAGCAGTATTACGATTTTAGGGAACGATTTTTTCAGAAAGCACACCTACTTTCAATACAAAAGACAAGACTTGATCATAACAACATATATTAGCATTCTATGAGAAAAAATTTTCAAATTCAACTACAATTAATTCCAAAAATTAACAAACTGAAAACATAAAAGGAAAAGCTTGACAATTTTAGTCGAGAGTGTTAAATTAATATTAGCACTCTCGACTTAAGAGTGCTAACGATTGGGAAGCCCTTTCTGACGGAGTGGACGGCGATGAATCTCAGCGAACGAAAGAAAATAATATTGCGGGTCGTAGTAGAACAATATGTTCAAATGGCCGAGCCGGTGGGTTCAAAAGCCGTAGCAACGGAATTGGGCTCATCAATCTCGTCAGCCACGATACGCAATGAGATGGCCGAGTTGGAGCTTTTAGGACTGCTTGAGCAGCCCCACACTTCAGCGGGGCGAATTCCATCTGCGTTGGGGTATCGTATTTACGTCAATGAACTCATGATGCATCAAAAGATATCCTCAGGTGAAGCTCAGGTAATTAACCACATGCTGGGGAATAGACCCCCCGGACAAGCAGGACTGGTTGATCAAGCAGGGAGTCTTGCCTCAAGGCTCACGACCTATCCGGCCTATGCAATGGCAGCCGTAACCGGCGTGACCACGATCGCCAGATTTGATTTTATTTTTGTAGATTCACACACCTTCATTATCGTTACGCTGCTCAACAATGATACGGTAAAAAATAAGCTGGTTCATCTTACCGTGCCCATTGATCCGCATTTACTTACGAAACTGGCATCAATATTTAACGCAAGTTTTACAGGGATTCCGGAAGAGCGGATAACTCAGGCGCTCATTAACTCAACAGAGCGGGCGGTCGGTGACACCATCGGCATCGTTCCGGTAATCGCAGGCTTTACTATTGAGCTTTTGGTCGAATCAAAATCAGTAGACACAAGAGTCACCGGTACCATGAATTTGCTCAATCATCCTGAATATAGGGACATTGACAAAGCGCAAAGACTCATCAGCTACCTGTCTGATGACACAGAGCTTGCGCGCCTGCCGCTACCGAGTGCGTCCGGCGAAGTGAAAATCACAATAGGGCCGGAGAACCTAGCCGCTGAGCTTAAAGACACCAGTGTCATTACTGTAAGATATGATGTGGGCGAAGACGTACAAGGGATTATAGGAGTCATAGGGCCGACAAGAATGGAATATTCAAAAGTTGCGGCACGGCTTTCATATATAGCGCAAGGATTAAGTGTGCTACTTGCGGGCGGTGACAAATTGCAACTTGGTCTCGAAGGGGAAAATAGCAAGTTAGGAGATGATGATATTGGCTAAATCAAATAAAGGCAAAGCACAAAGCGCCAAAAGCGAAAAGATTCCGGAGTTAGAAGATGAGCATCAGGAGCATATAGATAAGAATCAACCTGATGAAACTGTAGAAAGCACAGTTGAATCAAACGCCGATTCGTCGGACGAAATCTTGATCGGTCAACTGAGTGCCGAACGTGACAAATATATAAGGCTTGCTGCTGAATATGATAATTTCAGAAAACGTAGCAAACTTGAGCGCGAAGCAACATACAGCGATGCATGTACTGATGCAATAACCCGGATATTGCCGGTTTATGATAATTTAGAAAGAGCATTAAAACAAGAATGTTCGGACGAGGCTTTTTACAAAGGCATCGAAATGACTATGACAGGTCTTACAGAGACACTTGAAAGTATGGATGTAAAACCGATTGACGCAGTGGGTGAACCTTTCGACCCCAATAAGCACAATGCGGTAATGGCTATAGAAAACCCGGAACTTGGTGAAAAAATCGTTGCCGAAGAGTTTCAAAGAGGCTTTACGCTCGGTGACAAAGTCATAAGGTTTTCTACAGTAGTCGTAGCAAATTAAGCATTATAGACGATTAAAAAGAATTATGGATCATTAAATAGGAGGACATACTCATGGGAAAAATTATTGGAATTGACTTAGGCACAACGAATTCATGTGTAGCAGTTATTGAAGGCGGAGAGCCCGTAATCATAGCAAATGCAGAAGGTGGCCGCACAACACCATCGGTTGTAGCATTTTCAGCCGAAGGTGAAAGAATGGTCGGCCATGTTGCAAAGCGTCAGGCAATCACAAACCCTGACCGTACAATTTCTTCAATCAAGCGTGAAATGGGCACTGCATACAAAGTGACCATCGATGGAAAACAATACACCCCGCAAGAGATATCGGCAATGATTTTGCAGAAGCTAAAAGCAGACGCAGAAGCCTATCTCGGACAAAAAATCAGTGAAGCAGTCATCACAGTTCCGGCGTACTTCACAGATGCACAACGTCAGGCAACCAAAGATGCCGGCAGAATAGCAGGTCTCGATGTCAAGCGTATTATCAACGAACCGACGGCCGCAGCGCTTGCCTACGGTCTGGATAAAGAGCATGACCAAAAAATCATGGTCTATGACCTTGGCGGTGGCACATTTGACGTATCAATCCTTGAGATTGGCGATGGCGTTATCGAAGTTTTGGCCACCGCCGGTAACAATAGATTGGGCGGAGATGACTTTGACGAATGTATCGTAAACTACCTGCTTGCAGAGTTTAAAAAAGACAATGGCGTTGATCTTTCAAGCGACAAGATCGCCATGCAGAGACTCCGTGAAGCGGCAGAAAAAGCGAAAACCGACCTATCCGGCGTGACCACTGCACAAATCAACCTGCCATATATCACAGCAGATGCAACGGGGCCTAAGCACCTGGATTGCACACTGACCAGGGCTAAGTTTAATGAACTGACTGCACATCTGGTAGAAAAGACTATGGAACCTGTCAGACAGGCGCTTTCGGACTCCGGACTCAATGCAAATGAATTGACCAAGATATTGCTTGTCGGCGGCTCCACACGTATTCCCGCTGTTCAAGACGCAGTAAAGAAAATCACAGGAAAAGACCCATTTAAAGGCATAAATCCTGACGAATGTGTCGCAGCAGGCGCAGCCATCCAAGGTGGTGTGCTCGGCGGCGATGTAGAGGGCATTTTGCTTCTTGATGTTACCCCGCTTTCTCTGGGTATTGAAACAATGGGCGGAGTCTTTACAAAACTCATTGAGCGCAATACGACGATTCCAACAAAGAAAAGTCAAACATTCTCAACAGCCGCTGACAATCAAACCTCGGTTGAAGTCAATGTACTTCAAGGTGAACGTGAAATTGCGCAATACAACAAATCCCTCGGCAAGTTCCATCTTGACGGAATTGCGCCGGCACGCAGAGGCGTACCTCAGATCGAAGTCACATTTGATATTGATGCCAACGGTATTGTCAATGTTTCGGCAAAAGACCTCGGAACCGGCAGAGAGCAAAATATTACGATCACAGCGTCAGCCAATCTTTCAAAAGACGATATCGAAAAAGCGGTCAAAGAAGCAGAGCAATATGCTGCGGAAGATGCTGCGCGTAAAGATGAAGCGGACACACGCAACCATGCCGACCAGTTGGTATATCAGAGTGAAAAAACCATGGAAGAAATGGGAGACAAGATCGATGCAACAGACAAGCAATCGATTGACGATGCCATTGCAAAAGTAAAAACAGCCATGTCCGGCACGGATATTCAAGCCGTAAAAGACGCTTCGGGTGAGTTGGAAAAGGCGTTCTACGCTGTGAGTGAAAAACTCTACAGTCAAGCAGCGCCCCAAGACGGTGCGCCGCATGGAGATCATGCAGGGGCTGATGGTGCGGCAGACAATGTATATGATGCGGATTATGAAGTCGTTGACGACGAGCCTAAAAGCGAGTAAGCATTCAGGAACATAATTTAGGACACTGTCAGCTCCCTCATAGAGGGAGCTGACAGTGAAGCTAACGTAAGGGAGTGTGACTCGAAAATTGTGTCACTGCTCCTAATGACATAGAATAAGAGAGATAAAATGGCTGAAAAACGTGATTATTATGAGTCGTTGGGGCTGAACAAAGGTGCCTCAGACAGTGAAATAAAAAAAGCATTCCGCCAACTTGCAAAAAAATTCCACCCGGACGTAAACCCCGGAAACAAAAGGGCAGAAGAACGCTTCAAAGAGCTCAATGAAGCATATGAAGTGCTCTCAGATGCTGACAAAAAATCGCGCTATGACCAATTTGGTCATGCCGGTGTTGATCCAAATTTCGGCGGCGGTGGCGGCGGTGATCCCTTCGGTGGATTCGGTGGATTTGGCGGCGGAGTGGACTTTGATTTGGGAGATATCCTAGGCTCCATATTTGGTGGAGGCCGAACCGAGAAAAACCGCAATGCACCGAAAAAAGGCGAACGTGTCAGAACCGAAGTGACCATAACATTTGAAGAAGCGGCTTTCGGTTGTGAAAAAGAAGTCAACGTCATGCGCATCGAAGCCTGTGACGGATGTAATGGCTCCGGCTGCAAGGCCGGTACGACCGCCGAGAAGTGTGACAATTGTAACGGCAGCGGTAGTGTAACATCGCAGCAAAGAACGCCATTTGGAGTGATGCAGAGTACTACGGATTGTCCTAAATGTGCCGGACGCGGAAAAATCATTCATCAACCATGCGAAAAATGCCGAGGACTTGGATTGGTGCGCCGCACTAGAATGATCAAAGTCAACATTCCCGCAGGTATCGACAATGGGCAGACGATCTCTGTCAGAGCACAAGGCAATGCAGGTGCAAACGGTGGGGAAGCCGGAGACCTGTTTGTGACAGTGGTTGTGATGGATCATGAATTCTTTGAGCGTGAAGGCAATGCGGTAATTTTGCAAATGCCCATAACATTTGTACAAGCGGCGTTGGGTGCGGAAGTCGAAGTGCCGACCATCGATGGTAAGGTGAAGTACTCAATACCTGAAGGCACACAAACCGGCACAGTGTTCCGTCTCAAAGGCAAGGGTATTACCAATCTGAGAGGTTCAGGCCGTGGGGATCAATACATCACAGTCAAAATAGTGACTCCGACCGGTCTCAGCAAAGAGCAAAAAGAAATATTAAGCCAATTTGCTGAAGTCAGTGGGGAGCCGGACGGCGGAAAAAAGAAGCGCCGCAAGAAGTAAATATAAATCATAACAAAATAAATCAAGTTGAACAAATCGCCTGATGGAGTGAAGTAAGCTCTGTGGGCGATTTTGGTTGGTGTGTGCCTGGTATGGGCGATAACTTGACGGTGAAAATAAACTGATAGACTATTAATTTTTAGAATGTCTGCAATTAGGCGGGCTGTCAATGGCAACTTTAGTGTTTTGTGGCACTTTACTTTAGCGTTTTGTGATAAATATGGCCTTGACAAATAGCGTATAATACTTAATATAAGAAACAAATAGTTAAGGAGAATCCGAGATGGCAAAGGATAAAAATGTAGAGCAAATCACAGATATGGATCAAGACTTTGGGCAATGGTATACAGATGTAGTTACAAAAGCAGGGCTTATAGACTACTCCGGAGTCAAGGGGTTCTTTATCGTCAGACCATATGCATATGCCTTATGGGAGAACATTCAGCATGTGTTAGACGGCAAATTTAAAGACCTCGGACATGAAAACGTATCCATGCCGCTACTTATTCCGGAAAGCCTATTGCAAAAAGAAAAGGACCATGTTGAAGGCTTTGCGCCGGAAGTTGCATGGGTTACTCATGGCGGCTCGGAAGAACTCTCCGAGAGACTATGCATCAGACCGACCTCGGAAACACTCTTTTGCGATCACTGGAGCAATGTGCTCAAATCATGGAGAGACCTGCCCATGCTATACAACCAATGGTGCAGCGTACTCAGATGGGAAAAAACCACACGCCCATTTTTGCGCCATAGAGAATTTATGTGGCAGGAAGGCCACACGTTACATGAAACACAAGAGGAAGCGGAACAAGAAACCCAGCAAATGCTGGAAGTCTACGCAGACCTGTGCGAAAATTATTTGGCCATGCCTGTTGTAAAAGGGAGAAAAACCGACAAAGAAAAATTTGCCGGAGCGGAAGCTACCTACACCATAGAGTGTATGATGCACGACAGAAAAGCCTTGCAAAGCGGTACCTCTCACTACTTCGGTGACGGATTTGCCAAAGCATTTGAGATTCAGTTTTCTAATAGAGAAAACACCTTGAGCTACCCGCACCAAACATCATGGGGACTCTCCACACGCATCATCGGTGGCATAATCATGACCCATGGTGACAACAACGGACTGAATTTGCCGCCCAAAATTGCACCGATCCAAGTGATCGTCATTCCTGTTGCGGCGCACAAAGAAGGTGTTTTGGAAAAAGCGGCAGAACTTGTGACGCGCCTCAAAGCCGCTGGCATTCGCGTAAAGAGTGACACATCGGATCAAAGCCCCGGTTGGAAGTTCGCCGAGTATGAAATGAAAGGGATTCCGCTGCGCATAGAAATCGGGCCAAAAGACATCGAAAAAGATCAGTGTATGGCGGCCTCGCGTTTCTCAGGTGAAAAAAGTCCGATTGCGCTTACGGAGCTTGAAGATAAAGTGCAAGAAATGTTGGAAAATATCCAAGCCGGCCTATACAAAAGAGCAAAGGACAACTTGACGAACAATACACGCAGCGCAAAGACACTGGAAGAAGTTAGGGCGATCATAACAGAGCATGGCGGGTTTGTAAAAACCATGTGGTGCGGCAGCTTGGCATGTGAAATGCAGATGAAAGAAATTGCGGGCGTGACCTCACGCTGCATACCTTTTGAGCAGGAACAAGTAGGTGCGGTGTGTCCTATTTGTCAAAAGCCCTCAGATACAATGGTCACTTGGGGTGTGGCGTATTAGCTTGCAGCGTATTAATGAGTATAATGAATTAGGATCACAGACATGACAATAGGAATAGACATTGACGGTGTACTCACAAATATCCATGAATTTAACATGAGGCATGCACCGGCATTTTTCAAACGAAAATATAATCGTGATATTGTGGACGACACACCTTATGATATCCGGGATATTTTCGCTTGCCCTGACAAGGAATGGTTTGCCTATTGGAGAAGATACTTGATCAAATATGCAACGGCTGAACCTGCACGTCAGGGTGCAAAGGAATTTACAGAAAAATTACGCGAAGATGGCCACGAAATAGTCATTATTTCTAAGCGTGTCTTCTCTGCGCGAAAAGGGCCGCTAGGCAAATTTATGCGCATGATGGTCAAAAACTGGCTTAAACGCAATGGGATTTGGCATCGGGAAGCAATTTTTTGTGATCATAATGTAGCCGATATAAAAAGAACGATATGCCTTGAACAAGGTGTGAAGATTCTGATTGACGATGAGCCTGAAAATATATATGCAGTTGCTGAGGTAGCTAAAGTAATATGCTTTGACACCAGCTACAATCAAGATGTCACAGGGGAAAATATTTTTAGAGCCAAAAATTTTGACGAAGCGTATACACTCGTCACCGAACTGAATAATTCAATCTAAATTGGAGGGGAATTAAATGAAAGTAATCGCAGTAAACGGAAGCCCACGAAAGGGTTGGAGCACACACACACTTTTAGAAAAGGCGCTAGAGGGTGCGGCATCAAAGGGTGCAGATACCGAGATGATCAATCTCTATGACCTTGATTACAAGGGTTGCATCGGCTGTTTGGGATGCAAGAGAAAAGGTGGAAATGTAGGACACTGTATTATTAACGACGCACTCAAGCCGATTTTTGACAGAATTGACACATGCGATGCCCTGATTCTCGGTTCGCCGATTTATGTGGGAGAAGTGACCGGAGAGCTTCGCTCCTTTATTGAAAGACTGACGTTCCAATACATATCTTACGACAACATGGGCGCAGGGCTGCGGGAAAAACCCATAAAAACCGGATTCTTCTTCACGACCAATTGCCCGGAGGAGCACTATGACCTGGTTGGATATACCAGATTATTTAATGACTATGAGCAATTTATGAACCGGATATTCGGTGCCGATTGCAAAATATTATATTCAAGCGAAACATGGCAGGTCGATGATCACGATAAGTTTCACATGGCCATGTTTGATGTAGAAGCCCGCCGCAAGCGTCGTGAGACGGTTTTCCCCGAAGATTGCAAAAAAGCATTTGATGTGGGTGTGTGGGCGACTGACCCAACGGCCTAAGGAGAGAGGTATCCATGCAATATAGAGTAGATCCAAAGTCAGGCAATGCACTATCCGTGCTTGGCTTTGGATGTATGCGTTTTCCTATGGACAAAGAAAAAGCTGAGGCGCTTATCGTCTCAGCAATTCAGTCCGGTGTGAATTATTTTGACACGGCATATCTCTACGGCAATAGTGAAGCGACACTCGGAAATATACTCGAAAAAAATGAACTGAGAACCAAGGTCTATATAGCCACAAAGCTTCCGCAACTCAAATGCAAGACCTACGATGATTTTGACAAAATTTTTGCCGAACAGCTAAAGCGGCTGAAAACAGACTATATCGACTACTATCTGATTCACAATATGAATAAAGCGTCCAATTGGACACGGCTTTGTGATTTAGCCATTGAGCAGTGGATAAAGGAAAAACAATCAGCCGGACAGATTCGGCAAATTGGTTTTTCATTTCACGGCCCGCAAGATGAATTTATGGCCTTGATTGATGAATATGAGTGGGACTTTTGCATGATACAGTATAATTATCTCAATGAAAATTATCAGGCAGGGCGAGCGGGACTTCATAAAGCGCATGAAAGAGGCTTGCCGGTCATGATCATGGAGCCTCTTTTGGGCGGCAAATTGGCAACAGGACTGCCGCCAAAAGCGATGCATATATTCAAAGATGCAGCCGCAGAGCGGTCAGCGGCGGCATGGGCGCTGATGTGGCTATATAATCAGCCGGAAGTGACGGTTGTTTTGTCGGGGATGAATGCGTCCGAGCAGCTGGAAGAAAATTTAAAGGTTGCAGCAATTGCAAAATCCGGAATGTTCAGTAAAGAAGAAGCCGCCGTGTTTGAGCCTGTATTTGAAGCGATCCGTGAATCATACAAGGTGCCATGTACAGGCTGCAATTACTGTATGCCTTGCCCGCATGGCGTGAATATTCCGGGATGCTTCGCCGCATATAATGCCAGATATACAATGGGACTTGTCACCGGTATGATGCAGTATATCACCGGTACAGCAGCGCACAATAAAGAAGCACATGCCAGAGCGAGCTTTTGCAAGCAGTGCAAAAAATGCGAGAAAGATTGCCCGCAAAATATTCCCATAGTAAAGGAACTCACCGAAGTGAAGAAGCGCATGGAACCATTTTGGTTTAACTTTGCCCTCAAAGTAATCCAAAAAATCTTTGGGTGATGGAGGCATCTGTATGTCATTCTTTCTGACGGGGTGTTAATCAAAGGGGGAACACTGAAATGAAAAAGATGATAATAATACTTAATACGCTTCTGATTATCGTAGTTATTGCAGGATGCGAGCGAGAGATAATAAGCAACGCAGCAACAGAAGTTCCTGTCATCGGTGAAGAAGTCCCTGTTGCGAAAGAAAAACTCCCAGAGATAAGCGCCGAAGCGCCTCCGTGGAAAATTGCAATCATAACAAATGATGAAGAAAGCCATCATGCGGCAGAAGCTCTGGCCACAAGATTTGGTGAGCATAGAGTAATGCATAGGTCGGTGCCGCTGGCTTTTGGGTGGATAGATTGGCATCCGATCATTCAGGAAATAGTTGAAGATTCGGACGTGAAAGCGATAGTCAGCGCGGATGCACTTTTTCTCGAAGCGACCATTGATGAGCTTATGGCGATGCGGGAGGATATTTTTGTGGTGTATGCAGCTCCTCAAAGTCACCCAGTTTTAAGCGATGTGGATATTGTGGAACAGTTAAATCTGGTGATACAGACAAACGATCAAATCATCGGAGAACTCTTGGTAATGCAAGCGATAGCGATGGGCGCTGAAACGATCGCCCATTATTCATTTTACAGACATTTGCGTGTGCCTTGGATCGCCGAGCGCCTTGATTTAATGCGCAACACGACAGAAAAAGCGGGTATAAGGTTTGTGGAATTGGATGCCCGAGATCCTATGTATAAAAACAGGTTTGATACGATAGCGCACATTGAGCAAGATTTGCCAAATCAGGCAAAAGAACTTGGTGTGAATACAGCTTTTTTTGGAACATCCTGTGTAATGCAAAGCGCTATCATTGCTCAAGTCATGGCGACCGGGGCGATTTTTGTGCAGCCGTGCTGCCTATCGCCATATCATGGGTATCCGGTGGGGTTGGGGCTAGAGTATGGGACTTATATGGATAACACTTATCTTAGCATTGAGGACAATCCAGAAGCGGATTTAATGGGGCTTGGCGCACTTGTTGTAAGCATGGATGATGCAGTAGCAGCCGGAAATATGTCCGGTAGGATTTCGGGGTGGGGCGTTCCCGCAAACATGATGTGGACGACAATTGGATTTTTGTATGCTGTGGAATGGATCAGTGGAAATGTACCGCAAGAACATGGCGTAATCTGCCTTGACACGCTGGATAGACTGGCAAGGCAATTCGCCGCAGAGTTTGGCTTAGATTGCGGTATCACGCTGGATACGCTGGCTTTGGATGGCAATACGGTAAGCCATTATGTTTTGGCGACTATGGATTACCGTGTCTTTGGGCAGGTATCTATGCGGTGACTTTTGCTGTAATGAAGATGTTGCCAAGTGCGTGAAGATATGGCGTAAAATATATACAATTAAAAGCACGAGCTATCACAAATCAAAATAATCCAACAGGAAATCCGTCATCTCATGGCGGATTTCCTGTATAACCCGGCACTGAGGATACATCGGATATCCCCCTGCGCCACTTGCACGATAGTCGTTTGTGCAGATTGTAAAAGTGGCATCATCCACAACCTCATGATCCTCAAACTGCATGGAGATCACCCTGCTTCCTATAGGGCGCATATAATCTATTTCAGTTGCGAGCGGGTAAAAATAATCATGATTATAGTGCTCTACCTTGGGTTTTAAAAAACGATCAGAAATGCGAAGCTGCCCCTGCGCATCATACTCTAAATACTCAGCGCTGCGTTCTACAGCCGCTCTTAAGTGCTTGCCGGTGATTTCCAACAGTACAAAAGTGTTGGTGTAAGGGTATGCAGTGAATAAATCTCTGCGTCGAACCAATTCAGGCAGTCCGCGGGCATCATTCGCAAGGCTCGAAGCGGAAATTTGCGCACCGGAATTGCGCAATTGGAGCATATTGAATAAGTCGGCCAAAGGTGCGCCGTGTAAAGCCATTTGTATGCGATCGCCTACTTCAATAGGCTCTGCGAGCGTCCCCACCGGCTCGTCGAGCCAGATTTGCAAATTAGACTCTAAATCAGCAAATTGCATCCGTGTAGAGGGTACACATCCCTGTATGCTTAGATTAAGCTCCCTCTGGAGGGAGCTGTCAGCGTAGCTGACTGAGGGAGTCAACTTAGGCAGCTCTATAGATGAATGCACAGTGATGTTGCCTTGTGCTTGCGTAACCTCTAATAAGGCACACCCACGCCCCTGTTCAGGCGGCTGAATGATATAAGTGCCGCAATAATAACGGCCTTGAGCGGGCATATGCTGATGCCCTGTAAGCAAGATATCAAAATCAAGCTCCGTACAGATTCTACACGCTATATTTTCACCGCTATCGGACAGCACTTTCCCTGTGTCCAAATCGCATTCAAACCCGCCGTGGTAAATGCAGATGGTCAGATCCGTTTTGTCTTTGATTAAAGCCAAGGCGTTACGTGCCGCATCTAAAGGATCAGTGATCTGCAAGCCCTCAATATGCTCAGGTTTTTCCCAGAGATTCACAAAGTCAGTGACAATGCCGACCAAGCCCACTTTCATGCCATTTTCAAGCGTGTGGATGGTGTGTGGAAAGATACAGCGCCCGGATTCATCTTGCACATTCTCACACAGGCAAGCAGCATTGAGCCGATTTAAATAACCACTGAGTGCTTGCTTGCCGAAATTAAAATCATGATTGCCTAAGGTCACATAATCATAACCACAGGCATTCATCATGTCAGCCAACACCTCAAAATTGTGCAATATGCGCCAACAATATTGATTAAGCGCTGAGCCTTGTAAAACGTCTCCGCCGTCAATGATCAAAGTATTTCCATCTTTGCAAAATGCTTTCGCACACTGAAATAAGCCAAGGGGCATAGCTCCTTGGCTAGAATCAGGCGGGAAAAAGTACCCATGAATATCGGATGTAAAATAAATTTTTAGTGTGCGCATTATACACCTCGTGTCAGCTTGCGCCGTACGCGTCCGGATATAAGTTCTACAATAAGGATCAGTACAATCAGGCCGATGAGGATTGCCCCTGCATCGCTCCAACGGAAGGAGCTCATAGCAAAAACCAATGGAGGGCCGATGCCACCGGCACCGACCAATCCCAACACCGTTGCATCACGCAGATTCATATCATATCGATAAACCACCGTGGATAAGAAGTCAGGGATCAATTGGGGTAAAATACCATATCGTATTTTTTGAAATGGTGTACACCCAATGGCATCAAGCGCCTCCATAATGCCCTTATCCAGATCTTCGATATATTCTGTAAACATCTTAGAAACCATTCCGACGGATGCAAGTGACATGGTAAGTAACCCTGCAAAAGGCCCCGGACCGGTAACACGGATAAACATAAGTCCATAAATCATAACCGGAACGGTACGGATGGCAATGGTTATCAGCCGTCCCAGTAGGACAATGGGCTTAGGGGCGATATTCGTTGCGGATATAAATGCCAGCGGTATCGCAATAATAGCGCCGACGGTGGTACCCAGATAAGCGATGGCCATGGTTTCCAACAGCAAATACAAAACGCTCTGTCTGGTGAAGTTAAATAAAAGATCTGTGTTGGGCTGTAAAATACCCATAAGTATATTGCGTGCAATCTGTGCGCCGCCGAGACCGGCACCGGTAAACTGAGTCGCAGATGAAGACCACACCATAACAGCAGCGAATATCAGTGCAGCCGCCAACTTAAATGGCCAACGTCTGGGTGCGCGCAAGAACTGTTCTTGTGGTGTAAGTAATGTCATTATGTCAGCCTCCTTCTGATGAAATGGCTGAGCGCTTCGATGAGTGTAACAGTGATAAGTAATGCCAACAAAATCATTCCGACAGCGCTGTAATCTCTAAATTGAATGCGCTGATTCAAGATCAGACCGATACCACCTGCGCCGACCCAACCTAAAATAGCCGCATGACGCACATTGCCTTCGAGGCAAAATAGGGCAGTTGAGATGTAAACAGGCATAATTTGCGGTGCGATGGCGAGCCAAAAAGCGGGAATCTTTTTGATGCCGATGGCTTCCATTGCTTCATATGCACCCATGTCCACGGTCTCAATGATCTCATAGAGCTGCTTGCCGATATAAGCGAATGTGAACACAGCGATTGCGACTGTACCGGCCAACGTTCCCAGACCAAGCACAAATGTTGCAATAAGTGCAACAATCAAAGTCGGCAGGGTGCGTACTGCGCTTAGAATCAAGCGAGTTAAATGGACGATTATTTTGCTTTTCACAATATTACTTGCTGCAAGAATTGCCGCAGGGAAGGCCAGTGCAGCTCCGATGGCGGAGCCGAGAAGAGACATCTTAAGCGTATCCAAAAGCGGATCCCATACCCTATTCATGTAGGCAAAGCGAGGCGGGATCATTTCACCGAGTATAAAGAAGAAGTGATTGATTCTGGTGATAAGTACAGTGAGATTAAAGCCGGTGAGCTGAATAGAAAAGTATGTAAACACCAAAAAAACCACTACAACAAGTGGCAGCATAGAACGAGGCTGCTTAACCTCTTTTCCATTGGGCAGTGTAATGATCTTGGGTTTGAAGATACGTGAAATCATACGATCTCAGCCTCCGTTTCTCCGCCATATATCTGATGGATCACATCTTCACTTACCTGATCTGGGGGGCCGTCAAAGAGCACGACACCATCCCTGATGCCCACAATTCGGTCAGCATACTCCAGCGCCAGCTCAACATGATGAATATTGATCAAAATGCTGATGCCCAGTTCCCGATTGATGTTCAAAAAGTAATCCATGACCTGTTTGGCGGTCACAGGGTCAAGCGCTGCGACCGGCTCATCAGCCAGAATGATTTTAGGGTTTTGGACGAGCGTTCTGGCCAGTGCGACACGTTGCTGCTGGCCTCCGGATAGTTGGTCAACACGGACATATGCCTTTTCGAGAATGCCCACTTTGTCAAGTGCTGTCAAAGCGGCGATTTTGTCCTCTTTATGAAACAGGCCAAAAAGAACCCTGAAAAATGACATCTTTGGGACTCTTGCCGCCAAAACATTCTTTATAACGGTTGTCCGGTTTACCAGATTAAACGACTGGAAAATCATGCCGATCTCATGCCGGAACGCACGGAGAGACTTGCCTTTTAGTTGTCGCACAGGGATACCATCAACGGTCAACGTGCCATCGGTGATGTCATGCATCTTGTTGATGGCACGTATGAGTGTTGATTTTCCGGCGCCGGAGCGCCCGATGATGGCCACAAACTCACCTTGATCGAAGTTTAGTGTCACATCATCGAGGGCTTTTACGCCGCTAGGATATACTTTGGTTACATGTTCAAATGAAATCATGATGTTAAGTCACGAATCAGCTCTTGTGCTGCACGAGTGGAGGCATAGTCCGCAGATGTGGCAGGTACATAACCGAAGTGATTGTAAATGGCAATGATTTCACGGCCTGCATCAGAGTTACCGATGTTGATGAATGCTGTTTGTAATGCATCACGAAGCGCCGGGGTCATATTTGCTGAAACGCGGCTTACACTGATGGTATCATTGAAAATGGGATTGGTAACGCCGATGAGATCGGTATCGTCCCAAATGGTGTTGTCCATGCCGAATTCATCCTGCCAGCGCTCTTCAAATCCCATACGTGCATCGGCAAAAGTAATGATAATGTCTATTTGACCTGCGGCCAGACGTGCAAATCCTGTTGCATAAGAATCCGCAGGCAGCACATGGTTCAGATGCGGAATAGAGTAGCCATAGTTTTCGTACAGCCAAAGTGCAGGGTAAATGTATCCGGCGGGTGAAGAAACGCCCATGACGCCCCATGTTGCACGATTGAGGTCATTCCAAGTCAGGTCTGCGCCTGAGTTTACGATTTCAGCCAGTTCACGTCCGATGGGTGACGGTCCGGATACGATGATTGAGCGGTAGAAAGAGACTTGATTGTCGGTATTTTCGGTGGGTTTATTCTGATTCCAGTCGCGTGGGTCGGGGGAATCGTTGCTGAGACCGAAGCGTGTTGCAGCCAAGATAACTTCAGCACCATCGTCAAACAGTACGTAAGTTCCGCCCGGGATAAAGCCTACGTCGATAGAACCGGCGGAAAGTGCCTCACCAACGGCTTCAAATGTGGTGCCGACGGTGATGTCTACGTTGCCGATCTCAAAGCCGAGGCCTGCCATCTCTGCGATAATCAAAGCGCCGAGCGGTTCGGTGGCAGCGATGATTTCGTCAGGCTCACGAGAAGGTACGAACGCTACACGCAGTGTGTCGATTTGGACGGCTCCGCTGTCAGCGCCATCTATTGTTACAGGGCCTGTGTCGGGGTCTGAGCTTGTGCCGCCGTTGCCGCATGCGGCAATTGCTGCAATCAGGCTGAGACACAGGACAAGCAGGGTGATTGTCTTGGGCAATTTAGTTTTTGTCATTCTTTTTCATTCTCCTTAGTCTACGTGGTTTATGTGCGATCAATTTCTGATGCGAGAATTATTATATACTATTTTACTTGTCATGAAAAGTGTGAATTTTGGTGTGTTGGGCGTGAAAGAGGATGTTTTTTAGACAAGTTTTACACATCTTTGACAGGCAGTACGTTGCCTTGCGTTTTCTTGATTCGTTTTTGATTTTTTGGTATGATTAAGTGCGATTGGCGCTTGAAGATGTGGGCGCTTGATGTTCGGGGAGGAGGGTGTTTTGTTGTTGAATAGACATTTGTAAGTTTTTCGTTTGAGTCTATAAAAATCTCTTGGAAAATTTCCGGTATTCCAAGAGATTCTTGCGATGTCAGATAAAAATTTCTGCGAGAAAATATCAGTTATTTGGAGTTAGATGTATCGGGTATTTGAGCTTGTAAAAATTTCAAAAGTTCGGGAATGGATGTCTGAGCAGTGTTCCTAATTGTATCAAGATTCATTGTATGATATCCATGTGCTGCAAAGTTTCGCATTCCTGTCATGTTCTTCCACGGTACTTCAGGGTATGCACTTTTGAACTCTATCGAAAGATGGTTCGCCAGCTCTCCAATATTCAGAAGTGACATTAAACGAGGCTGCTTTTTCACAAAATGCAATAATATCTTGTGCATCTTCAATCATATGTGACAGTATCGCCTCAGTTTTCTCGTTCATATATTATCCTCAAATCACTAAGTACATTTTTACGAAATTGCACCTTGGATTCATGCTCTAGTGCGTAAAAAGTGATCAAATCCACAGGTCGGTTAAATGCTTCTTCCAAATCGGTACGGAGGCCAAAAAACTCAAAATTTGCACCGCCTCTGCCGGGAAGAAATTCGATCAGCATATCAATATCGCTTTTATCGGAAATATTGCCACGTGCCGCAGAGCCAAAAAACGCAGCACGCTTCACAGGATATGATCGCAAAACATTGCAGGCCACAGCTTCAATATGCGATACATCAGTTTGCATTGCAATGCACCTCCTCATGTTGTGCTCTATGGTTATTATAGCATGAAGCAGCCTGAAAATGAATAAAAAGTTTGCTCTTAATTAGCTTGTCGATTTATTTAATCTGCTCATGCGCTTTCTTTTTTGTCTTAGTGATTTGTTATGGACATAAAAGCCATGTGTGTCCCCATCTAAGCAACTCGAAATATTTCGATTTTAACTCCCTCAGTCAGCTACGCTGACAGCTCCCTCGCGAGGGAGCTGTCAAAGGTAACCGCCCTATGGCGATATTTTCAAATTCTACGTAATGCAAACTCCTACCCAAACAACAGTGCACTCAATAGCTCTGAAAATTCATTCGGGTCTTCGAGCGGGACACCTGCGGTGAGTAATGCCTGCCCATAAAGCACTTTGGCATATTTTGCTGCCTTATCCTTGTCACTGGAAAAAGCCTCCTTGAGCGCCTTAAACGAAGTATGTTCAGCATTGAGTTCCAATACCCTTTGCGCCTTCATCATATCTTCGGGCATACCATCTGCCATGCGTCCTTGCATCGACTTAAAATACTTTTCCATCTCAAGGCTGATTTCGCCCTGTGCAGCCAGACAACAAGGATGGCTTTTGAGCTTCGGAGACAGCTTCGCCGCTGCAATTTTGCCATCGAGTGAGTCCTTAACAAAGTCCAGGAGTTCTTTGTTGTCAGTCTCTTGCTGTTCTAATTCTTTCTTATCTTCTTCACTATCTATACCAAGGTCTTCATCATTTATGGAGCGGAACTCTTTTTCCTCAAAGTTTCTCAGTGTGCGGATAACGAATTCATCAATTTCCTCGGTAAGATAAAGAATCTCATACCCCTTATCACGTACCTGCTCGGCCTGCGGAAGCTTGTCAAGCAGTGCCACGCTTTCACCTGCGGCATAGTAAATATATTTTTGCTCTTCGGGCATATTCTTAACATATTCGGTGAGTGTGATGAGCTTTTGAGCTTTGGAAGAATAGAACATCAAAAGGTCGGAAAGCATGTCCTTGTTTGCGCCAAATCCATTGGTAATGCCATATTTAAGCTGGATGCCGAAGACTTTATAAAATGTTTCATATTTTTCTAAATTTTCGTCCAAGAGCTTTTTGAGTTCAGCTTTGATTTTCTTCTCAATATTGGTGGCAATCACTTTGAGCTGACGATCATGTTGCAGCATCTCACGAGAAATATTGAGTGAAAAATCAGGAGATTCGACAATGCCTCGCACAAAGCGGAAATGTTCGGGGAGCAAGTCGGCGCAATGATCCATAATCATGATGCCGGCTGAGTATAGTTGCAGTCCGACTTTATATTCACGCGTGAAATAATCATATGATGCCACTGCGGGTATGAACAATAGTGCTTTGTAACTGACAAGCCCTTCTGCCGAAATGCGGACAACCGCAGTCGGGTCTGTATGGTCGAAGAATTTCTCTTTATAAAATTCGGCACAGTCCTCATCGGTAACCTCGCTCTTTGGGCGTTGCCAAATGGGGATACGGCTGTTGATGACTTCGATTTCGGTATAATCTTCCCATGTTTTCTTCTTATTGCCGTCTGTGTCTACCTCATCGGTTTCGACCTGTCGGCTCTTGGTCACATCCATATAGATCGGCCAGCGTACATAGTCAGAATATTTTTTGACTAAATTATGGAGGGTGTGCTCTTCTAAATATTCGCTATAATTCTCATCATCGCTATCAGGTTTAAGCTCAATAACGATATCCGTACCGCAACCTTCTTTCGAGCGTGGATATTCTTCAATAGAATATCCTTCCGAGCCTTCGGATATCCATCTATAGGCGATGTCCTCGCCATACGCCCTAGAGGTGACAGTGACACGAGAGGCGACCATGAACGCAGAATAAAAACCCACGCCGAACTGCCCGATGATATCGATATCTTCGGGTTTGTCTTGCATGTCTTTTTTGAATTGGAGCGAGCCGCTTTTGGCAATGACACCGAGATTTGCTTCCAGTTCCTTTAGGGTCATACCTACGCCATTGTCGATAATGGTGAGTGTGCGCTTTTCTTTATCGGCCTCTATGGTGATTTTAAAATCATCTCTGGTCAGCCCGACCTTATCATCTGTTAAAGAGATGTAGCAGAGCTTGTCTATCGCATCAGAGGCGTTTGATATGAGCTCTCGTAAAAAAATCTCCTTATGGGTGTAGATAGAGTTGACCATCAGGTCGAGCAGTCTTTTTGATTCTGATTTGAATTGTTTTTTTGCCATTGTAAAAAATATTCCTCCTTATATGTTATATATGCAGCTTATATATGCATCTGTCGTTTTCGTGCAAGATTTATAGTACCTTCGGTCATGTCTCCGACCAAGTTGAGCGCCTTGCCAAGCCCATTGGCGACACAGAGGTCAGCATCATCGGCGATATGCGTGGTGATATTCGTCCTGCTTTGGATCAGCTTATCAAAGCCCCAAAGCAGACAGTTTCCGCCGGTGAGCACAATGCCGGTCTGTGAAATATCTGCGACCAGTTCGGGGGAAGTGCTCTCCAGCACATTATGAATGGCCTCAATGATGCGTTCGGTGATATCTTCAAATGCTTCGAGCATATCAGTTGTGCTGACCGCTACCACTCGGGGCAAACCGGTGTGCAGACAACGGCCTTTTACTTCGACCGCCATGGATTCAGGCCTTGGAAAAACGCAACCGATTCCTTTTTTTAGTTCCTCTGCGGTGGTTTCACCGATGAGTACATTGTGCTTGCGTCTGATGTATTTGACCAACGCATCATCAAAAGCCTCACCCCCGGCTTTGAGTGAAACAGATTGAACTACGCCGTTGAGGGACAAAACGGCCACATCTGTAGTGCCTCCACCGATATCAATGACCATATGACCGCCGGGTGTGGTGAGGTCAAGTCCTGCGCCGATTGCAGCGGCAAGCGGTGCTTCCATGAGATATACCTTTCGCGCACCTGCGGCAACGCCTGCGTCAATGACTGCACGCTCTTCAACCTCGGTGATGCCGGAAGGTACAGAGATGATTATTCTGGGTTTTAACAGTGAAAACGATAATGCTTTACGAACAAATTCTTTGAGCATACGTTCTGTCATATCATAGTCAGAAATTGCTCCGTTATTCATCGGACGTATAGCGACAATATTACCCGGAGTTCTGCCGAGCATACGCTGTGCGGCCATGCCTACATTCAATAAGCGTCCGGTGTTTCTATCAATAGCGACTACTGCGGGTTCACGCAAGATAACGCCTTTACCTCTTGTTGCGACCAGTACAGATGTAGTACCTAAGTCAATGCCAATATCTTTGCCGACTAAAATCATGTATTATTCTCCTCGTGCAAGTGCTGCGCATGACACTTTTTGTGCTCCGGCGGCACGTAAAATTTTTGCACATTCGTCTAAGGTTGAGCCTGTAGTAACCACATCATCAATAAGTAAGATGCGTTTTCCGGCGATCAGTTCCGGATCGGTAGCTTCATAAGCACCTGAAATGTTTGCACTCCGATTGTCTTTGCCCACCAATTCGGCTTGAGCCTGAACGTCGTGCGGTTTTTTGAGTGTTTCAACGGCGACATCATCAAGTTCAAGTGCGGTGGCCAGTGCGAGCAGCATGGCCTGATCGTATCCGCGGCTGCGCTGACGTTTGCTGCTGAGCGGCACCCACGAAATCAGATCATAATCAACATCGGGACACTGCGTTATACACTTCGCCAGAAGTTTACCATAGGTTTCGGCATATGCGGAAGCGCTGTTAAACTTGAAGCGTAAAATGGATTTGCGCACGACACCATTGTAATGGAGCGGCGAAACACAATAATCGTAATAAGTACCCTCTTGTGTACCGAAATTGTCGGTAAAAGGTAGCGACTGTGTGCATTTGATGCACCAGCCCTCATCGTCTTTGCTCAGTATACTTCTGCAAAATACGCATTTTGGCGGAAACAGAAGATCCAGTAATGAAGTAAGAAAACCCATGTGAAGCCTCCCATCAGTGTCACGGTGTGCAAAGGTCAATCCATTGTGCGCTTTGGGACTGATCATCGCACTGTAACTTAATCATTGAGCCTTTTGGCTCTTATTGCTCTGATTTCATTTCTGCATTTTGTACGGCCAGCCTTGCCCTAAGTCCGCTATACCGTCTCATTCTTCTGTCATTATGTACCATCTGCGCCATGACCTCAGGAGTGCCGACAATGACGAGTAAATGTTTTGCTCGGGTCATTGCTGTGTAGAGCACCCCGCGTGTAAGCAGCGGTGGCGCAGCTGAAGTCATCGCAAGAATCACGGCGTGATACTCACTGCCCTGTGACTTATGCACAGTCATAGCAAATGCGGGTTCAAGTTCGGGAAGCTGCTCAAATAAATAGGTCACAAGCTTGTCATCAAAATCGACAGTGAGTGTTTCGCTTTCTATGTCAATGTCTCTGATGATACCTACATCGCCATTAAAAACTCCGACACCCTCAACAAGTCCATCATGAGTTTTCCATATTATATCATAATTGTTTCTAATTTGCATTACTTTATCGCCCACACGAAATACAAACTCACCGAGCTGCTTTTCTTTCTTGAGCGGACTGCGGGGATTCACGGCTTCACGGAGTCGTTCATTTAACATTACAGTACCAGATGCTCGCTTTCGGGTCGGTGAAAGTACCTGAATGAGGGATGGGTCGATGCCCATATTTTTGGGTAGCCGCTCACCATATAGTTCTGCCACGGTTTCGGCCAACTTTTCATCCGAACCACGCCGCATGAAAAATAAGTCCGGAAATTTTTCAGATAAATCAGGCATTGTGCCGCTGATGACACTGTGCGCTGTGCACACAATACCGCTATCGGCAGCTTGTCTGAAAATTTCGGATAGAGAGACGATAGGTACGACTGCGCTGCGCAAAATATCGGCGAAAACATTTCCCGGCCCCACAGCCGGTAATTGATTGGCATCGCCGACCATGACCAACCGACTGCCGGGTTTCATGGCGGCCAAAAGTGAGCGCATAAGCAATATATCAAGCATTGATGATTCATCAACGATAATGACATCGGCACTCAGAGGATTGGCCTCATCGTGTTCAAATACCAGTGCACCGTCGTCACCGGGTGTTGTGCCTAAAAGCCGATGGATTGTAGCGGCCTCGCACAGGCAAGATTCAGCTAAGCGCTTTGCGGCACGGCCTGTCGGAGCACACAGCAATGTCTTAAGACCCTGTGCCTCATATACCCTCAAAATACCCCGCACGGTAGTTGTTTTGCCTGTGCCGGGGCCGCCGGTGAGCGCCATGATGCCGCTTTGGGCGGCAATTTCCAGTGCGGTAAGTTGCTTTTGGGCAAACTGAATGCCATCGTTGTGCTCAATGTCATCAATAATATCGGACAAGGCTGGAAGTGCATGTGTAATTGGGTCATATTCTGAGCTTTGGGTTGTTTTGTTTTTGAGATGAGGTATGAAGCGTTTAGGTGTATTGCCCATGGCAACCATATCCAGGATTCTATCTGCGATATAAGCTTCCGCTTCGAACATGTGCCGCAGATAACAAGCCTCCACCCCTGCAATCTGCTCAATCACGATATCGCCGCACTCACAAAGGGCATCTAATGCATCGCATATGGCCTCATAACCTGCGCCGATGAGTTCATCCGTGGCAGCCGACAGCTTATCTTTTGGAATGAAAGTATGGCCGTTGCTCAGATTATGCATCAGTTCAAAAATAACGGCAGCGGAAACACGTTCGGAACAGTCGCTTTCAAAACCTAAATCCAGTGCAATGGCATCAGCCTCGGAAAAATCAGCACCATAAAAATCGGATGCAATGATATAAGGATTACTCATTACCGCATCAATTGCCTCATCGCCGTAGTCTTTGTATACACGTGTGGCAATTACCGGTTTTATGGAATATTTACCCAAAAAGTCAATAAGCCTGCGCAGTCCGGCTTGCCTACGATAACCTTCACCGATCTTTATGGCACTGCGCAGTGAAATGCCTTTGATTTTAGAGAGCTTTTCCGGTTCGTTTTCGATAACAACAAGTGCTTCGCTGCCGAATTTCTCTACGATATCACGCGCTTTGGAAGGGCCGATATTTTTTATGGCACCGGAAGCAAGATAGGCGTAAATTTCATCCGCACTGCTCGGTAATTGCATCTCAAAAGCGTCAATTTTAAACTGTTCGCCATATTGCTGATGGGTTGTCCAAGAACCGTGCAGCACAACCCGTTCGCCGGGAGAAATTCCCGGAATATTTCCTGCCGCAGTGATCGGGCCATCAAAAGTATCCAGGCGCAAAACGCAGTAGCCATTTTCGGGATTAGAAAAAACAATGGAGTTGACTACGCCCTCAATCATATTTTCATCTAACTCATCCAATGTGTTTTGACCTCGCTTTAAAGTGAATCTGTGTCAAATAAAATCGTCACCGGGCCATCATTTACTGATGCCACATTCATCATTGCCCCAAACTCGCCGGTCTCGACCCTATGCCCCGCATTTTTGCATTCTTGAATGAAAAGCTCATAAAGTCCAATCGCCGTATCCGGGCGTGCAGCCTCGGTGAATCCCGGACGGCGGCTCTTTAGATCGGCATATAAAGTAAACTGTGAAATGACCAAAATACTGCCACCGGCAGCACTCAAGTCAAGATTCATTTTGTCGTTTTCATCGCTAAATACTCTCAGATTACAGACCTTAGCGGCAAGTTTCATCGCCTCTTTTTCTGTGTCGCCGGTTCTGATACCAAGCAAAACCAAAAAGCCCTTATCAATCTTGCCGGTAACAAGTCCATCTATCTCAACCGATGCAGACGACACCCGCGTAACAACAGCACGCACGATTACAACAACTCCTTTGTATAATGACATTTTTTGTCATAGTTTGCACCACTACCCATCTGCTCTGCGTACATCCATAACCCCCGGCACAGACATTATCTTAGCCATGGCGAGCACCAGCTCATCCCTATCTTTGACCCCGACATCAATCGTGACAAAAACCTTGCCATCGCCGATATCTCTGGTGTTAAACGAAGAAATTCTCACATTGAGCGTATTGAGAACAGACGCAATATCAACGACAATCCCTTTCCGATCACGGATCAAAGCCTGAATCGAAGTCATATAATTATGCTCATCAGTGTTCGCCCAACCCACACGAATCCAACGCCCGACATCCTCAGAAGACTTGTCATACTTGACATAATTTACACAATCTTGTCTGTGTACAGACACACCAAACCCCTTGGTGATAAACCCAATGACCGGATCGCCGGGTACAGGAGAACAACACTTGGCAAACTTAACCAAGCAATTATCCAACCCCTCAACGGTAACACCGAGTACAGGCTTAGACTTGGGCGCTTCCTTCTTTTCAGGGTTTTGCGCAGGTAAAGCCTCTTTCTTTTTGGTTTTTTCCGCTGTTTTGATAAAGTCCTTGACCCGATTGACGATCTTCTTGGCTGAGACCCCGCCGTAGCCGATGGCCGCATACAAATCATCTAGCGAGTGAAAAGATGTACGCAACAGCAATTTTGTAACAACTTCCTCACTCAAAGCATCGGTGAGCGAAATATTTTCGTGGCGCAGTTCCGCCTCGAAAGATAATTTGCCATGGATGACATTCTCTTCACGCTTTTCTTTTTTAAACCATTGCCGTATTTTGTTTCTGGCCTCGGAACTTCTGATGATGTCTAGCCAATCCCGGCTCGGACCTTTTGCCGCATTGGAGGTATGGATTTTGACTATGTCGCCATTTTTGAGTATATGGTTGTATGGGACGATACGCCCATTGACAATAGCGCCTGTCATTCTGTTTCCGACCTCGGAATGGATATTGTAGGCAAAGTCTATGGGTGTTGAGCCCGCCGGTAAATTGACCACATCGCCGTTGGGTGTAAATACAAACACCTCATCGGCAAACATATCGACCTTTAGGGCATGAAGGAAATCTTGTGCATCGCTATCCTGCTGAGATTCCAAAAGCCGCCTGACCCAAGCAAATTTTTCTTCATCGGCGACCTTTCCGCCCTTGCCCTCTTTATACTTCCAGTGTGCGGCGATGCCGTACTCCGCAGTTTGATGCATTTCCCAAGTGCGGATCTGCACCTCAAAAGGCAAGCCTTCGTTACCGATGACAGTTGTGTGCAGACTCTGATACATATTAGGCTTTGGATTCCCGATGTAATCTTTAAAAGCACCCGGAATCGGGCGGTACATTTCGTGAATATAACCCAGAACATTATAACAATCCACAATATCATTGACGATGACACGAAAGGCGTATAAGTCCAAAACTTCGGACAAAACCTTGTTTTCACCGTACATCTTGCGATAAATGCTGTATAGATGCTTGATCCGTCCGTTTACGGCGCACTCAATGCCATGCGCACTGAGGCGCTCGGTGATTTTGGTTTGAACACGCTGGAAGAAGCTCTCATCTTCTACATGGCGGAGCTTAAGCCCATCGGTGATTTCTTTGCAACCGATAGGATCAAGATACTTGATGGACAAATCCTCAAGCTCCCATTTGACTTTTTGCATTCCGAGCCGGTGTGCGATGGGGGCATACATCTCCATGGTTTCAAGCGCCTTTTCGCGCTGCTTTTCTGCGGCAACGTATTCCATTGTTCTCATGTTGTGGAGTCTGTCGGCAATTTTGATGAGAATAACTCTGATATCCTTCGCCATAGCGATGAGCATTTTGCGAAGGTTTTCCATCTGTTCTTCTTCTTTACTGGTATAAGTTACACGAGAGAGTTTGGTAACGCCATCAACAATATCGGCCACATCTTGACCGAATTTCTTTTTGATATCCTCAAAAGTGACATCGGTGTCTTCAATGCAGTCATGCAGCAACGCTGCACAAATAGAATCCTCATCGAGTCCGATTTCTGCGACGATTTCGGCAGCGGCGAGCGGATGTGTGATAAACTCAGTGCCATCCTTGCGCATTTGTGTGCCGTGTGCATTTCGGGCAAAATCAAAGGTGGCTCGTATGCGGCTCATATCAACGCCGGGGTGGTTTTCCAGTATGATACTTTCCAGATGATAATATTGTTCGAGAACAGCATCCATGCTTGTCGCTGCGGATCGGGCTCAGTGTTATTGTGTGTGTCATTATGCACTAAAAGTGGGCTGAGCTTCGTCTCGCTCCTCCTTTTACGATTATTCCAAATGGGATTAATTAGGCGATATGCTGGGGCGAATATCAATAAGATGCAGCTGTACGTTGCTGCGCCCTCTGAATTCATTGACTTGGGGCTCAAATGCTGCATCTACAACAGTACCGACACTGACGCCCAAATCCTCCGAAGGCATTGAGAAAAACACACAATCAAGGCTTTTGCCGGATTTTTCTAATTTAAGGCGCGTGTGCTTACCTGCTCCGATAGACTGTGCCGCAGAAATCTCTGCGCCCCTCATGCATAAGCTGGGAGAGGGGTTGCCATTGCCGAATGGCTCAAGTTTTTCGAGTGCTTGAATATTTTGTACTGTGAGCAGTTCAGGCTTTTCGACCTCAAAGTCGAGTTTGAGGTCCGGCGCAGATAATGCCCCTGCTTTGTCAATATAAAACTGCGTTATGCGGTGTCGTAGCGTATCGATATGTTCCTGCGCTATAGAGATGCCGGCGGCCATCTCATGCCCACCATAGTTGCTGAGTAAATCGGCGCAAGAGCGCAGTGCATCAAAGATAGCAAAAGTCCCGAAGCTGCGGCAAGAACCGCGTCCCATTCCGGTATCATCAATATTGATGATAATTGCCGGAGTGCGATGCCGCTCAGCTATTTTCGCAGCGACAATCCCGGTGACGCCCTGATGCCAACCCTTTTTTGCAAGAATAATGGGCCCATCAGAGGGGGATTCGGTAAGCATTTCAGTAGCTTCATCATAAATCTTATTTTCCAAAGCACGTCTTTGGGTATTTAAATCGCTGAGCTGCGTCGCCAACAGTTCAGATTCATGATCACTTTCAGAAAGGAGTAATTTTAGTGAAAGCTCGGTTTGCCCCATTCTTCCGGCGGCATTAAGTCTTGGCGCAATTGAAAAACCCACGGTTGATGCGGTGGCCTTGCCGGGAGTCATACCGACCTCCCGAAGCAGTAAGCGAATTCCGGGGCGTGGATGGTTGTTGAGTTCTAAAAGTCCACGTCTGATGAGTTCACGATTTTCATCGAGTACAGGCATCACGTCTGCAATCGTACCGATGGCTACAAGATCGCCATATATGCGTGAGAGCGTATCGGCGCTTTGGTTGGGTTCTAATGCGCAGATCAGTTTGAAAACGACACCTACTCCGGCCAGATATTTGTTGGGATAGTCGCAATCCGGACGTTTTGGGTCAACAATGGCACATGCCTCAGGCAGCTCATCTCTGCATTGATGATGGTCGGTGATCACCAAGGCGATGCCGAGTGATTTTAAATATGCGGCTTCTTCAATGGCGGTAACACCGCAATCAACGGTGATGATAAGATCGACACCCTTTGCATAGAGTGTATCAATGGCGTTTTTGTTCAGGCCGTAACCTTCGTCAAAACGGCTGGGGATATATATATCATAATTGGCGCCCTTTGAGCGTAGCCAATGCGCCAAAACAGCACATGAGGTCATTCCGTCCACATCATAGTCGCCGTAAATGACAATGCGTTGACCTGCGGTAACCGCATTGTCAATAACGAAGACAGCCTTTTCCATGTCTTTTAATAGGAATGGGTCATGGATTTCACTTTGTCCATCGCCTAGGATTTCGTTGACCTCATCAATATGCTCAGTACCTCGTGAGGCAAGAAAAACGGATACCAGCGGGTTGATACCATGACGACAGAAATTGACCGCTCTATCTCTGTCAAAACCGCCGATGACCCAATTTCGAAACCGCATTTAAAAAATCTCATCCTTCCATGGTGCATTTCATTATAATAGTATACCAAAATGCTGCCCCCGGTACAATATTAACATTTGCGCGTGAGTGCGATATCACCAAGATTGACGTCAATCGTTGCATCGACCGCATCGAAAGTTTCAAATGCGAAGCCTTTGGCCTCAATAACGATGTCATACTTGCCCATAGCCAGATCTTTAAACCAAAAATCGCCATATTCGTCGGACAGCACTTCAACAGTTTTGCCGCCATTTGTTGCACGGCATCTTGCGCCGATCACAACTTCTTTATCGATCGGGTCATAAACCGTGCCTGCAATGAACTTGCCCGGGATGTTGCGGTAAAAGACTTTCGGGCGCATACCGGTTTCAGGCATAGATACAGTGGCTCCGATGATGAAGTCTTGCATATCATCTTCATCGCCGAACTGCAAAGCCTCAGTCGGGCACGCTTCAACGCAACGAGGTACTTCGAACCCATTGTCAAGCAGATGGGCGCAGCCGGTACATTTTTGGGCAATATTAAGATCATCATTGAAATAAATTGCCCCATATGGACATGCAGTGAGACAAGTCTCGCACCCTACGCATTTATCAGGATCAATCATGACCAGACCATCATTGCGGCGATAAAAAACGCTGGTGCATGTCTGCATACAGGCTGCTTTTTCGCAATGATTGCATAGTTGTGGGATATAATGAATCTTTACCTTGGGCATAGTGCCGCAGACATTTTCTTGAAGCTTAAGCCAAAAATGCCCGGTCTCCGGTTGAGGCTTAGCATATGGAGACCAATCGTTGTCCACATGTTCATCCTTGCAAGCGAGCTGGCAATTATAACATCCATTGCACTTGGCGACATCTACAGTAAAAACCTTTGACATATGAATCTGAATCCTCCAATCATTATTTGTAGGGACAACCGCCCCATGTGAGTAAACACATAGAAATTCTAAAATTATTGCCGTAGGGGCGAACTGTGTTTGCCCGCAAGCGTGTATTAATCTTCTAATAACCATCCTTCTAAACAAACCCCGGCAGCCCAATCAATCTTGCGGGCAAAAGCCTCAGGATAATCCCTTTTCCAACCTGCCATCTCTTCATCAGTGACCTTGGCGACCTCAACGAGAAAGCCCGAAGTGGCCATACCTGTGCAGTTCTTTGAAGTTTGTGCGGTGGGTGTAATCAGATTGATTGCACCGCCTCGGTCAAGCTTGCCCGGAATGATCGAATCGACACGTGCACCGTGGTCAATATAGCAGATATTGGGCATCAGCCGCTCAGTGACATAAGCACCGCATAGCACAGCGCCCCGCTCATTATATACTTTTACGATATCGCCGTGTGCGATTTTGCGTTTTTGCGCCTCTGACGGATTAAGCCAACAGGGCTCATATTGATAGCCATCCTTGGCACGGATTTTCATAGTCTCAACTTCGCGATTCCAGATGATGTCATCACATTGTGCATGCATACGCCATCTGCCGTGATTGGACATACACAGGAGTGAGTAGTCTTTCGTGCGCTCGGAAGACAGTCTTTCATCATGGCTCTCGCCGCATTCAATCCACTTTGGAATCGGCGGACGTTCAGGATCATCGGGCATATGCTTTTCGATAGCGGTCGAAAGAAATTCCAATTTGCCGGTGGGTGTTGAAAGTGGATTGCTTTCAGGATCTTCGTAGAATTTTCTGAGTCCCGCAGGCAAATCAAGCGCATCTTTTTTGCATGGAATTACGAAAATCTTGCGTGCGCTAAACTCTTCCCACGACATTTGCTCTTCACAGCCTGAGGCTTTGTAGAAAAAGCGTACACGCTCATCTTCTGTAAGATTGTCTGTGTAGGCTCTGTAGTAATCATCACCGAGCTTTTTGGCGACCTCGGCGCAGACATCAAAGTCAGACAAAGACTCTCCGACAGGCGGGCAAGCCGGGTGCTCAAGATATACGGAAGTAAATGCTCCGCTGGAAAGATCATTGCCAATATCGCTCATTTCAAACTTGGTAGCAACCGGAAAGATAATGTCAGCAAAACAGCAATCATTTTCGAGCCAAGGATGTTGCGCAACGATGCATTCAATATCCTCGCTCTGAAAGGCTTTGATCATCAGATTGCCATCATTCCAACAAGTCGTTTGGCATGGGGCATCAGTCCAGATCATATGGAGCTTCGACAGTCCGGGGCGTGGGTAGGTCATTTTTTCAAATTGATACTCTGATGTAGGCAGTCTGTAGTTGTGCTCACGAGGCACTTGGCTTGAGGAGAAGCATTGCAGGCCATACCACTCAGCTTTGCCCTCAAGGATTGCTCTGTGTATGAGTGTGCGGGGAATAAACTGTTTGGGTGCGGGTAATTGCTTGAATAGTTCTATGAGTTCGGGAGTGCGCTTTTTTTGTGCGTCATTGAGCACAAAGCGGTTCATATTTATTTCCGGCGACACATCTCCGTCTACCGGGCGCAAGGGGTCACCTATATGCGGAATTGCGGCCATGATTTCACCTTGATATGGGAGTGGGAAGTCTGTGTTCCAAAGATTAAATTCAATCATTTTGGCTTGATGCACACCGGGCTTTCCCAGCCCGCGCATACTGAGTAGCATGGCTTCAAGCCGTGCCGGTTCAGTGGCATATGGACCTCTGATGAGACCGCCGCCGTTGGAATGCAGTATGCTTGCGACTTTTTTTGCCCAATCACGAGCCAACGCTTTAATCGTCCATTCTTTTACGCCGCATTTTTCGCTTGCCCATTCAGGTGTTTTGGGTATGCCATCTTCACGTCCGAGTACGTAATCTTCAAACTTGTCAAAGCCGTATGCATGTGTGTCTATATAGTCTTTTTCAAATGTGCCTTCGGTGATCCATACATATGCAATGGCCAGTTGGAGAGCAGCATCGGTATTGGGCAAAATCGGAATCCACTTGTCTGCATGAACCGCTGCACCATAGTTTAGATCAGGGCATATGAAAACGCTTTTGAGTCCTATTTGTGAAAACCAGTAGCATAATTTATTGGGTAGTTGGCCAACGACACCTAGCGGTGTGGTTACCGGGTCACATCCCCAGAAAAGCAAAAGCTCCGAATGCTCTGCAATATCAGGGAAAAGATTGGTCATGGGCATCATTTCACCGACCGGCTCACTGCCCCATACATGCTTTGCGCCCCAATACCAACCTTCCCACGAGTCTTTGTTGCGCATTTGGAGTGTATACCCGCCCATAAGTGCCAATAATCTGTTCGGGCAACCATGGCTGGGTGCTACATGCTTACCCTCTCCGTGCATGTCCGCTTGGCAAAGCACGGCTTCCGAGCCATAGGTTTCTTTTATGCGCACGAGTTCGTCGGCGACGATTTGGGTGGCTTCGTCCCATGAGATTCGGACGTATTTTGATTTCCCCCGATTCTGAGGGTTGCGTGCACCCTTGGGATCCCAATCTACGCGTTTGAGGGGGTAGCGCACACGGTTTTTTGAATACACTCTCGCCTTATATCCCAAGCCGAACGGAGAAATTGTCACCCGATCCGGTGCACGAAATGTACTTCCTCTGGCTTTGATGACCCAAGGGTTGCAATTTTTTTCGGTATATTCCGTATCATAGGCATATGGTCTGATGCGTGTAATCTTGCCATTGTTTGACTCAACGAGACTAGGCCCCCCACTTTCAGGGCCTATTAGGCTAAAACCTTTGATGGTTTGTGCATCGGGCTTAAATTTATTACTCATAATTTAGTTATCCAATCAACAGTTAATTTTTAATAATAATCTGTCACTGCATAAGCTCTGACCGGGCTGCCATCGCCATTTTCAAACTTAAGCGGTACAGCGCTGAAATAAAAGCGTTTGCCTATGAGGGGTTTCAAGTTAATCAGGGACTCAATGATGCCGATGTCACGGCTCAAGATATCTCGGTGTACCGAGCCATCGTGATCTATAGACGGCAAATCAAAACCAATACCATTGATTCCGAACTTTGTGAGCAGTGCACCTGTATCCGGGTGAAAATCCGGGTATTCAAAATACTCAGGTGTGCCGACCATCTCTTCCCAACCTGTACGGAAGATCACTATGTCACCGGGCTTTATGAGGTATTTGTTCGTTTCCATAATTTTTGAAAAATCCAAAACCTCATCGGTGCGGACATTGGGAACATCCAAACAAACGGCCTGTCCGCAATATTTGGAGAGGTCGATTTGTGCTGTGGTTTTTCCGCCGTCAATGAAGTGTAGCGGTGTATCTATATGTGTGCCCATGTGCGCACTCATTGAAACGTGAGAGACTTGAAGCTGATGTTTGTCGTGCGAGGCAAGGTGTTCCCATTTCATGTATGGGTCGTTTGCCGGGAGAAAGGGGAGTGTCTTTTCGCTCAATGTGATGGTTAAATCGTGGATCATGTCCTTATGTCCTTTCAAGAGCTAAAAACGTTTCGCAAATGACCGTTGTCACTGCCAGTCATTATAACAAAATATAAGGATTATTACAATTGTTTTCGCTCTTGATTCAAATCCAAGCCAGCAATCAAACACGCCAATTCCCGGAGGATTACAGTTCTTTCTCCGGGTGGATAAAAGGCATGGCGAGACTCATCTAAAGTGACAATCTTATGTGCACTTGTAAAACCGGTGCTGAATATCTTTAGCGTTTTTGATGAGACAGTTTCATCATTTTGAGAATGGATTATGGTCGTGGGTATCGTAATGGCAGGTAGATTGGATTTTGTTTTAGACATGAGCTTATAAACATCTGCCATCTGCCTTGACCATGAAAAACAATTCAAAATAGATGAAATCTCTATGCTGTTAGATTTTTTGTACACTTCAGAAATTTCATCGTCCTTGGTCTGCTGAGACAATATATGTAACTTAATACCGGTGCGCACTTTATCGAGTGAGTATCTCAACTTGAGCGGCGAGGAAATCAGCATGATGCTTTTGATGTTAAAATTCTTGTTCAGACCGGCGTTTAAAGATAAAAGTCCCCCCATGGAATGGCCGACCAAGATAATATTTTTGTATACATGAGACATCCTTTGGATTTCATTTTCGAGATGGCGCTCCCAGTGATGCAACCTGTATTTTGTGAATTCTTTTGATGTGCCTCCATGGCCGGGTAGCAATAAGGCAAGCGCTGAGCACTTGTGCTGATATGCAATATCAGCCAGGTCTTCAAACTGAGTAGGGCTACCCATAAATCCATGGGTGAAAATAACGACAGTATCTGCACCTGCGTATTCTTTTTCATATGGTTTATGCATTGTACATCCTCCGATGTCTGTAAGCGTTCTTATCACCCGAAAGTGAAAGGAGAACAATTGCCGTAGCAATTAACGCCATATTATTCTAAAGGAAAAACAAAAGCGAATCTTTCCCGATAATAAAGACGCAAGGGAGGATTCGCATTTGCCCTATTTGGCGGAAGAGGTGGGATTCGAACCCACGGTAGGTTGCCCTACACCGCATTTCGAGTGCGGCTCGTTATGACCACTTCGATACTCTTCCAAATAAATGTGTATCAACAGATAATCTTATGGCCTCATTAATTATCCCGCTTGTGTAAAACAAAATACAGCATTATAATGGGTTTGTCAAGAGTGTCAGGTCGATGCAAAGCACAGGCGTTGATCTCACCGAGATTATAGCGAAAACGCTAAATAGCTAGGGATACACAAGCAAGGATACATGACGAAGGAGGGCGGAAAAATAAGCGGATTATTAAGAGAAGTAAACATTAAAGCAGGTCTGCCGATTGTCGATGATGCCATAAAGCGCGTCACATACAATATAAAAAATGCTAAGCCAATGGGGGTCAGCGCCATAAAACTGATTCATGGCTATGGTTCGACAGGCAAGGGCGGCGGGATTCGTACAGAAGTACGAAAGTACCTTGAGCGCCTAAAATCCAAACGGGAAATAAAGAACTTCATCACCGGTGAAAAATTTTCAATTTTTGACGAAGACACACGAACAGCCTTTCTCGTGTGCGATGCATTGCGGCGCGACAGCGATCTTGAAAGGCATAATAATGGGATTACTATTGTTATTTTGTAGTAAGAGGTGTAGTATGAAAGCAATCGTTGCAGTCAACAGCGACTGGGGCATCGGAAACATGGGCAAGCAAACCGTAATTATTCCGGAAGACAGGCGGTTTTTTCGTAAAGAAACCACAGGCGGCACAATAATTGCCGGACGGAAGACATTTGAAGACTTTGGGGGCGTGCTCCCAAACAGAAAGAACATTGTACTGACCAGAGATGCTGAATTTGCAGCTGATGGCGTAGTGGTCTTGCACAGCTTGGAAGACGTGTTTTCTGAAATCGCAGCCGATGATCCCAATAGTATTTTTGTTGCGGGTGGGGGAAACATATACGACTTATTTTTACCATTTTGTACAGCCGCATATGTGACAAAAGTAAATACTGCCCCTCCATCCGACACCTATTTTCCGGATTTAGATACCATGCCCGGATGGACGCTTGAAGATCAATGTGAAACAAGAATATCCAATGGATATGAATATACCATTTGTGTTTATACAAATAATGAAGCAAAGCCAACCTGTCCCCGACCTTGAAAGGAGTCCCAAGATGTTTGAACTACTCGTAAAAGGAAACACCCTGCCTGAGGCATACCACAATGCACTTTCGGCTCTGTATGAAAACAATGAAGAACTGCCATGCTCTGATTACAACACCAATCAAAAAGAAGCCTCAGTGACCTTTGTTGTTGAAAAGCCACTGGAAGAACCCATGATCAGCAAGCTCTTTATCGGAGACCCACGCTCACTGGAACAATACAGGCAAGAAATGCTTGACGGAATATTGGACTTTGAGGTTGCGCGGGGAAATTGGGAATATACATACCATCAACGTATGGAAAAGCAAATACCATGGATTATCGAAGAGCTAAAGCGCAATCCTGACTCTAGGCGTGCTGTGATTGTCGTGCGCAATGAAGCGGATATGGAGACAGAATCACCGGCATGCTTGCAGATACTTCAATTTATGATTCGCGCAGGTGCACTGCATCTCAAAGTCGTCTTTCGCTCAAATGATGCAACCAAAGCGACATTTATGAATGCTTACGCACTGGTGATGCTCCAAAAGCGCATCGCAGAGACGCTGGATATGCCCATAGGTACTTATACACATCGTGCACACAGTTTCCATGTTTATGAGCGTGATTATGATATGTTTGACGGCTATATCAAGCGGATTAAGTCCGGAGGAGCACTTGCATATTACTATGATGGAGACTGGGATGAGCAGATGGAAGAAGCAAAGCCCGAAATAGCCAAGATGGTAGAGGAATTAAAAAATCGTTAGGAGCACTAGAGTAGCTATGGAATTAAAATTTTCAATCCCATGCCTATTTGGCTTGGAAGGTTTGTGTGCGGATGAACTCAAGCGCCTCGACATGAAAGCGGTACAAGCCGAAAATGGGCGCGTCTTATTTTCCGGATCAGAAGCAGATATACCTAAGGCGAATATAAACTTAAGAACAGGGGAGCGGGTGCTGCTGGTTGTTGATGAAGTAAAGGCCGACAATTTTGACATGCTGTTTGAGGGGGCCAAGGCGATGCCTTGGGAAAGATTTATCCCCACCGATGGTGAGTTTCCTGTAAAAGGACACGCTTTGGGATCAAACCTCCACTCCATTCCAGACTGTCAGCGGATCATCAAAAAAGCGGTTGCGGAGCGGCTGAAATCAAAATATAAGGTGGAGTGGCTCAAAGAAACCGGTGCGAAATATCAAATTCAGTTTGCCATTATGAATGATATTGCGACACTCTACTTAGATACATCGGGAGTAGGACTCCACAAAAGAGGATACCGATCTGCGGGCAATGCAGCGCCGCTGAGAGAGACGTTGGCTGCGGCGATTGTAAAGCTCTCGCGTTATAAAGGGCGTGAGCCGGTGTGTGACCCATTTTGCGGTTCGGGAACAATCGCCATAGAAGCGGCACTTGCCGCACGCAATAGAGCGCCCGGACTGAACCGTGCCTTTGCGGCGGAGCACTGGGCTTGGCTGAATTCCCAAATATGGGATGAAGCTAAAGCAGAAGCAATATCTCGGGAGTATTCAGGCGCATATGATATTTGGGGCGGTGATATCGACCCCAAAAGCATTGAAACCGCCGCTCAAAATGCAAAGCGTGCGGGTGTTTCGGAATTTGTGCGGTTCGAAGTGGCAGAAGCCGCTGAATTTAGACGCAGTAAGGCGGGGGGTATTATTATGACCAACCCGCCTTATGGTGAGCGGGTCATGCTGCAAAAAGAAGCTGAAGACATTTATCGGCGCTTTGGCGCGGCAACGAAGAAGCTCAGCGACTGGAAAATGTATATTTTATCATCACACACAGAGTTTGAACGCACCTTCGGCAAAAAGGCGGTCAAAAAGCGCAAGCTGTACAATGGAATGATCAAGTGTGATTTATTTATGTATTACTAATGCACTGTGGCCGGCAACGAAACAAAAAGGGAGATTGTGTTGAAACACCTATTCATAATAAATCCTGTTGCAGGGGGCAAGAAAAACGACCAAGAAGCAGTGCGGCACGAAATTGAAGCATTTGCCCAATCACTGGACGCCCCGAGTGAGATATATGTAACCAAAGCGCCTTTGGATGCAACACGTAAGATTGCACAATATGCTCAGACGGAAGAGATGCTTTATGTATATGCCTGTGGCGGCGATGGTACACTCAATGAATGTGTAAATGGTGCGGCGCTGCACAAACACATTGCTGTGACTCAGTATGCAATTGGCACAGGAAATGACTTCATTAAGTCGTTCGGTGAAGAAAATGCAGACAAATTTCGTGATTTGAGCGCATTGAGTGCCGGTATGGTCAAGCCCATTGATCTCATAGACTGTAATGGGAAGTATGGTATCAACATCTGCTCGGTCGGAATAGATGCCCGTGTCAGCAAGGATGTACACAAATACAGCCGCATCCCCATAATTGGAGGGGCAACCGGGTATGTTGTGGCGCTGATTGCCAATGTGATTAAAGGTGTCTCTCATAAGTTCAAAGTTACCGCTGGGGGCAAGATGGAAGAAACAACCGTTACTCTGATCTGTGCCTGTAACGGTTGTTTTTATGGCGGTGGATTCAACCCTGTTCCGGAAGCGGTTATTGATGATGGTTATCTTGAATTTCTCATAGTCAAATCGGTCTCTCGTTTTAAACTGGCGAAAATAGTTAAAAAATATGCAAACGGTAAATACAAGGAACTTCCCGAACTCATCACGCACATCAAAGGGAGCTCCATGGAGATCGAAAGTGATATAGAATTTGTCGTCAACATTGACGGAGAGGCAATCCATGAAAACAAGATCAGCTTTAACATAGTGCCGCAAGGAATCAATTTTATTCTGCCTGAGGGATTATAAATAAAAACATTCAGTAAACACTTGTGTGAAACGATGTAAAACTTATGAAAAATGGAGAATCATGGAGAAAAATAGAGAAAAGTGGCGATGACATGCGAAAATAGGCAATAATATAACAATTTTGGCATATTTCCGTGTTGCGAAAAAGTAGAAGTTCGATTATGATATGAACTGCATTAGCACTCTCTAGAGCTGAGTGCTAATGTGGAAAAATTTTTTATTTGTAGTTGTAACTATTATAAGGAGGATTTTAATATGACATTAAAGCCATTGGCAGACCGTGTGATTATCAAGCAGGTCGAGGCAGAAGAAACCACAAAAGCCGGTATCATTCTCACCAGCGCTGCGCAGGAAAAGCCGCAGATATTTGAGGTTGTAGAAGTAGGGCCCGGCGGGGTTGTTGACGGCAACGAAGTGGTGATGGTTGTAAAAAAGGGCGACCGCATCATCACCGGCAAATACAGCGGTACCGAAGTCAAAATTGATGGGGAAGAGTTTACAATAGTACGTCAGAGCGATATTCTTGCAGTAGTAAAATAAGACAGTGATTTTATGCGTCTGATTTTAGATTCGGGCGTCAACGGAAATCATCAAAGCGCTTCATCTGCGCCTTGCGCAATGAAGTTACCGCTCACAATTTTACTTTAGGCAAAAACATTTATAATGGAGGAATTTATATAATGGCAAAGCAGATAATTTATGGAGAAGAAGCCCGTAGAGCTTTAGAAAAGGGTGTTAACCAACTTGCTGATACTGTAAGACTGACGATTGGCCCTAAAGGCAGAAATGTCGTTTTAGACAAAAAATATGGCTCACCGCTGATCACCAATGATGGTGTGACTATCGCCAAAGAAATCGAACTCAAAGATCCTTTTGAAGATATGGGTGCACAACTGGTTAAAGAAGTTGCTTCTAAAACAAACGATGTCGCCGGTGACGGCACAACAACGGCTACCGTGCTTGCTCAAGCGATGATTCGCGAAGGTATCAAAAATGTAGCAGCCGGTGCAAATCCCATGGTCATGAGAAGAGGTATTGAAAAAGCAGTTGCTGCATCAGTTGAAGCAATCAAAGCCAATTCAAACCCTGTTTCCGGCACGGCGGATATCGCCCGCGTTGGTGCGGTCTCCTCAGGTGATGAGACCATAGGCAAGCTGATTGCCGAGGCTATGGAAAAAGTTTCACAAAACGGCGTAATCACAGTTGAAGAGTCTAAGACCGCCGAGACCTATTCGGAAGTGGTCGAAGGTATGCAATTTGACCGTGGTTACATCACGCCTTACATGATTTCCGATGCTGAAAAAATGGAAGCAGTGATGGAAGATCCGTACATCCTGATCACAGACAAGAAAATTTCGAACATCCAAGAAATTCTGCCGGTACTTGAGCAAGTAGTTCAAGGCGGCAAGAGACTTGTAATTATTGCAGAAGATGTTGAAGGCGAAGCGCTTGCAACCATCATTCTCAATAAAATCCGCGGTACATTCGTTTGCCTTTGTGTTAAAGCGCCCGGTTTCGGTGACAGACGCAAAGAAATGCTCAGAGACATCGCAGCGCTCACAGGCGGCGAAGTGATCTCCAGTGAACTGGGCATGGAACTTAAAGATACGACCATTGAAATGCTCGGTCAAGCAAGACAAGTCAAATCAAATAAAGACAACACCATCATTGTTGAGGGCGCAGGTAAACCCGAAGAAATCAAAACCCGTGTCAATCAAATTACAAGCGAAATCGAAATTACCACATCTGATTACGATAAAGAAAAGCTCCAAGAGCGTCTGGCAAAGCTTTCCGGCGGCGTAGCGGTCATCAAAGTCGGTGCGGCGACAGAGACAGAAATGAAAGAAAAGAAGCTCCGCATGGAAGATGCGCTCAATGCGACTCGTGCGGCAGTTGAAGAAGGTATCGTTGCAGGCGGCGGCACAATCTACGTTGTTGCATCCAAAGCTGTTGAGAAGCTGCTGGATGGTGCGTCCGGAGATGAAAAGACCGGTATGCAGCTCATTTCCAAGGCGCTTGAAGCACCGGTGATGCAGATTGCAATGAATGCAGGTCTTGAAGGTGCGGTTGTGTTGGATAAAGTCAGGTCTGCAACTGATCCGGCATTTGGTTATGATGCAGCAAGTCAAGAGTATGGTGATATGATTAAGGCCGGTATTGTTGATCCGACCAAAGTTTGCCGCAGTGCACTTGAAAATGCTGCATCTGTAGCAGCTATGGTGCTGACCACTGAGTCACTTGTGGCTGATATTCCGGAGCCTCCGGCACCGATGCCCGCAGCACCTGACATGGGTGGTATGTACTAAACTCGGAGCATAGGCGATCAAACCAAACAGATAAAAGATAGTTAAATAATAAATGGGGCTGTTGCACTGAGAACATGCAATAGCCCCGAACTACAGCGGCTGGTGCATTCGCACCAGCCGCTGTAGATTAGATTGTTGATGAGCGGTTAGATATGTTATTCTTTGCGCTTTTTCAGCTTAATTACACCGATTCCCGCAGTGCCCAGACCTGCAAGCAAGAGCGCCAGATACAGACCGATGCTTCTGTTATCTCCGGTCTGCGGTGAGTCGTGACTGCCATCCGGACCGGTTTCGGGTGGTGCATCTCCTGATGGACGATTCGGATCATTGGGGTCATCCGGATCATTCGGATCATCCGGGTCGCGAGGATCATCAGGGTCGCCCGGAGGCGTTATATCCGGCGGCCATTGCGGTGGCGGTGGCCAATCCGGTGGCGGTGGTCCCGGTGGTATCAGCGGCCAAGTTGGTGGCGGATCATCGGGAGGATCGGTATCAACCGGTGGTGGCTCCGGCGGTCTGACTGAGTAAATATTGTTGATTACAGCCAACTGTATCACCGGAGTGCCTTCAACCTCGTTGAAAGGAAGCACATACATGCGTATCGGCAGCACGGGATTTGTGACCACATTGAATCCGGCGACCTCATAGCCGATTTCATTTATAAAGTAAAGTCCAGGCGGTACATTTTCGAGCAAAACTTGGTTATTGGAATCAAGCTCGTGGTAAGTAACCATACCCATCGGGTTATCTGAGTCAGGCGGCCATGTGATTTGAATTCGGAAGTCCTCCGGATACTGATCCGGAGAAAGGCCGTGAAACACCTTGCGAACTCGGAAGCTCGGATTAGCCGGAGGCGGTTCGGGTACATATGTGTTGCGTACATCAAATACCACATCATCACCCAAGATGAGCCTGAATACCATGGGCATTGAGCCTGCGGAGATATACCCGGCGACATATCCACCTTTTTCCGTGATCACATAGTTGCCCGGCGGTAATTGAGAGAGGGTTATGCTGCCATTAGTAAAGTCTCTCGGGAAGAATACAGTATTATTGTAAATCACATTTCCATTATCATCTGTACCAACAATAAGGAACGAAATCTCAGAGACAATCGGCGCAAGCTGCGGAGGATGGAAGGTCTTGTTGATTGTAATCTGTGGTAAAGGCACATAAATATTGTTGATTACAAGTCGGATTTCTCGATCATCCCTTGGTGCGATAAACTGTCTAAACGGCATAGCCGGCTGCGCGGTCATCACATAGCCAGGAACGTTATAATTGCGCTCTTCGAAGAAGTAAAACCCACTGGGTATATCTTCTAAAACGATGCCTGCCAGTATGTCATTAATACCGAATGTGTGCACCACGCCAATCGCATCGGTCATAATGAGTTGAAAGTTTTGCAAGTTGGCAAGCACCTGCTCATCGGTAAGTCCGGGGAAATTTTTGATGAGTCTCAGCGAATATGGCAGGCCGGGAACAGGCTCGTTTGTAATACGGATGAAGTCAGATATACGATTTATGGTGACGGAGACACTTGTTCCAAGCGCAGTGTTTATTGCATTGCTGAGCTGAACTTGAAGCGCATCCAGAGTGGCTTGAGTAATCCTGGGATTAATGGTGAAGAATGTAAACGAATCCGGTGGAAATACATCAAAGTAGCCCGCAGGATTGGTTGTTTCATTGAGCAAGAAGAGAAAATCATATGTTGCAACCATCCAAGGACTGCTCAGTACAGCATTTCCGTTAAAGTCAGTTGAAACGCTGAGCATGGTGCCGAAGTTCATACCGGTAATGTTACTAATTGTGTTGTCCACCGGTGCGCCGCCAACAGGATTACCATTTGCCAGATTGACTCCAAGCAAATCAAACGTAGCGCCATGAATATTGAGATTATTCACCGCATCTTGCTTGAATATCGTTACATTTTGTCTGCTGCCGCCAGCTCCTGCATCAGAGCTTCCAACGGTATATCCATCTTCGCCATCTCCACTAATTGTGCCGAAAATATCAATCGTGTTATTTACATCACCTGATGTTGCACCATCGGGGAAGACCACCAGGGCATCATATGTGATTCGTACAGGCTGCCTATTGGGGATTTCGAAGTTAATCACAGATGGGCTGTCAATATTAACACTCCATAGTTGCCCGGAATTGAGTGTGTAGCTTACTTGTATCCACGACCCATCCCAAATACCATCAACTAAAGTTTGGGTAAAGATTCTTATTGTATCTGTATACACTTGCAAGTTAGTCAGGGCGTCCACGGCGGTAATCTGACTAGGACCCGGGGTCAATGCGCTCGGATCAATTTTAAAGTCTGTTCCACCGTCAGGGTTTATGATGATTTGGACATTAATCAGATCACTTCCATCGAGGTTCATGGTCTTGTTAACCGGTACAGGAACATAGTTGACCACTGTTGAGCTCTCAAAGACACAATTTCCAGGTGATGCGGCATTGACATTGATGGATGCGGTGTTTCTCATCTGAGGTATTGCCGCATCTGTGTGTGGATGCAACAATGAATAATGCACCTCAAAACTATTTTTGACAGCAAACCAATTACCCGGATTTGTATTTATGGAGACGCCACCTTGTCCGGGCGGTGCGTTAAATTGTTGAAGGTCTGTTAGATTTACTGTGAACTGATTATATCCGGGGGTTGGAGATGTGATTGGGGTAAGGTCGATTGGTGGGGCAAATATCTGTCCGGTTGTTGTGTTTCTGATGTAGAAACTTCCCGGTACATATTGCAGATTTGCATCAAAAACATCCGTAAATGTCGGACTGGAATCCGGCCTGAATAATGGGTCTGTTCTGCTGGAATAGCCTCCGGTGATGGTCACAACGTAATTAAACAATCCGGGGTTGTCGGTGGCTATAGCCTTTTTGTTGATGGGCCAGTAGTCGTTGGTGCTCACACCGGCCAAAGAATTAGTTCCCGAACCGCTGAGCACAGGTGTGGTTGAAGGACTGTTGATCAAGTATGATGAATTTTGCAGACGACCTCCAAGTGCACTTTGAAGCAAGCTGACTGTATTAACGTCCAGATTTATGCGATAGGTTATGACGACATCAACCGCTTGATTAAATTGCCAACTTGGAAATCCGCCTTGGGCGGGGTCAACCCCGGTGCCGAAGAAAATCTTCCAGCCATTGGTGCCCTGCGGTATCGGACTGGTATATATGAGCGGGGGAAATACAGGTGTAGTGGTGCTATGCCATACGGCGGAGACCAGCAGGTTTTGCGGTACATTGGGCACGCTTGCCCCATTTCCATAATAAGCTAAGCTATCAAAAAGCCAGATCGGCTCACCCAGAAGCCCGGCAGGTATGCTCAGTGATATCGTATAATCAACATAATAACCGGAAGTTGGCGTTCCACATATGCCGGAGGTTGTCTTGCTGATAAGACCTGTCGTTGGTGGTCGGATGGGCACTACGGCACCGCCGGTGAATGGGCCGCCGCCACCACCCGGTGGGATATATCCTACTGTGTTTTCGAAGTTAATGGGTGGCATACCGGGAAGTGGGGGCGGGATGCCAATATCAGTCGTAAAGTCAATGTTCACTCGGTAAACATTGCCGAATTGTGCAATACCGACTCCGATATCATTTCCGCTGGCATCAACAAAGCGTGCGTTGGGAATATCCAGTCCTGTAGGTATAAGCAACGTAAACTGATCACGGAGGCTATTTTCGGTGTAAATCATCGTTGTTGGTGACGATGATCCCGGGCCGGCGGCTACGCCAATGAGCTGAGATGCGGTTAAGACCGCTCTGGTGAGACTTGCACCGCTTCCGATGTAAAATGTAAATTCAATATTATCGGTACTTGGTAACACCAGTCCGGTTCCCAGTGTCTCAATTATTGTTCCATCGTTTAGTGCCGGTGAAACACCATCGCCGACCTCAACATGCCAGTTTATAAAGTAATCAGTTCCATTTTGAGTAAATACGCCATTTTTCCGAATGTAAAACTGTTTTTGCACATAATCGGTAACATTGTCCGTGCCAATTCCCGCAGATGAGTTTACGCTGACCGAGTTGCCCACACTAAAACCATAATTTAATGCGTTAGGCACGAGACCGGGGTTGTTGGCGATCAATTCCTGAATACTCAGATTATATCTTACTACGATGTAGTCGCCCGGATAAAGAACCAATGTGTCTAACGTTGTTGTCGAGAAAAACGCCGGACTTTCGATCCATGTGACAGGTAAAGGCGTCAGTGTTCCAGGGGCGATAATTGTATTACGTAGATTGATGCGCTCCACTTCATATGTAAAGGCTGAAAACGCATTTGCCGGTGCAGCGCTTGGGTTGAAAAAGCCCGCGCCGTTTATGGTTGGCGCATCAGTGAGCACTATGTTGGTCACCGTCGGGCCATCTGGATTTCCCGTGGCGGTAATCCGGATCATGTAGTAAATATGTTCGGTAGCCGGATCGTATCTGGACTGTTTATGCACATCAATTCCCGGAGGCGGAAACACTGTAGGTGGGAATGTGACATTAATTCCACCGCCGAAATCAATACCGCCGCCGTCCCACTGGGTAAACTGGGCATAAAGTTCCAAAGTTAAAGTGACATTGGTCAGGTCGATGAAGTTACTGTCACTCGGATCGCCGTTTTGATTGACATTGTCAAATACGACAAGTACATTGCCGGAAGCGTCAATGGAGTACCAACCGACAATGTTACCATTTGCGATACGAATGGGTTGATTGGGTTGGGTAGAAACGTCATTTGCGATAATAAGCGGAGGTACGGGAAGTGTGTACGTAAGCATCCCGGCTGAATTATATTCGAGCTGTAACTCCGGCTTTTCAGAGAAATTGATGGTAAAAGTATAGGTTTCGCCAACAACGGGATTTGCGCCCGGGGCGAGCACAGCGCCGGTGGAGTCAGTGATGACGACTGTGTCAACAAAATCTGTGAGGTCTGATGAATATACAACAGAACTCGCAGCCATTAACATCGGCGAGAACATACCCATGGCTTGATCCGATTGTGGGAAAGTGAATAATACACCATTTCCAAAATACAAAACGCCGTAGCTATCTTCTAAGAGCAACGCATCAATAGTGAGGACAATCTCAACATCGAGATAATGATCGATGAAGTTTCTGCCGGAAAGAGTGTCCTGTCCGCTGGTTGTGACATCGTCAAACCAAATCTGAACGAGTCCGCTTGTGTCTAGTGAATACCACCCGACAATTGCCCCTAAATCAGTCCTGATGGGGGATTCGTAAATGGGTGCTTGAATGCCCAAGCCGAATGGCAGCTGATAATGTAAGGCATTTGTTTCTTCATTATATGCAAACTGTGCGCCATCAAATGGCTCGGAAAATGCGATAGAAAATCTGTAAAACTGATTAAAAATGTCTAAATCGAGCATATTCGAGTCCTCAGACTCAGGTGATGTAATGGGATTTCCTAATAAATCAGTGACTGTGACACCTGTGACAAAATCGTTTAAGTTCCACAAGTCATACGCATATGGAGCGCCGCCATAATAGAAATCATCATCTGTAAGTTCAGGAATATCGCTTTCGTCTACCGAGCCTTCCTCATGACCGGAGTCAGTCCAATCGTCTATCTCAACAGGAAGTGGTGTGCTGAGATTGGCGATTGTCGTGGACACACCCAGAACACTTACATTGTATTCTTCCGGAGTATAACTATAGGATTCAGCAGGAGCGTCAAGCAGGGTGGAGTCTTCGGGAGCATCGGGCGTATCACTCTCGCGAGAATCTTCGGGTTCGGTGGGTGTATCGTTCTCGTTGGGCGCTTCGCTTTCGTCAGGTTCGTTGCTTTCGTTGGATGTATCAGTCTCATCAAATTCATCTTCTTCGTTCGGTGCATTGATTTGATCAGATTCATCGCTTTCGTCAGGCGTGTAGTTCTCGTCGGGTTCATTGTTTTCATGAGCGTCATAGCGCTCATCAGGCTCGCAGCGCTCACCAGACGTATCATGCTCGTCGGGCGAATTAATTTCGTTAAGCGCGTCACCTTCGTCAAGCTCATCGCTTTCATCGGGTTTATTATGCTCATCAGGCACACTGCTTTCAATGGAATCATACCCATTGTCTGCGCTATCGCTGTAATTGCCGTCCGCATAAAGTTCATCTTTCTCCGGAGGGTCTTCGGTCTCATAGAGGTCTGCACGATCGCCTTCCTCATAAGCGGTATTGACATCTGAGTCAATTTCGCGCTCCGCCCCCGGCACGTACTCATTAAAAGGTGCCACGATAGAAGCGCGTGCGCGTCCCTCGTGGACTTGCGGACCATTGTCCGGAGTCATACCGAGTATAAACACGGACATAGAGATAATAAGTGCGATAACAAGCATGATTGCAATTGGCTTCCTGATAGTCTTCATTAACATAATAAACAGCCCCTCTCCAAATTACCAAATCTGTGAAAATTATGCGTGATTTGCCGGGGAATTGGTCTTAACGTAATGACATTGCCTATATTTATCGATCATCGTCCGAAGCTAAAAACCGACTGAATTTCTCAAAAAGTTCTTCTGCATCAATAGGTTTGCCCGTATGCGCATTCATGCCTGCGGCCAAACACCGCTCAACATCCTCTTTGAAGACATTTGCAGTCATTGCAATAATGGGGATGGATTTTGCTTTTTCAAAACTCAGAGCACGTATATGTTGTGTGGCCTCATAGCCGTCCATCTCAGGCATATTGACATCCATGAGAATCAAATCATATTTTTCCGGATGCTTACAAAACATAGTGAGTGCGATTTTGCCATTTTCTGCAAAGTCCATAGCGATACCCGTTTCCTCCAGAACAGCGACTAAAACCTCGCAGTTTATATCTACATCTTCTGCGATGAGTACGGTATAGCCCTCGAAATCATAATGCTTCTGACAATCATCTTCCAGATCCTCAGCACTATCTCTAAGCTCACCACCCATACACATATTTATAGAGTTGACTATTGTTGATGGAAATAGAGGTTTTGAAATAAAATGACTTGCGCCTGATTCGAGCGCATCTTTTTTCAGATTGCCCCAGTCGTTTGCTGAAATCATAATGATTACAGAGCCATTACTGATATCCTTGATTTTCTTTGTCAACTCAATGCCATCCATTTTAGGTATTTTCCAGTTCACGAAGAACAAACTGTATGGATCGTCTTTTGCATCTAAAATCATTTTGAGCGCTTGCTCTCCATCGGCAGCCACGTCACAACGCAGTTTGAGGGCGGTCATGGTGCTTATGAAATAATCTCTGGTCTCTTGCGTATGGTCTACGGTGAGTATGCGCATCTTGCGTAGGTTTAGTTTTTCATACATCTTAGTGCGCGATTTTCTCTTTACACGTGTGGTGCGTAGTGTAAAAATGAATTTTGAGCCTTTGCCAAGCTCAGATTCTGCCCATATCTTGCCGCCCATTAATTCTACGAGTTTTTTTGAAATGGCAAGGCCAAGCCCGGTGCCGCCATACTGCTGAGAAATCATTGCATTGGCTTGACTGAAAGATTGGAACAGACGCTCCTGATGTTCTTTAGAGATACCGATACCGGTGTCTGCAACTTCGAATTTCAGGACAATATCATCACCGACTTCTTCTATGGTGCTTACGCTGAGTGTGATGGAGCCTTTTTCCGGCGTGAACTTGATGGCATTGGTTAATAAATTGGTCAAAACTTGTGATAGCCTCATCTCATCGCCGAGAATATATACAGGAACATCAAAGCCGACATTGACAACGAAATTCTGCTGCTTTTCCTCTGCGCGGACATTGGCGATGTTGGTAATATTTTTCAATGCTTTTTCAAAATCAAAAACCTTAGACGAGAGTTCAAGTTTGTCCGCTTCAATCTTGGACATATCAAGAATGTCATTTAACAGACTGAGCAGGTGTTTTGCTGCACTGTCCGCTCTGGTAAAGCAGTAGTCTTTCTTGTCGGTGTCGCTTGCGCTTACGCCAATGTTTATCATGCCGATGATCGCATTCATTGGTGTGCGTATTTCATGGCTCATGCGAGATAAAAATTCACTTTTTGCGACACTTGCAGCTTCGGCAGCTTGACGCGCTGCTTCGAGTTCTTCTTCATGCGCTAAAAAGACGGTGATATCCCTGATAACCGATGCCAGCAGAATGACTTCGCCTTTTTCATCTTTGATATTAAAAATCGTATGCTCTATCGGTAAAAGTGAGCCATCTGCGCAGATGAGTTCGCCTCTGCCGACCCAAATACCTTTTTCGGCAACAGCGCTTAATGCCTCTCCATGGACTATGGCATAATGCTCAGGTGTATATATTTGCTCAGAGGGTGGGGAGGGGGCTGACGGATCGTATCCTGTCATCTTGTAAACGCCGGGGTTTGAGTAAAGTATATTGTCGTCGAGGTCGAAAATCCTTACGAAGTCACTGCCTTCCTCGATGACAGAACGTTGCCAGTTCAATGTGATTTCCTTAATTGTTTGCTCAGTGGTGTCAACACAGACACCGTGGCATCCGTTATAGTTGTCATTTTCGATGTGGGGAATGAGCGTCCACCGATAATATTTGCCGATGATGGACAAAAATTGAAAACGCAGATATTGCACTTGGCCTGATTTGAGACTTTCGAGCCTTTCGGTGACAAATGCGCGGTCATTATGTGCGGCGATGTCCGGTAAGGGCTTACCTACGATATCGGTCAATACAAAGCTACTACCGACCTTGCGGCGTATGTTCGTAATGCAATGCTGCGCATCAAGCTCTATGACACAGTCCGTGAATGATTCCCAAAAATGAACCATCCAAGACAGATCTCTCTGACCGCCGTCCGGTAAAGATTCAGTTATAATGTCTCCCCAGATACCTTCCATTAAGTTGTCCTCGCCAAATAGTGTTAACTAACGTTAGTTATTGGCCCTCAATCGGCAAAACGCACTGCAGGGATGACTCCTGCGGTGCGATTTGCAAACAATAACTGCTTAAGTGCTTCTTGATTATGCAAGCTCAATATCCTTGCCGGGTTCGATGATGAGGCGATTCGGCGCATTAAATTGCTCTGCAAGTGCTCGGTCAAAAAGCTCCCCGGGCTTAAGATGGACAGGCACATTATGCTTTGCGCCGATTAGCTTGGCGCATTCGGCAGCCTCTTCAAGCCCCATGTTATAAAAACCGTCAGCGCATAAAAACGCATAATCCAGCTTTTTGGTGGCGAAGTCTTTCATCTGCGGAGTTGTAGATGTGTCGCAGCTAAAGTACATCTTAACCCCGTCCATAGTTACAATAAACCCCACACTATCTTGAGGTGTGTGTCCTTGATTGTAACCGGCTTCTACAGCTTCAACTTCGATGCCATGCAGGTTAAAGGTGTTGTGCTTACCGCCTGCAAGTGCCTCTACATTAGAGATGATAGTGCACTGCGTTTTTTTAGCGCAAAGATTAGTCTGATTATGATCCTCGTGTTGATGGGATACCAGTATGATGTCGGCAGGTGAATCATAGCCTTCCCCGATGAATGGGTCAACATACACGACTACTCCATCGTTGGATGTCAGTCTGAAACTTCCGTGTCCTTGATAAAATAATTTTGGCATATCAATCAACTCCATAATTCTAAAATACAATAAGGCCTTGTGTGAAAAATCGGCAAGATTGGCTTTTCGATGGATGTTTTCGTCATGCGAGGCAAATTTTTGCAGGAATACCATTGGTTGTTCAAGAAAATTTAACGATGCAGAGCGGAAAAGACTCGTAAAGACTGTTGCGAGGATTGTTCAAACAAAACCTTATTACAATTTATTTTAACAGAGTAGGGATGAAACTGTCAATGTTTACTTGGGTTTTTCTGCTTGACAGAGTACATGTTTTTGTTATATCTTGTCGAAGTTGAGCGCATAAATAGGACTCATGTGCTGAATACTTAATTTTGAAAGCGGGGAAAAATTAAAATGATTTCTGACTTGGGAGTGTTTATCGTAGCGGTTATCTTTGTTGCAATAAACGGACTGACCATGCTTGCATGGGCAGCGGCGCAAGGATACAAAATGAAACCGACAGCGTTTGCCTTTATCGTTGGTGCAATAGGCAACTTGCTCACTGGCTCTATCACGCCGATATCGGGACAATCATCTATTTTGACGGTTTCCCATTTTATGAAAAATGTGAATGAGCGTATCGCTGCATTGCTGCTTGCCGTTATTGTCATGGTGCCGCTGGGACTTACAGGTGCAGTAACCATGATCGCAGGATTTGCAGGTCCGGCCGTTGTTAATGGCATGATGGCAGGTGTTGGTCTGATGGTCGCAGGGATAAGCATTGACATGCTCAGGCAAGACAAACGCACAAGTATCATCGCCTTTGTTGCAGCGCTGGGTACATTTGCGTTATTTGTGGGCAATCCGCACCAACTGGTCTATGTGATAGCTGTTTCTGTGACGCTTTCCACGCTCGACTTTGCGCTCCTTCAAAAAGATCCCGAAACAGGAAAAAGAGGCCGCCGTATAAATCTCATTAAAATGGCGCAGGCGGATGGTTACACCGGAGACATGAGTCAAAATGATAATCCAAAGTTCTGGACTAAAGCATACTGGGCAGACTTTAAAATAATGAAACCTAAGTTCAATCTGTATGCGATTTATTTTGCCCTCGCATTTATATCCCTAAATATCGGTACGAATATCGCATTTGGGAATATCACAGCCGGTATGGGTGCACGTGATGAATATGGTGTATTGCTCAATCCGCAAAATATGGATCACTTGACGGTCATCAATAGTTTGGCAGATATTCCGAGTGTCCTGTTCGGTGGTGCTCCTGTTGGTGCAATCATTTCAGCCACTGCCGCAGCCCCTTGGCCGGTTCTTGCAGGTGCTGTAATGATGCTTCTTTGTGCGCTGCTACTGCTGCTTGGACTCATGACGAAAGCGGTCAAATATATTCCGGTTCAGGCTATTGCAGGCTTCTTATTTATCATTGGTTTTTTCTCAACATTCCGTCCAAATCTTGTCAACGCATTCAACACAGCCTTAGTAGCTGATGGCGTTACTACAACACTTCATGTCGGCAATACGACGCAGGCGGCTGTAGCCTTGGCCTTGACTGCTCTGACTAAAAATCCGTTCATTGGCTTGGTTGCTGGTATATTGGTTCGGTATATAGGTCCGTCCTTTGGTCTTCCATCGTAAATCTAAGTCTTTCTGATATAAGTGTTGTATCAAAAATAAGGGATGCCCGATGTGCAGTTCCTATCTATGATGGTGTTATCGTAGTGTAGGAAAGTACATCGGGCGGCTCATTTTTGTTCACGCAATAGGCATAAAAAATTAACAAATTTTTAACAAATAAGATTGACATTATATTGACGATGTTGTACATTCATCATGGGAGAAAAATTATAAGGGAGAGAAAAAATGCGAAGAAAATTGCTTACAAAGGTACTCTGTGTGATACTGTTATTTGGGATAATTGGTGCTGCTTTGCCTCCGGCTGCTGCTGCGCAAGAGCAAAGCAATGACTACCCTATCGTGCTGGTGCATGGGCTGGGCGGATGGGGTCCCGGCGAGATGCTTGGGTTTAGGTATTGGGGTGGTTTTGGGAATATTCCAAGATATTTGAACAATCGAGGATTTAGGGTTTATGAAGCGAATATCAGTGGTTGGGCGAGTAATAGAGATCGAGCCATTGAACTCTACTATTTCATAAAGGGTGGCACTGTGGACTATGGTGCGGCACACTCGACACTGCACAATCATGAAAGATTTGGCAGAACATTCCCCGGAATACTTCCGGATTGGGATGAAAACAATAAAATCCATTTAATTGGGCATAGTATGGGAGGATTGACTGCGCGTGCGCTCGCTAACTTGATTGCTGACGGATGTGCTGTGGAAAGGGAATTCTATAAAAGACATCCGGAATCGGGAATATCTCCGCTATTTTTAGGTGCTGAGCAGTCTATTCATAGCATTACATCGGTAGGCACACCGCATAATGGAGCGTCTTTTGCAGAAGATCGCAATGCCTTTATTCACTTTGCGAGGGATTTCATCTTTATGCTATCTGCGGCGAGTGGACTATCGCCTGAGCGTATTTTATACGACCTTCAACTTGATCATTTCGGACTGAGTAGACACAGGGGAGAGCATTTTCACTCATACGTCCGCCGTGTTTTCTCAAGTTCTATCTGGCATTCTGAGGATATTGCGCTTTTCTGCTTATCTCTGAAAGGGATTGCGGCGAATGAAGCATTGCTGGCAACGAGACCTGATATTTATTATTTTTCACACACAGCACAGGCTACGGAGCGGGTGATTTTTACAAACACACATAGACCCATAGCCACAATGAATCCATTCTTTAAGCCGCCATCATGGTTTATCATCCGTTATACGGACAGACACAGTATACCGGCGATTACTGGTGATTGGGCGCCAAATGATGGAATGGTCAGTGTGGTATCGAGCCTTCATCCCATGGGTCATCCGGCAAGACCTTATTGCGGACGGCCTCAGCCCGGAGAGTGGAATTTTCATCCGGTGATGATGAGATGGGATCATTTGGATATTGTAGGTATTGGTACCAGATTGCCCAGTCAACTCAATCAGTTATATTGGGAAATGGCGCAACGTGTGCGTAACCTACCAGCGTAAGTCAAAAGAAATTCCGGAGTCCTCTACTGAGGTAATTGATGCTTTTTCAGCTTTGACGCCCCTAACGAGGGAGCTGTCAGCAACGCTGACTGAGGGAGTAAAAACACCACAAGTATAACAAAATTTGCAAATAAAAAGGAACGGAGAACCGATGTTATCCGTTCCTTTTATCCTTTTGTTTTGAAAAGTCCTCTTAGAAACCTCCGCGCTTTGGCTCGTTGGTTCCAATCTTGGCCATATCCGCTTCATTGCGGCGTGCAATACTGCGTGACCATGCAAGAATTGAAATCGTAATAATCGCAAAAAAAGCGATAATGGCCAACTCAATCAGTATAAACGAATTGATCCGATCCCTGAAGAATCCGGCAAAAAGTGCGCTGATCAGCGTTGCTACAAAATACAAAACTAACGATGTTGAAACCCCTGCTCTCAGAAAGACACTGCTGTGACTTGCGCCTGCAAACCGAAGTCCGATGAGTCCTCCGAATAAAACAACCTCTGACAATAGCAGAAAAGCCAGCGCCCAAATGTGCACAGCGATTCTCTCAATATCCAAAAGAAAAAACGCAACTAAGGTGAGAGCGACCATAATTATTCCAATAAGACTTATCGGCAAAACACCACTTTTGCTTCGCATGATTTCGCCTCCTATAATTTATTTCCGCACTCAGGACAGAACTTAGAGTTACTGTCTATCTGAACGCCGCATTCAGTGCATTTCTCTGCAAGGGATTCTCCGCATTCCGGGCAAAATTTAGCATTTCCGGTTTTAAGCGGGACAGCGCATTTAGGGCAGGGCGCCGGTAAAGCGTTACCACATACGAGACAAACGGTAGCATCTTTCTTCATGTCGGCCTCACAAGACGGACAAGGATTGTAAGGATTGCTGCAACCGGGGCAGAATTTATATTTTTTAGAAAACGCTGTGCCGCACTCGCTGCATGCAGTGGCATCAAACTGTGCTGTTTGCTGAGAATCAGCGCCGCATGCCGGGCAGAAACGAGAAGATGCATCCATATCGGCATTACAGGCAGAACATTTTTTCTTTTCGGTGACGTTGATGTTTTGTGCGATGCCACCCATTTGGCCACCCATTGCACCGCCAACGCCCATACCCATCCCTAAACCAATACCGGCACCCATAAGTCCGGATTGGGCAGAGCCGGGATTTGTTGCGGCACCCTCAAGCGTATCAAACGAACGTTCTTGTACATAACTGTATCCAACAATATCCATTTTCGCTCTTTTAGCCAGAGCCTCTTTGAGCGTCTTAACTGCGGGGTCATCTTCCGGTACATTGATGTCCTTAACATAGAAACTGAGCAGCTTTATGCCGTATTCGTCCAGTGTTGGAGCAATACGCTCTTTCAGATGCTCGGAAAGTTCGACCAAATAAGCATTGATCTCTAGGGCGCTGATGCCTTTGTTGATCAAATAAGACGAAATAGAGTCTTTGACTTTGGTAAGGTATAAGCCTCTAAAGAATTTGATAATATTTTCTTTATCAAGAACAGGAAGCGTACCGACAAGTTTGGTTAAAAACTGCTTGGAATCATTTATTTGAATACCAAATTGACCAAATGAGCGCAGGGGTATAAAGACATTATATTTGGGGTCTTGTAGCTGAATCGGTGTCGGTGTTCCCCATTTGATGTCTAAAGAGTGCACCTTGTTTATATACCAAACCTCTGCTTTGAAGGGTGACTTGCCACCGAATGGCAGATTGATGATATTATTGAGTATGGGTATATTGGCAGTTGACAATGTATGCCGCCCTGCCGCAAATATGTCAAGCGCTTGTCCACCTTTAAAAAGCACAGCTTCTTGTGATTCATTTACAATAAGCTGTGTCCAAGTACCAAGCGATTCACTCGGATATTTCCATGCAAAAACATCCGGACCTCCGTTGTATTTGATTACATCAACAATAGCCATTACTGCGCTCCCTTTCAGCGATTTAATTCAGACTGCGGCAGGTGTTTCTGAAACACCCTATAAGTGCTCACGGATTACTTAAAATGGAAACAAATACTACAAACGTCTCCCCGAAAAAATCAGGGAGCGTTTGCGTTTTTGGCGGAAAGGCGGGGATTCGAACCCCGGGTGGCTTGCACCACACAACATTTCCAATGTTGCACCTTCGACCTCTCGGACACCTTTCCATATTACGCCGGATACAAGATCGTGCACTTGAGATTATTATAATAAGATATGCCAAGTGTAAAGTCAAGCAAAACGTATATGCATCAAAGAATTAATCCCCATAAAACCGAAATTATAAATTATAATGTGTGAAATGTGTATTTTTTCTTGACAGGGGATTAGCGGAGTTATAAAATAACGCAGATGATGTGAGTGAAATATTAGGGGTAATTTTCACAATTTTATAGCAAATGTGGCAAACAGCTTGGAAAAGCCGTCAAAACGTCTCAGTGACGCATTAATTTTGACTAAAGCCATGTGAAGCTTTCATCATATGGATACATGGTGAAGACTTTGTTATTCAATATTTTTAAGATGAAAGAAATGGAGGTGCTTGAACCTACAATGTTTGAATCACCACTGGTAACAATCATAGTATTCATCGTTGCGTTGATAGTCGCCGCAGTATTGTGCTTATTTTTGGGATACACGTATAGAAAGAAAGTCTCAGAACGCGCAATACAAAGTGCGGAAGAAAAAGCAAAACGGATTATTAATGACTCGATAAAAGCTGCCGAAAACAAAAAGCTCGAAGCATTGCTCGAAGCAAAGGAAGAGATACACAAAAATCGGAGTGAGCACGAGCGTGAGGTAAAAGAAAGACGTACAGAAATCCAGAAGCAGGAGCGAAGACTTCAACAAAAAGAAGAAATGCTCGACAAAAAGACCGACCTCATCGAAAAGAAATCAGAAAACCTTGCCAAAAGAACAGCGGATTTGGAAACTGCACATGAAGACGTGGCAGCGCTCAAACGCAGTCAATATGAAATGCTGGAGAGGATTTCCGGATACACCGTTGAAGAGGCAAAAAGCTATCTGATCAAGAACCTTGAATCGGAAGTAACACACGAAGCGGCGATGAAAATCAAGGAAATAGAAGATCGCTTCAAGGAAGAGGCCGACCAAAAAGCAAGAGAACATATATCACTGGCTATCCAAAGATGTGCGGCAGACCATGTCGCCGAGGCGACCGTCTCTGTGGTTCCCCTGCCCAATGACGAGATGAAAGGGCGCATTATTGGACGCGAAGGACGTAATATCAGAGCTATTGAAACACTTACAGGAGTAGACTTTATTATTGACGATACTCCGGAAGCGATTACACTATCGAGCTTTGACCCGGTTCGCCGTGAAATTGCGCGTATCGCTTTAGAAAAGCTCATTTTAGACGGACGCATTCATCCTGCCAGAATCGAAGAAATGGTAGACAAAGCGAAGAAAGAAGTAGATCAAACCATAAAGGCCGAAGGTGACCGGGCGACATTTGAGACAGGCGTTCACGGACTGCATCCGGAGGTTGTTAGGCTGCTGGGCAGAATGCGCTACCGCACAAGTTATGGACAAAATGTACTCAACCACTCGATCGAAGTCTCGCACATTGCCGGACTCTTAGCAGCCGAACTGGGTGCGGATGTCATGCAGGCAAAGCGTGCCGGATTACTGCACGACTTAGGAAAGGCAGTAGATCATGAAGTTGAGGGCAGCCATGTAAACATTGGCGTTGATCTGGCCAGAAAGTACAAAGAAAACGACGAGATACTGCACGCCATTCATGCCCACCACGGAGATGTTGAACCGCGCACGATCGTTGCATGTCTTGTTCAGGCTTCTGACTCGATTTCAGCGGCACGGCCGGGTGCAAGACGTGAAAACATAGAAAGTTATGTCAAACGTCTTGAAAAACTCGAAGAACTCACCTGTTCATTCAAGGGTGTAGACAGCTCTTATGCAATCCAAGCCGGTCGTGAGATCCGTATCATGGTAAAACCGGATGAAGTGACAGAGGATGAGATGATTTTGCTGGCTCGCGATATTGCCAAGAAGATTGAAGCAGAGCTTGAGTATCCGGGACAGATAAAAGTGAACTTGCTGCGAGAGACAAAAGCAGTAGAGTACGCAAAATAAGCAAACGCATAACCATGCCTTGTCATTGTCATGTTAAGAAACTGTGGAGCAAAAAAACTGCTCCGCAGTTTTTTACAGTAAAGCATGTTAGTCTTGTCTTGAAATGAAGCGATTTGCTTTACAAGATATTGAGAAACGAGTATAATATATAGTGAACTGAGTATTAGGAGGCCTTTTCTATTGATAATACTTGGAATTGATCCGGGTGTCGCAACGGTCGGATTTGGCATCATTAAAGTTGCCGAAGGCAAACAAAAACTGATACGATACGGCGTCATTACAACCCCTGCCGGTATGAGACTCGCCCTGCGACTGAGTCAAATCAAGACCGATATGTCTGAGCTGATAAAGACATTTAGACCCGATGCGATCGCAGTCGAGGAATTGTTTTTTAACACGAATCTAAAAACCGCAATAGCAGTCGCCCACGGACGTGCAGCCGTAATCCTAGAAGGAGAAGCGCACGCAATTCCGATGTATGAATATACACCGCTCCAAGTGAAAAAAGCGGTTGCGGGTTATGGTCATGCGACCAAGAAGCAAGTAATGGACATGGTGAGCAGACTCTTAAACATGGACACAGTTCCGAAACCCGATGATGCGGCAGATGCGCTGGCCATTGCAATTTGCCATGCGCGGACGGTAAGCTCATTGATGAACACCAGCGGAAGTGCAAAAGCTACGATTTAGATGGTGGCGTGACATTCCGGTTAATTGAACCAATATTGGGGATAGATTTTGAAAGGAAATACAATGTTTTATTATCTGGACGGTGAAGTAACCATCATAAGCAAAAACCTCGCAGTCGTTGACATTGGCGGAGCAGGCTATGCGTGTATGACCACGATGAATACCTTGTCACACCTAGAAGTCGGGAAGAAAGCCCGTCTTTACACATATATGAACATCAAAGAAGATGCATTTGATATATTCGGATTTTATGATTTAAGTGAAAAACGTTGCTTTGAACAACTCATCAGTGTATCTGGTGTTGGGCCTAAAGCAGCGCTTTCCATTTTATCTTCATCTACACCTGAGTCTCTTGCGCTTGCCATTATAAGCGATGATGAGGGTGCACTGACACTTGCGCCCGGCGTGGGGAAAAAACTGGCACAGAGAATCATTCTGGAACTAAAAGACAAAGTCAGTAAAGAAACGGTGACGCTCAAGTCATCCGGGCATGTTCCGCCGCAGGGTATAGCAGATCAACCCGGTGCAAAAGGGCGTGATGCGGCAGCCGCACTGGCGGTATTGGGTTACAATCAAGGTGAAATTTCAGCCGCTCTGCGCAATGTGGATATTAATGAATTAACGGTGGAAGAAATCATCCGCGTGGTTTTAAAAAATTCGATGAAATAAGTGCAGATACAGCGCGAAACGCACTACAAGCAATAGCCGGACATTTCAGAAATGGAGTACCAAATGGCAATAGATTTTAGCGATGACTTAGCATCGGAACTTGATGGTTATGAAGACGATAGTGCGGTGCTTCTTACTGCACAATTTACCGCTGATGATGCAAGCGAAGGACAGCTTCGCCCACAAGCGCTATCTGAATATATAGGCCAAGAAAAAGCAAAAGGAAATTTGGCAATCTTCCTTGAAGGCGCACGCCGCCGACAAGAGCCGCTGGATCATGTGCTGCTGCATGGACCGCCCGGATTGGGTAAAACAACCTTAGCCGCAATCATTGCGAATGAAATGGGTACTGCGTTGCGCAAGACCTCAGGACCTGCAATTGAAAAACCAAAAGATCTGGCAGCGCTGCTGACAAACCTCAATGAAAACGATGTACTGTTCATTGATGAAATCCATAGAATGAATAGAGCAGTCGAAGAGATTCTTTATCCAGCAATGGAAGACAAGCAAATTGACATCATCATCGGACAAGGTCCGACTGCTGCATCAATTTGTCTGGAACTGAAGAACTTTACATTGGTTGGTGCAACAACACGTTCCGGACAACTCAGCTCTCCGCTACGTGATCGATTCGGCATTGATCTGAAACTCGACATGTATACACCGGACGAATTGCAGACCATTGTGGAACGTTCGGCACGGATTTTGGATATTCCCATTGAACCGGACGGCGCACATGAAATCGCATCGCGCAGCAGGGGAACACCCAGAATAGCAAACAGACTGCTCAGGCGGGTCAGAGACTTTGCAGAAGTCACAGGTGACGGCGTAATCACTTATAAAGCAGCAGATGATGCTTTGACGAGACTCGAAATAGATGCGACAGGATTAGATGCCATTGACCGGCGCTTGCTTGAGAGTATAATCATCAACTATAATGGGGGGCCAGTCGGTCTGGAAACCATAGCAGCAACCATAAATGAAGAGCCGGTTACGATAGAAGATGTATATGAACCATTCTTGATGCAGCAGGGTTTTCTGACCAGAACACCTAGAGGGCGCTGTGTAACCAGCAAAGCATATGAGCATATCGGCCTGCTCTATCCGGGGCATGAGCAGCTCAAATTATGAGTATGAAATGTAATTTCAGCTCTTGAAGTAAGGGAGGAGAAGGATCATGGGAAAATATTTTGGAACCGATGGAATCAGAGGTGTTGCAGGAGCGGTGCTCGATGCGGAACTTGCCTTTAAAGTGGGACGTGCGGCAGCGATGGTCATCGAAAAAAAAGATGAAGCGCAGCTCAAAGTGCTCATAGCGAAAGATACACGCATTTCATGTGATATGCTCGAAGCGGCATTGTCTGCCGGACTCTGTTCGGCCGGAGCTAATGTCAATCTGTTGGGCGTGCTACCCACACCGGCCGCTGCGTATCTGACCATCAAGACGCAGGCTGACATGGGTATAGTTATTTCGGCATCACACAATTCATATGAGCACAATGGGATAAAAATTTTTGGAGGAAATGGATACAAGCTCAGTGATGCATTGGAAGAAAAAATAGAACACCTTGTCGACCATGTGGAGGGCATCCCGGAGTTTGTCAATGGAAAATTTGGATGCATCAGTCAAGACCATGGATTTTGGACAAAAGAATATGTCAATTACGTGGCGAGTGCTGCGGTGGGCGGAAGATTTAAGGGCAGAATAGCGATTGATTGCGCAAATGGTGCGGCAACAGAAACCGCCCGACTTATTTTTAGACAAATCGGTGCGGAGTTTGAAATTGGCTTTGATGAACCCAACGGTATAAATATCAATGAAGCTTGCGGCTCTACACATCTCGGATATCTTGAGGATATGATGAAGACAGGCAGATTTAGCTTGGGAATCGCTTTTGACGGCGATGCGGACAGATGCTTGATAGTCGATGAATTGGGTAACACAATTGACGGAGACATGATGCTTTGTGTGCTGAGTAAGAACATGCAAGAAGCGGGAACACTCAAGGGCGATGGATTTGTAGGAACCGTTGTATCCAATGCCGGTATGGAAGTTTTTGCTAAAGACAATGGTATGAAATTCTATAGAGCGGATGTGGGAGACCGAAATGTGCTTGAACGAATGCTCGAATTAGGATGCAACTTGGGTGGCGAATCATCAGGACATGTGATTTTTTCTGACGAAGCGACAACCGGAGATGGGCAGCTCACTGCGGTGAAGTTCTTAAATGCGCTCACCAAATCCGGAAAAAAGGCATCAGAACTTGTAGCCGATATTCCACGTTTTCCGCAGGTGATGCCCAGCTTTAAGCTCACAGGCGGTGCACAGCAAAGGGATGCGATCATGGCACATCCGAAACTTCAAACTGAGCTCTTAAAGTATGAAAAAATTCTGGATGGCAATGGGCGTGTGTTTATTCGCCCTTCTGGCACAGAGCCGATTATACGCGTTTTGGTCGAAGCGAAGACTGAGCAGCAAGCCACAGAAATTGCTGATCATTTTTTAAATGTGATGGGAATGTTGTAAAATAACTAAATTTTGTATAAATATCGAAGCTTTTTGCAATAAAATGCTTGACTTTGTTAACAATGATAAATATACTCAGTGCGGGGCGAGTGTAATATTCGCTGAGCCTAGTGAGAATATTTTTTGAAACTTTTCTTAATAATTGCGTCATAGGAAGGCCGTGCTGCGGTACTGGAAAAGTCAATCAAATCGGCAAACAGTGCCGAATGAAAGACCGGAAGTTATCCGGCACATATTCTCCGGTGCGTTTTATTCGAAGGTGAATAAAGACCCACAACCAAGGGCGTAAATCAGTGTGAGAGCTGAACGCAAATACAAATCCCGAAAGGGTAGATTATTAGTCGAAAAAGAGAGGTTTCAAAATGTACGAGGAAAAAACACTAATATGTAAGGAATGCAATGAAGAGTTTGCATTCACAAGCGGTGAGCAAGAGTTTTATGCTGAGCGTGGGTTCCAAAATGAACCACAGCGCTGCAAAGTTTGCCGTGACAACAGAAAAGCTGCTGCACGCGGTCCGAGGGAGTATTTTACAGCAGTGTGTGCCGATTGCGGCAACGAAGCGAAGATTCCGTTTGAGCCAAAGACAGACAGACCTGTATATTGCAGCGACTGCTTTGCAAAAACAAGAGAGTAATCAATAAGCTATCATCAATAACAAACGGAGGTTTGTAATGTCTCAAATCACTAAAGACATGATTATCGCAGATATCCTTGAGCAAGCGCCGGAAACAGTACAGTTATTTAAGTCGATTGGTATGCACTGCCTTGGTTGTGCCATGGCAAGCGGCGAGACGTTAGAGCAGGCATGTGCGGCTCATGGTGTCGAAACTGATGCTTTTCTGGAGACCCTCAATGCGGTTATCGAACAGGAATAGTTAAGAATATTTTCTTAAGATCAGCTCAGACGAGTCGCAATGCGGCTCGTCTTTGTTGTCGTCAGGGGGAAGTTAAATGAAGCATGTGATTAAGCTGCCCAAAAGATTACAGGCTATAGCCGATTTTATTGAAAGCAGCTCAAAGGTTGCTGATATAGGTACAGACCATGGAAAGTTACCTGTATATCTGGCACAAACCGGAATTTCTGATCGGATTATCGCATCCGATATCAGTGCAGGTTCGCTTGCAGCAGCGATTCGAACGGCCGAAAAATATGAAGTAACGGAAAAAATTGATTTTATCAATGCGCCCGGACTAACAGGCATTGATGAAAGTGACATAGATACCATTGTAATCGCAGGGGTCGGCGGCGAGACAATAATCGAAATACTGAAAGAAACCTCATGGTCAACCCATGGCAAAAGACTTATCTTGCAGCCGCAAACAAAAAAAGATGAGCTTTTTAGCTATTTGGAACAAAATATGCCTGAAACAGTTTTTGATATAAAGACTGTAACAGACAGAGGCCGGGCGTATATTATTATTTTATCTTGATTTGTGATACACTTTATTGTATTATATCTTCGGCTGGCAGAGTCAGTCAAATATTGCGATGCATCTTGGCAGATGAGAAGAGCATCAGCGGAGGTATAAAAATGAAGAGTGCACGTAGCTTAACTTTCCTCGCACTGCTCACAGCAATTGTAGTTGTACTACAGTTTCTGGGGGCATTTGTTAGATTTGGCCCATTTTCGGTGTCGCTCGTATTATTGCCCATTGTAATTGGTGCAGCCTTAGCCGGTCCGCTATCCGGCGGATGGTTGGGCTTGGTCTTTGGTTTGGTGGTACTACTGTCAGGCGATGCCGGAGTATTTTTAGCTATTGATCCTGTAGGTGCAATAATCATTGTGCTAGGCAAAGGCATTGTTGCCGGTCTTGGTGCCGGGCTATTTTACCGGATATTTGAAAAAGCAAATAAAACTTTAGCCGCTGTTGCCGCAGCAGCAATCTGTCCAATCGGCAACACGGGAATATTTATCCTCGGACTATACATATTTTTCCTTCCGACAATGAGGCAGTGGGGCGCAGATGCAGGATTTGAAAATGTCACGGCATTTATATTTTTAGGGATGGTAGGACTCAATTTTGTATTTGAATTTGCGCTGAATATCATCCTGAGTCCAACGATTGTAAGGCTGATCCAGTTAGGAGTAGATGGGAGACTGAAAGCAAGATGATTTTAGCGCTTGATGTAGGTAACACAAATATTGCCGTCGGATGTATCACCGACGGCGAATTAAAGCATGTGTTTAGAATTTCGACCAATGTCGCCAGAAGTGCAGACGAATACGCCGTCCAGATAAACAATATGCTGGAGTTTCAAGGTATAAAAAGAACAAGCATTGAAGGCGGGAGCATTTCATCGGTTGTGCCGCCTTTGACAAACACCTTTCGCGAAACCATTGTTAAACTTGCGGGTGCACAGCCGGTTATTGTGGGCGCAGGAGTAAAGACTGGGCTCAATATACTCATTGATGATCCGGCGCAATTGGGTGCGGATATGGTTGCCACCGCTGTCGGAGCGCTTGCATCGTACAAACTGCCGGCAATTATAGTCGATTTGGGAACAGCCACAAAAATGTTTGTCTTAAATGAAAAAGGCAGCTTCCTTGGTGGCGCAATTATGCCCGGAGTGACCTTATCAATGAATGCACTTGCAGCAGGAACCTCACAACTTCCGGAAATTCCTATAGAAGCGCCGGTAAAAAGCATATCGTCCAATACGATAGACTGTATAAAAAGCGGCATTATTTTCGGTGCGGCATCAGCGATAGACGGAATGATCGCACGTTTTGAAGAAGAACTCGGGAAGCAAGCAACGGTCATAGCGACCGGAGGCCTTGTCGAACCGGTGTACCGACATTGCAAACACGAGATAACCCACGATCCGCACTTGATTTTGCATGGACTTGGGATTATTTATGAAAAAAATAGCGCCAAGAGGGCTTTTAGACGGTAAACAGCCGGGAGTCGATGCCGGAGGCTTCTTTCGATGCTTTTCACTCCATCTTTTTTGCCGGTACGCCTGCATAAATACCGGACTCAACAATATCCTTGACGATTACAGCACCGGCACCAACGATGACATCATCACAAATAGAAATACCATTTTTCACGCATGCACCAATGCCGATATGTGTACCATAACCTACATAAACATCGCCACCGAGGACGGAGCGAGGCGAAACGTGAACAAAGTCACCGATCTTGTTGTCGTGCTCAACGATTGCCCCGGTGTTTATAATACTATGTAGCCCAATAGTGGAGCGGGGATTAATGATTGCCCCGGCCATCAAAACTGACCCACGTCCGACTTTAACCCCATCGCCGATAATTACAGATGGATGGATCGCTGAACCGTATTCTAAATGATATGTTTCAGCGATCTTCTTTCGTGTCGCATTATTACCGATGGCAATGATAAACATGCACTCAGGGTAATTTGTGCAGTCCTTTATCTTTCCCAACACTTGAGCTCCGAGTACTGCGACACCAACATCAACGCCGTCATCTAAGAAGCCCTTTACAGCAAATCCACGTTGATAAAGCATATCGGCGACCACAGCCCCATGTCCACCGGCGCCCATTATAATATATTGCTTCTTAATGTTCATACTCAGTGCCCTCCATATGACAATCTCTAATCGGTTTAATTCGATGGCTTCGACCACACTATCTAATCTTCAAAACAGAAATAGATGCAGTAAGTTCAGTCGTCATTTCCTGTAAATATTTCCATGGTCTCGCTAGTGTTTGAACTGACACCCTGACGAGAAAACATCAGAGAAAAAGTTGAAAAAAAGATCTTGCAGTCCAGTAAAAAACTCAGATTATCCACATAAAAGCAATCAAATGCAAATTTTTCTTGCCAAGAAATTGCATTGCGCCCATTGATCTGTGCATATCCCGTCAGACCCGGGCGTACATTATGCCGTCTCATCTGCTCAGCGTTATACAGTGGCAGATATTGCGCAAGCAAGGGTCTGGGACCCACGAAACTCATATCGCCTTTGAGAATATTCCAGAGCTCTGGCAATTCATCCAAACTTGTTGAGCGAAGCAGTTTGCCAAATGACGTGAGTCTTTCTTTGTCTGTAAGCAGCTCACCGTGTTTATCTCTTTTGTCAGTCATAGAACGAAACTTTCCTATGCGGAAGGTTTTTCCATAGCGTCCCGGTCGCTCCTGTATGAATATGACTGGAGTGCCTAACTTAATTCGGACAAAGATTGATGTGATAAGTAACACCGGGGATAAAACAATCAGCCCAAGTAAGCTACAAAGAATATCAAATAATCGCTTTCCAAATCTTCTATACACGACGCACCCATTCCTCATTTAAAACTGCGCACTGATCAGTCTGCAAACCCCCGCCTGCTCCTCCATCGTCATCTTCACATCTGAAGGCAAACAAAGCCCACGTGAAAACAAATCATGAGAAACAGCCCGCTCCGAAACAGAAACGAAATCGCACCCCTCATAATATGGCTGCAAGCTCATAGGTTTCCACAAAGGCCTGCACTCCATGCGCTCTTTTTCAAGCCGCTCAATTATTTCAATCACCGAAACAGGACAATCATCATATAATGTAATACACGAAAGCCAATGATTTGCCACGCAATTATCCGGGATCGGATTCATAGCAATAAATGCGCACCGACTAAAAGCCTCTTTATAACGCCGATAAATATCAGTCTTTTGCGTTATCCTTAAATCCAGCGTAGTAAGTTGACCGCGCCCGATACCGGCACAAATATTGGACATACGATAATTGTACCCAAGTTCACTGTGCTGATAGTGACGCGCAGGGTCACGTGATTGATTAGACCAAGATCGTACTTTGGTGATGATATTTTCATCATCGCAGACCAGAGCGCCGCCGCCGGACGTGGTGATGATCTTATTGCCATTAAAGGACAAAATCCCAATCCTTCCGAATCGGCTAGTTTGAACGCCATTTAAAGTGCTCCCAAGCGATTCAGCCGCATCTTCAATAAGCGGTGTGTTATGCCTTTGGCAAATTGAGGCGATTTCATCCAGCTTTGCAGGTGTGCCATAAAGATTGACAACAATGACTGCCTTGACTTGCGGATATTTAGCAAAAGCAAGTTCAAGTGACTCCGGACACATATTCCAACTGTTGCATTCGGAATCAATAAAAACCGGAACAGCGCGTTCATACTTTATTGGATTACATGTCGCAGCAAAGGTCATGTCAGAGCAAAAAACGATATCGCCATCTGTGACCCCAAGTGCTCTTAGCGCCAAGTGAATCGCAGCCGTTCCGGATGAAAGCGCCGCAACGTGACTTGTGCCAATATATGTTGCGAGCGCCTGCTCAAAGGCATCGACATTAGGCCCTAATGGTGCAATCCAATTTGTCTCAAAAGCCTCATGTATGTATTGTAATTCTGTTCCATTCATTGTCGGAGTTGAAAGCGCAATGACCTTGCTCATAGATGTACCTCCTGATCTGAGATCAGCATCAAAAAATGATTGAAGCCATACTATCACTTTAGGTAAAAAATGACAAGTATCTAGTACTCCATTCTCAAAATAAGCTTACAAATTTTGCGGCATCTTTGTTCCGTCTGACTTCGTTAAAAAACCTTGAAAGACCAGTGGTATTCCCGCAGTTTTTTGCCTTGCCAGACGAAAAA
>WQVH01000006.1 GCA_009781695.1 Oscillospiraceae bacterium
CTTTTTCCGCCTGACTTCGTCAAAATATCTTGAAAGACCAGTGGTATTCCTGCAATATTTTTCCTCGCCAGACGAAAAAATCTACCACAATTAAAGTCCAGTTATTTAAAACACGCTACACTAAACCACTCGTTTTCAATCGCTTCGGAAACCCAGAGATACACACTGAGCTTCCGAAGCTTAAGAACAACCCCGCTCAGAGCCACATGGCCTCGGGCGGGGTTGTTCTTCTTGCGCCCGGCATGGGCGCAAGAAAAGAGCCATCGTCAGGCGATGGGGTTCAAGATTGCGCCATCACCCTATACCGGCAAACTGATCTTAAACACCGCACCGCCCTCATCTCTATTGCCTGCGGTGACATGACCGCCTCTTTGCTCCACGATGGACTTGACAATGGACAGCCCAATACCATGATTGCCGTCTTTACCTTTATAAAATCGCTCAAACACATGCGCAATCGCGTCCGGCTCAATACCCGCACCGTCATCGGCTATGCAAATCTCAATATGCTCAGGTCGCCTATGACATGATAAAATAATCTCAGAAGCTGCATAACGGATGGCATTGGAAATCAAATTATCAATCGCCCGCGAAAGCAATTCCCCTACACAATCGTACAAAATCGGCGCTTCTTCAAAGTCAAAAGTAAATCGTATCTGCTTCTTCTCTGCCACAGCCTCTTGCCTCATTGCAGATGCCCGAATCAGCTCCGCCAAATCCGCTTCCGCAACCGTATACGCTGTAGTGATATTATCAATCTTAGAAATGCAGAGCAAATCCGTCACCAAATCCGCCAAATTGTCTGTCTCTTGCAAAATCGTCTCACTGGCCGCTTTCGGCTCCATAATGCCAAAAGAAATACCCTCCGCATAACATTTGATCGACATCAGCGGCGTACGCAACTCATGGGACGCATTTTGAAAAAACGCTTTTTGCTGACTATCATACTCACCCAACTGCTTTGCAGATTTATTGAGTGCCATATTCAAGTCCTCCAGCTCCGTCTCTCTAAAACGAAAATCATTGGGCGTAAATTTTCCCTGCCCGATATCCAGCGCAAACGCTCCAAGCTGCTCTATAGGACGCGTGAGGGAATTAGACAGAAAATACGTGACAACCACTGCGACCACAAACATAATCCCCATCAGGATAATTGAAATCGTACCCGCTCTACCGATAAACCCTGATGCCTCTGTAACCTGCTGCGTCCCCTCATACATCGACACTCTGATGGCCACATTAAAAATGACCGCCGTCAACAAAAACGAAATGAACAACACCGCCGTGAACGCCTTGAGCAGCTTGGTACGTATCTTAGTCTTCTTTATTTTCATATGAAGCTCCGTTTTCAACATGAGCCTGACGCTCAAACTCTATACGCCTAAAAATCGCCTTGATCCGCATGGTCAGCGCCATAGGACTAAAAGGCTTGACCAAATAATCATCGCTCCCTAAGTCCAAACCGGTCGCATAGTCCAAATCACTATCTCGCGCAGTCAACATAATGATTGGCACATGGCTGACCTTGCGCAACGCTTTGCACACCACAAATCCATTTGAACCGGGCATCATCACATCCAAAATCACCAAATCAGCCGGTTGCTCATTAAACGCCGCAAGAAGCAAATCCCCGGTCTCAAAATCCTCCACAGTATATCCGGCATTTTCTAAAAAAGTCTTAATCGCCAACCGAATCGTTGTCTCATCATCTGCAATATATATTTTCTTTGCTTCACTCATAAGAACACCCCTTTTGCTTTCATAATACATGATTGCTACACAATCATTATACTCGCGCAGCGATTCAGACGCAAGCGCACAAATATCATTTTAATTGTAGAAATTCACACAAAAGTATGTTATATTATCATCTCGATCAGTCAAAATAACACATACCACCAATCCGGCAGAGAGGGCGGCATTTAATGAGCAAATTCGAACCACAATATCAAGAAAAACAACAAACAATTGAGCAACTCGCAAACATGGTACAATCAGGCTGGAACATGTGCTCTGACATCGGCATCTCCATCCCCTTTGCCATGTACGACGCCATAGGCCGGCGCGTGCAACGCAGCGAAATCAAAGACATCACCATGCAGAACTTCCTCGACATCGACACCATGCCCTGCTTCGACCACACACTGACTGACAAAATCAGAGGCGTATCATGGTTTTCCGGCGCCCAAGGAAGAAAAGCCATCAACACCGGAAATGCCGACGTGATGCCCAACTACTTCAGAGACGCACCCTCCCTATTTAGAGACTTCATCGACATTGACGCATATTGCGCCGTCGTCTCCCCGATGGACAAACATGGCTATTTCAGCACTTGCAACGCAGCCACCGGATTTGCCCAATCACGCAAAGCAAAGCGCATATTCCTGGAAGTCAATAAAAACATGCCGCGATCGGCATACACATCATTTATCCACATCTCACAAGTCACCGCACTGTTTGAAAACCACATCCCGCTCGTCACCAGCGCACCGGCAGTAGAAGACGAAGTGGGTACACGCATCGGAAATTACATCATTGAAGAAATACCCAATGGTGCTACGATACAACTGGGCATCGGCAACATCCCGGACACCGTAGGACAACTGCTCAAAAGCAAGCGCAATTTGGGCATACATACCGAGCTCTTTACAGACAGCATGATGGAACTTCTGGAATGCGGCGCTGCAGACAACACGCTCAAACCCATCCATGAAGGACGCTCTGTGGCCACATTTGTGTTCGGAACAAAGAAACTCTACGACTTTATTGACGATAATCCCGGCATTGAAATGCATACCGTTGATTATGTAAACAACCCGGCAATCATCGCTCAGCATCCCAATATGATGTCCATAAACTCTGCTGTTGAGGTTGATTTTATGGGGCAAGTATGTGCAGAATCCATCGGTTCTCGCCATGTCTCCGGCACAGGCGGCCAAGTTGATTTTGTCCGGGGCGCTGTGCAGTCTCACGGCGGCAAGAGCTTTATTGCCTTTTCCGCTACCGCATCGGGAGGCACGATCAGCAGAATCTCATCGGTGCTCAAATCAGGCGCTGTTGTCACCACGAGCAAGAACGATGTAGACATTATTGTCACCGAATACGGTATTGCCAAACTGCGCGGCAAGTCTGTATATCAGAGAGCGAAAGCGCTCATTGCAATCGCCCATCCGCAGTTCCGGGATGAGCTTACATTTCAGGCGCGTAAGCTTAACATTATTGTCTAGCTCGCACAATCCATGACTTCCCGCCGCGCTTTGTCACATCCTGCATCTGAATGCCGAGTTCCTCCGCTAATATCTCGGTCACTTTAGACGCACAATACCCACCTTGACAGCGCCCGCTGTCTGTACCGGCTCTGCGCTTCACCCCATCTAAGGTAACTGCACCCGGTGATCGCCTGATCGCTGATAGCACCTCGCCTTTTGTAATCCCTCGGCAACGACAGACCACTTGACCATATTCCGGCTGACGCTCAATAAGCGCCTGCCGCGCTTGCAGATCCAACGCATCTGTTCTGATCGGCGGTTGCCTTATCGGATCAAAACTCATATTCGGCGCAGCACCAAGCTGCGCCGCTATTTTTTCGGCTACATACAACCCAAGCTCATTGCTGCAAGTCAGCCCCGGTGTCTTAATCCCCACCAAACTGATCACCATCCCATCATCTGATGCGACAATGCAAAAATCCCCGATGCTCTTACCATCATCCACCCAGACTCCATTTTCGTCTTGTTCTTGCCCTTGCGGATTGGGTCTTATCGCACCAAACGAGCTGATGACCTGCGCCATAGGCAGCGAGGGAATCACCTCATCTACAAGCTCCCGCAGCAACTCAAGCCCCTCTTGTGCCGTCTCAAATCCTTCATAGATTAAGCCCCGCCCTGCTCTAGCACCCTCAGAAGCGCATCCGCAGACCGAAGATGCTATTTCCGACATGGATGGGACAAATTCCCGCTCTGTCGGCCCGACAAGAATATTCCCATCCACTGTCGGAACCAGGGTAAGTCCCTTCCCCCGCTCCTCAGGCTCATGAAAAATCACATGCCTTATATGCCCCTGAACCTTGGTATCCAAGACAAAATAATCCCCTGCGGTCGGCACGATCTTCACCACAGGATCATGTATTAAATTCAAAACACGATCGGCTGACATCCCCGCACAATTTACGATCGCCTTTGCAGTAAAAACACCTTGCGTTGTATCGACCCTAAATTGAGATTGCACCCGCTCGATTCCGGTAACTTCCGTACTCAGAAAAATCTCCGCACCATTTTTGACCGCATTTTCTGCTGCCGCAAAGCAAAGCTCCCACGGCATCATTGTGCCGGTCTCAGGGATAAAAAGACCGGCACATACTTTTGACGAAATATTCGGCTCTAATGCAAGCACCTCATCTTTCGTCAGCATCTTCATGCCTCGGACACCATTTTTCATACCTTGCTCAAATTTCTTAGAAAGCACTGCATTGCCGCGCGCACCAAATGAAATCATGATTGAGCCGCATTGCACATAGCGCACACCAAGTGCATCGCACAACTCCGAAAATGATTGCGAAGCGCTGACACAAAGCGCTGTCTTGAGCGAACCGGGCTTGGTATCACAGCCGCTATATACAATGGCTGTGTTGGCCTTGCTGATTCCGGTGCAGAGATCTTCGCATTTTTCCAAAAGCGCCACTTTTAAATTATACCGCATGAGATTTCGGGCCGCAAAACTCCCCAAAATCCCTCCACCGATCACCAATACATCAAAGTTTTTTTCATTCATCATCATACACCTTACGGTAATATTTAAAACACCTCCCGGACAACACCCGGACTATCTAACTCATACCCCCCCAGCACATCAATCCGCGCACAAAACTCATCTGACCCTAACACCTCCAACATCTTTTGCACCATGGGAAGCCCCCATGAATGCTCAGGTATGAGCAAATCATACTGCTCCTGACAGATCGGAATAAAATCAAGACCATACAACTTCGCCGCCGAAAACACACCCAACCCCGCATCCGCCGAACCTGCCGCAATGAGCGCCGCTACAGAAGTATGCGTAAACTCTTCCCTATCATACCCATAAATAAGCGTTGTATCGAGACCGTCTTTATTGCAAAGATAATCGATGAGAATTCTCGTTCCCGAACCTTTTTGCCTGTTGATATAACGCAAACCGCCCTGCGCAAGATCGGCGATCTGCGCAATGCGCTTCGGATTGCCCTTCTGTGTGATGATGCCCTGTGTGCGCTTGACACACTGCACAAGCCTTGCCCCGCTCTTGGGCAGAAGCTTCTGTATAAAAGAACGATTATACTCCCCTGTCTCCGTGTTGAGCAAATGCGTACCCGCAACATGCGCCTCTTCACGGCGAATCGCCAGAAGCCCCCCCATGCTACCCACATGCGCCGAACCCAATGAAACATCCCCATACCGCACACGCAGAAGTTCCGCCAGCTCATCAAGCAGCGGATCATGACTGCCAATCACCACCAAGCTTTGCTTGAGTTCTTCCGCACTGCGCAGGAGTCTGACATTGATATTGACACCGCTTTCGTAACCCTCAACCCCCTGCGGCACCTCGACAATACCATCGGCTTTCATAAACGAAGTCACCACACCGCTGCCTCTACTGAGCGGCGATGCAATCAGACGCGATCCGACATAACCCATCCGAACGCGCACGAATTCCCGATACTTGAGTGTCGAGACGACCGCCTTTGACAACACTGCCTCCATATACCTGTCAGGCTCAGAGATGCTTTTGTTTAGAAACTCTACAATCGGGCGCAGGAGCTGTTCGATAACGATGATACCCGAAACAGGATAACCCGGCACACCCAAGACAGGCTTTGCGCCGCAATAACCGAGTATTGCAGGCTTTCCGGGTTTTATGGCCAAACCATGATACAACACCGTACCAACAGCCGCAATGGCCTCGGCAGCGAAGTCTTCGCTCCCTGCGGATGATCCGGCATTGAGTATCACGATGTCACATTCGGAAATCGCCAGCTTCAGTGTCGCAATGATCTGCTCCAGCTGATCCGGCACGATGGGATACACTTTGGTTTCTGCGCCCCAATTGCTCAGCATGGCAGAGAAAATGGACGAGTTAAATTCTAATATATCCCCTGCTCCGGGATTTGAGGTCGGCGGCACAATTTCATCCCCCGTCGGAATGATGCCGACTACCGGACGTTTGATGACAGATATCTCGGTGACACCACCGGCAATCATGGCCCCCAACGCCGATGGGGTGATCGCAGCATAAGACAATGCTATGATTTCACCCGCGCAAATATCCTCACCGATCTGCCTGATATGCTGCCATGGTGCAGCCGCCTCATAGAGCTTGACCGTGCCGTTTCCATCGTCCGTTTCAATAATATCTTCTATCATGACAACACAATCACAACCCTCAGGAAGCGGATCACCGGTATTGAGACGCTGATATTGATCTGCTGCCAACAACGCCGGAGTGGTCTCACTGGCACCGAATGTAAGCTTGGCCTCTAAAGCAATACCATCCATGGCACTTGCATTGTAGTGTGGTGCACAGATTTGCGCATACACCGGCTGCGCAGTAGTTCTCCCGGCGGCTTTTATCACTGGGATTACCTCTGATTTATATACCATGCCATTGTGCATGAGCGTCTGCAAATAGTCCTGTTTTGCCTTTTCAAGCGCAATATTTGTTAAATACTTAAATGACAATGCACTTCTCTCCATTCCAGCATAATTTGAAAACTCGCAATGGTTAAGTTACCAATAGATCACCTCTACCATCGCCCCCTTAGACACACCCTCACGATCACGCGGTATACAGATATATCCGTCAGAATAAGCAAGACTCGAAATAAGCCCGGACTTCCCTTTGAGCGGCACAGCAACACCCGCTTGACCTACACGCACCGCCACATACTCTGCCCTGCCATGGTTGGCCGATATCGCCTCACCGATTGCAAAAAAAGCCGTGTTCCGCCGCACATCCGCACCCATAAGACCCGCAATGAGCGGCCGAACAAACAACTCGGTCACAAAGTATGCCGCCACAGGATGCCCGGGCAGTCCAAAGACCGGAATCTCATGGATACTTCCAAAAATAGTCGGCTTACCCGGCTTCATGGCAATACCGTGAAATATCAGTGTCCCATGCGTTTGTATAATTTTTGCCGTCATATCTCTCACCCCGGCAGACGACCCGCCGGATATGAGCACCACATCACACTCTGTTACAGCGCAAGTCACCGCCTGACTCAACGCTTGCGCTTCATCCCGGACGATACCATAATTTCGAGGCTGAGCGCCGCATTTTAAAATGGCAGCCATGAGCATGGGTGTGTTTACATCTCTGATTTGCCCTCTGCCGGGTGTCTGCGCTGAATCCACAAGTTCATCTCCGGTCGAAATAATCCCAACCACCGGCTTGTGCATCACACACACTTCCGTCTTGCCCAGCGCCGATAACAGTCCGATATCATATGCATCAAGCACCGTACCGGCTTTTAAAATCAAGTCTCCGGGAGATACATCATCACCTTTAAATATGATATTGTTCCCGGGCGCAACCGGACGCAGGATGCCGATCAGCCCATCCCCATATACTTCAACATGCTCTACCATCACCACCGCATCAGCGCCTTCCGGCAGATCACCGCCGGTCGAAACCGCAATACAGGTCAGAGGCTTTAAGCTTCCATGTGCAGCTTCACCCATCAGGATTTCCCCTTCGAGTTCAAGGACTGCGGGTATTGATGCAGAACATCCAAAAGTGTCGGAAGCGATCACCGCATACCCATCCACCGTGGAACGATCAAATCCCGGAACATATTCATCGGCAATCACATCCGCGCCAAGTATCCGCCCCAGAGCAGATTGTGTCTCAATGCGCACAATGCCGGTTCTTTTATCTTGATAGATACTTCTGATCGTCGCAGAAGCGTCCTCCGGCGTCTTTACAGTTAACAAAATCGACCACCTCTACCTTATATTAACATTTTATTTTCGAAATTCAATGCTTTTTTACTCCGGTAAGTTGACAATTGCAAGCGCAAGCACTAGTATAGTGTATACGAAATAACCGGATATAGATTGCGCGGTATTTTTTCGTCAGGCAAGGCGAAAAATTGCAGGAATACCACTGGTCTTTCAAGATTTTTCAACACAGCATGGCGGGAAAAGACCGCACAAGATATGACCAGTTATTTTATATACGCTATACCAGTATAGTGTCAATAGATTTGAGCGACATGCTTTAGATCTGGGGAGGGGTACTTCATGACCACAAAAAAATCGGCAGGCAAAAAGCTTATATCTCTACTACTTTGTGCATTATTGATGATTTCTATTTTCTCTTTCATGCCCACAGCGGCAACGGCCTCTACGCTTCCGACACCATCTAATTTTGCATACAATGCATCCACCGGAGACTTTACTTGGTTGCACCCCGGCGCTTTTGATGCCGCAATATCTTATCAAATCAGAACAGATGGAGGCGTTCCGCTCTGGAATGGGCCGCTGCGCAGCGTGCACATCGGCGAGCTTTCGCACAGCATTTTGCAATTAAATTGGCGGCTTGCTACACTGCCAACCTTTAATGCCCAAGTTGTTGCCCGCAGGGCGGTCGGCACAGACATCACCATGTCCGCAGACAGCAATGCCGTGGCGGTCACCCCATTTACAAACGCTGCACTGAATCAAATCGTATCACTTTCAGATGGCACGAGGCTCACATGGCAGGCCACTGTTCCGGATACCATAACGCCGGATGTCATCTACAGAATCTATGCCAACAATGTGTTTAGAACCTCTGTCGATCAGACATATTTTAATCTGTCTGATCTTAATCTATCACCCGGCACAGTGTATACCATCTCCGTCAGAGCGGCAACGCCCGCCGGATTTGCTATCTCCGCACACAGTAATAGTGTCACTTTTACACCTACTCCGGGGACTTTTCCCGTGAATATAAGCACCGCAGGTGCCGGCACTGCTTTAGCCAATGTCATGAGCGCCGCACCCGGCACCACCGTCACGCTTTCTGCAACACCCAATCCGGGCGCAACTTTTCATCGTTGGGAAGTCCTGAGCGGTGGGTTTACTATAGAGACACTGTCTGCCACCGCTTCATTTATCATGCCTGCACAGGAAGTCACCATCAGGGCGGTGTTCGATCCGGGGCATCATATCACCGTAACGAGAAATAATAACGCTTTAGGCACTGCTTCTGCCAATATGGCTGTGGCGATACCGGGTACAACTGTTGAGCTGGTGGCCTCTCCGATTGTTGGAAACCGATTCGTAAGATGGGAAGTCATCACCGGAAATATTGAGCTGGTAGGTCCTGAATCCAGTGTAACTACCTTTATCATGCCTCATGGCAATGTCACTGTCAGGGCGGTTTTTGACCCCGGTGCCAGTGTCATTGCTCAGGGTGGTATCGCTGTTTTGCATACCCAAGCGGATGCGCAAGTCACATTGATGCTTCCGGATGATACGGTTACAGAGATTATTGGCGCTGCAACCGGAGATAATGCAGTGGCCATGTTCGATCTGACGCGCCTCGATAATGTAAATACTGTCATCTTGCCCGCTGCGGCCATCACCAGGTTTACAAATGCCCATCTGGGGTTAGAGTTCCGAAAGACGCAAGGCACCATCAGGTTCAACAGAGCGGCCGCTGCCTCAGTGATTGCACAAGGCATTGGTACAGATATCTCTATAACACTCTCTGAAGTCCCTCGTGCACAACTGACTTCTGTACAGCAGGATGTTTTGAATACAGATGATGTCGTTTATCGGGTCGGCATCATGGCGGGCGCGCTGAGTGTTACAAACTACGATGGCGTTTTGACCATTATTGTGCCTTACACTGGTAATCATCCGATGGCTGTCTGGCGATTTTTGCCGGATGGCAGGCTTGAGGATATTCCCAGTACGCACAACCCCGCAGGGCGGTATGTGACTTTCTCCCCTCCGCATCTTTCATTGTTTGTAGTGGGGCCTGATTTAAATGCCTTGCAACCGCCGACACCTCCGGATGTAATTGATAATCCATTTGTGGATATACGTCCCGGCGATTGGTTTTATGATGCGGTGTTGTTTTCTTTTGCCAATAATCTCATGGGGCCGACCAGCGTAGATCCTATGGCTTTTAGTCCTAATATGAATCTCAATCGTGCCATGATCGTCACGATTTTGCACCGCAGAGAGGGCATGCCTACACCGCTGAGTGCGGTAAATCCCTTTAGCGATGTCCCTTCCGGACAGTGGTTTACCGAGGCGGTCATTTGGGCTGCTGAAAATGGTATCGTAACGGGTTTTGATGGGCGATTCAATCCGGGGGCAAATATCAGCCGTCAAGATTTGGCTGTGGTGCTCATGCGTTATGCTGATTTTCGGGATTTCAGTTTGCCTACGGTGACTACTTACACTCCGTTTGCTGATGAGCAGAGGATTTCCGGTTATGCCCGAGAGGCGATACGTGATGCGGTTGAGTCCGGTATCATCACCGGTAGAAGTGGGAATATTTTTGCTCCGCTTGAAAATTCAACACGCGCAGAAACTGCTATGATGTTATATAGGTTCTTTCGTTCGGTCTAAATCCTTACTTTCTGACTACATTTAGTTGACAAGTCCATCTGAACGCATTAAACTGTCTTAAACTATCTATCTATGGGTTAGGTACTTTTGGGGGAGGATCATCAAAATGATTAAAGGCAAGTTTCTTGGCACAAGAGCTATGGCGTTTATGCTGTGCGTCTTAATGGTATTTACCATGTTTACATTCGCACCGATCACCGCATCAGCTCAGACACTTCACGCGCCGACCAATCTCGTATTCGATGCCAACACTGGGGAGTTTAGCTGGCTTCATCAAGGTCCGCAGCTTCAAGGCGTGACTTTTGAGATTCAAAACGACATCGGTATTCCGCTTTGGAGCGGAACGGAGCAACGTGTACATATCAGAGAGCTCAATTTGGCGGCAATGCCGCTGAATTGGCAGCATGCTGTATTGCCTACATTCGTAGCGCAAGTTGTCGCACGTCAGACCACTGCGGGCGGTATTGTGACTTCTTCTGCCAGCAATATGGTTACAGTCAATATTCTTAATGATGCGCAGCTCAATCAAACATTGAGTCTGGTCGATAGTGCACGGCTGACTTGGATGCCGCAATTTCCGGGTCAAAGACCTACCGGAATCATCTACAGAATATATGTAAATAATGTTTTTCGAACAACCGTCACGGATCGTACTGAGTTTGATTTAGAGACACTCAATCTCACTGCCGGGCAGACGCATAATATTTTTATCAGAACGACAAATCCTTCCGGATTTGCTATATCACAACCCAGCAATACTGTATCATTTACCCCTGCCTCTCAGGGTTTCACCATCACCGTCAGCGCAACCGGCGGTGGCAGTGTCATGTCTCATCTGACCGAAGCTCCGGCGGGTACTACCGTCACGCTGACTGCTACACCCAACGCCGGTTCATCTTTTTCACGTTGGGAAGTGCTTGCAGGCGGGTTCGTTGTTGACCACACATCACCGGTGCTGACTTTTATCATGCCGGCACAGGCGGTCTCGATCAGAGCGGTCTTTGATGCAGGGCATCAGATCTCAGTCACCCGAAACAATAACTACTGGGGTACTGCATCTGCAAATGTAGGCGCTGCCATGCCGGGGATCACTGTCACACTCACGGCCACGCCCACAGTGGGTAACAGGTTTGTACGTTGGGAAGTGTTGTCCGGTAACATTACTTTGATCAATGCCGAATCTGCCACTACTCAATTTGTTATGCCGAACACAGAGATTCAAATCAGGGCTGTGTTTGAAACCGGTTCCGGGGTCATTGCCGGTAATGTCGGACAGCAGGTATCGGTCAACCATACGCTTTATACCGGAAATGCCACACTCGATTTACCGCAGGATATCGTCAATTCAATCATCACCGCCACTTCGGGCGCAACGGCTATTTTTGATATGACGCGCGTCAGCGGTGTCGAGACAGTCACCGTACCACGCGCTGCACTCAATCAATTTGCCAATGCGAATTTAGGTGTCGAGTTTAGAATGGTACAGGGCAGCGGTCTGAATCATATTATCAATCTGGACAGGTTCGCAGTGGCTTCACTGGTCTCACGTGCAACAGGCAATACTGTATCCATCAGCATGTATCTCAGCACCCGCACTGCGCTGACTACCGCACAACAAAATGTGCTGGCCGCACAGGATGCTGTGTACAATTTCAGACTCAATTCTGTAAATCAAGTCATTGATACCTTTGACGGTCTCTTTACGATCACCGTTCCATACACCGGACAGACACCGGTTGCTGTGCGGCGTCTGGCTGCTGATGGCACGCGCGAGGATCAGCCCAGCACATACAATGCGGCCGCACATACCGTGACATTCTCTCCGACACAACCATTTTATTACCTGGTCGGCTCTGTCCACGCCACGACACCGCCGCCACCGCTTCCACCGGTGCAAAATCCATTTTCGGATATTCATACCGGTCAATGGTTCTACGATGATGTCATGTTTGTTTTCGGAAATAATCTGATGGGTCCCACATCCATCAATCCTATGGTATTTAATCCCAATGCCAATCTCAGCCGTGCCATGATTGTCACCATCTTGCACCGCAGAGAGGGTACTCCGCCACCGGTCAGCATGGTCAATCCATTTACCGATGTGCCGTCCGGACAATGGTTTACCGAAGCGGTTATTTGGGCTGCGGAAAATGGCATTGTCATGGGCTTTGGCGGTAGATTCAGTCCCAATGCCAATATCTCTCGTCAGGATTTGGCCGTTATTCTCATGCGTTATGCTGATTTTATAGGTGCAGAGCTGCCGATGGTTGCTACCTATGTGGACTTTGCTGATCAGTCCAGCATACAGTCTTATGCCGTTCCGGCCATACGTCAGGCTGTGGAGTCCGGCATCATCACCGGCAGAGTGGGCAATTTGTTTGCTCCGCTGGACAATTCCACCAGAGCCGAGGCCGCCGCTGTGTTGCATCGATTCATTAGCGCAATCCACTAAACAGTCATATATTTATAACATCAGCGTAAATCCGGGTTTGGGATTTACGCTGATGTTTTTATTGGTTGCAGTTCACTGGGTATCTGATGGTATTCTTGATGCCATTGGTTTCACAGGGTCTGAGCCAAGTGTCGCATTGGTAGTTTAAGGGGGCAAAGTTACCGAAGTTTGCTATTCCATGTCAGTAAATCTTAAAATTAGGCGTTCGCGACTCCCTCAGTCAGCTTCGCTGACAGCTCCCTCGGAGAAGGGAGTTAGACTGTTTTTTATGTATTTTCATAGCGCAGAGCATCTAACCTCTGACTCTGTTCTTATGAAACAATCGTAACAGTCCGGGATACCGGATCCCATGTGACCTGCGCACCAAAGCTCTCTGCAATCGCCCTTGCCGGCACCAGTGTCCTGCTATCAATATTGACCGCCGGAACATCCAATGTAATGTTCTCGCCATTGCGAACCAAGAGATCTGAACCCTCCTGCACAAACACCACGACATCACCACGCTCTGCTCTGGCGGTCAGTGTCTGCATATTCCAATCCACACGCGCACCCATCGCCGTAAAAATCGCTCTCATAGGCACGAGCGTCCTACCGTCTATGGTCATAGGCGGCATGTCAAATGTAAGCGTCTGCCCATCGAGGATCACGGTGATCTCTTCACCCGCAGGAGGCAATTCCGGAGGGCGTGTCACAGGCGGTTCGGATGTCAGTACATTTTCTTTAATTGGGACAGGAGACAGGCGATTTACGGTAGTACCGTCACCCAATTGTCCACGATTATTAAATCCCCAAGCCCACAATATCCCATCGGCACTGATGGCCACAGTATGATCATCACCCGCAGCCACTGCAACCACATCGCTCATAACCCGCACAGGTGTACTGCTATTGATCCGATCACCGTTGCCGAATTGCCCTTGATTATTCTGACCCCAAGCCCATAAGCTACCATCTGCCATTATGGCCATTGTATGGTTTCCGCTGGCTGCAATTGAAACAACATTTTCCTTCAGTTGCACAGGAATTCGGCGGCTGATCCTATTTCCATTTCCGAACTGACCTCTATCATTTTGACCCATCGCCAAGAGCGTGCCATCATCTAATATCACCATGGTATACGAATCCCCGGCATATACCGAAGCTACATTTTCCATAATCCTCACAGGATGTCTACTGTTGGTATATGTATCATTGCCAAATTGGCCTCTGTCGTTTTGACCCCAAGCCCAAAGACTACCATCGCCGCGAATGACCATGGTAAACATATCTCCTGCTGAAACAGCCGTCACATCCTCCATCACCCTGACCGGACTACGCTTGTTGACCAGTGTGCCATCGCCAAGCTGACCTGCATTATTGTCGCCCCAAGCCCAGAGACTGCCATCGCTGGTAATGGCTACAGAATGCACCCACAGACGCGCTGCGCCGCCTGCGCCGAGGCCGCCATCAGTCCGCTTCCAACCTGCGGCTGCATAGATCACATCTTCCATGATTCTTACTGGTGTACGTCTGTTGATTATTGTGCCGTCACCCAATTGACCGCGATCATTTTGACCCCAAGCCCACAGGCTACCATCGTCTCTCATCGCCAGATTATATCGATCACCTGCTGAGACCATGGTCACACGATCCATGATCCGCACCGGCTCACGGCGGCTGATTAATGTACCATCGCCCAACTGCCCTTGACTGTTATCGCCCCATGCCCAGAGCACACCATTGGCATCAATAAACATGGTGTGGCCGCTGCCCGCACTGACTATTGAGCCATATCCAAATGCGGCAGCATCAGGCATGCCCGACATGACCGGTAATAAAACCAGTATCGCTAAAACTAAAAACGTCGCTTTCCTTAACATCCTCATCATATCACCCTCCACAAATCTTTCACCGCTCAATGCTTAATGACACTCAGCGTTTAACGCTCAACTTTCCTCTCTCCTCTTTCAACTCTCAACTCCCCATGCGCCTTGATCTTCCGCAGCAACCGGACATCTTCCATCTCTCCGTACTCAGGTACCAGCTCGTGCAGAATCTTCATTATCCCATCTCTATCATTGCGCTCTGCCAGCGATTTTAACTGTTGCAGCATCTTAAACAGATATTCTGCCGAAATCTCAATCGGTGCACCCACAAATACTTTTTGGTTCTTGGTTTTGTTCAGCCCCTCTTCATCCATAAGCAACTCTTCAAAAAGTTTTTCTCCCGGACGAAGACCCACAAATTTTATGCCGATGTCTCTATAAGGTTCATAGCCTGAGAGCCGTATGAGTGATTCTGCCAAATCAAGAATCTTCACAGGCTCACCCATATCCAACACAAATATTTCGCCGCCTTTGGCCATCTCTCCTGCAATGAGCACAAGGCTTACCGCCTCTGAAATCGTCATAAAGTAACGGATAATATCCGGATGGGTGACAGTCACAGGCCCACCGGCGGAGATTTGATCTCTAAACAACGGAATCACGGAACCATTTGAGCCTAAAACATTTCCAAAACGCACCGCGACAAATTCCGTCTCACTGCGTTGTGCCATAGACTGTATGGTCATCTCACATACACGTTTGGTCGCGCCCATGACATTGATGGGATTCACTGCTTTGTCCGTAGATATCATCACAAAGCGCCTGACCTGATGTCTGTCGGCACAACGTGCAACATTTAAAGTGCCGAAGATATTATTTTTTACCGCTTCTTCCGGCACCGATTCCATCAGCGGCACATGTTTGTGCGCCGCGGCATGGTATACCATCTCAGGACGATAACGCTCAAAGATCAGATCCATTTTATTCTCGTCACGGACAGAGGCCACCTCAGCCACAAGCCCAATGCTCTTGCGTCTGCCTCTCCCGCGCAAGAGCTCTTGCTGGATATCATAAAGATTATTTTCACTGATGTCTACCATCACTAAACGTTTGGGTCTCTGTGCCATCACCTGTCTGCACAGCTCCGAACCTATCGAACCGCCCGCACCTGTAATCAAGACCACTCGATCTCTAAGATATTCTGATTTATTTCCTCCAACATCAACCACATCCCGCCCCAGCAGGTCATCAATGCTCACATCGGTGATCTGCGCAACTATAGATGTCGCATCGGTAACCAGTGCGTATAGATCAGGAACCTTCTTGAGTTGACATTTCGTCTTAGCACATATATTCGTTATCCTGCTGCGTTCCATATTCGAGGCATCAGGGATGGCCAGTATGATGATGTCTATGCCATGCCGATCTACCAGTTTAGGAATATCCTCTGTAGTCCCTTCGACCTTTATACGCTGAATTTTACGTCCGACTTTGTTTGTATCATCATCAACAAAGCATATGACTTCATAGCGCCGCTCAGGTTCACGATACAGGTCGATCAAAACGGCGTTTCCTGTCTCCCCTGCGCCGATGATCATTACTTTTTTCATTTCAGTGGTCTTTTTTATTCCGGTTCGGGTTGTGCGGTATGCTCTATACGCCATCCGCAAAAAGAGCGTACTGATCCCCGCCATCATTGATGATAAAAAATACACCGTGATCGGAATCCGGACAGACACCACCGGAGGTTGAAGCCACAGCCATGTGATCCCCACGAAAGCGCCCGCCGCAACCAGCGTCGCAAGCAAGCATTTGATAAATTCATGCGCCTCGGCGTAGCGCCAAAGGCTGCCGTACATGCCGAAAAATAAAAATACCAGCAGGAATACCGCAATAAACGTCACGCCGCTGAGCGTCAGTGTCAGAAAATAATCCGAAAGCTCGATTCTGCGCATCAGAATCACCCACGAAGCGATATAGCTCAGTGATATCAGCAAAAAATCCGCAACCATCAGCAGAATCTTGCGGTGACGTGTTTTGGCGCCAATGCTACCTAAGAGACTTAGTTTCATTCATAACTCCGTAAAACTTCTTCGCCTTCTAATATATCAGAAATCAGTGATTTATACAAGCATCACACATTTTCGCTATTGAATCGTTACTGTACAGCCATTACCCTATTTTGTCATTTAAGAGGGCATTTATTGCCCGAAGAATCTTAAAATGATGCAAATGCGAGGGAAAATATTCTTCGCTTTGCTCAAGATGACATTGGAGTGTGTACAGTAACCAATTGTCACATTCTACAACCCCTATGCCTTATACAGCTCCATGTATTCAGAATATTTGCGTTCTTTATCAAATTGCATCGCTCGTGCTCGGCAATCTGCCCCGCTCGGCTTGCACTTTTGCACTTCTAAGATTGCATCTTTCAGCGCATCAATATCATTTTTTGGAATCACAACCCCGCAAGTTTCATCAACACACTCTGGACTCCCACCGGTGTCGTATGTAATGACTGGCGTTCCGCAAGCGAGTGCCTCTACATTCACAAGTCCAAACACTTCTTCTAGTGTAGGGTTGACAAATACGTCTGCCGCACTATAGATTTCAGCAAGCTTAGTTATACTATCCGTCCTCGAAATCCCGATTATATTGCCCGGAAGTTCTTTTTTCAGTTTTTCATTCAGTCCAACAATCACGACTCTAAACTGCTCATCCAATTCTTGAGCAAGTCTCAAGAAGGCACTAAACCCCTTTCTTTCATCCCATATATTTGCAGCGCCTAGTATCACAAACTTATCTTGCAGACCATGTTCATTTCTAAACGCACTATCGGTATACTTAAACACATTTAAGTCAATACCATTGTTTATCACTTGCACTTTGTGTCCTTTTAAAAATGACTCCTTAACCAGAGCGGCCAACCACTCAGACGGCGTAACGATGGTCAAGTCCTTGACTGCGTTAAATAGTGACTTCTTCTTCAAATAATTCGATGCGCTGTGATCAAACAATATACTCTTAGGGTATTTTTGTTTTTGCACACAATCGTGGCAACCGATTTTCCACTTGTCACAACCACAAAAGTCAAAATAGGCGCAGTGTCCTGTAAACGCCCAGCAATCGTGCAGCGTCCATACTACCTTTTTGTTTGCTTGGGCAAGATATTTAAACAGCTGCTCTATGTTTATATAATAGCCATGGATATTGTGCAGATGAATGATATCGGGGTTATATTTTTTGACCTGTTTTATAAATAATTTTGTCGCAAGTTTTGAATAACACCCTGTCTTATCTGTAAGTCTCGACATCAGCACATGGTGGTATACACCGGCATGGCTTCCTATTTTAATTAAGTCATCTCTTGCAACGCCTAATGCCTGTCCTCTGCCATAAGCGATCTTGCACACATGTCCATGATTTGCCGCTATTTTATATAAATCAGCCGCAATACGCCCTGTACTCCCGACACCGCACACGGTATTTATCTGTAAGATTTTCATTTACCGCTTCATCCATACATTCTTGTTCACAATATGTGTGTAACTTTGAATTATTTTTACCACTTTTGTCGAAACATTGATATCCGCATAGTCGGTCGGCAGGGTGCCCATGGCACCATTTGCTTTCATCTCAATCGCAACTGCTGTCGCCTGAGCAATACCCTCACCGGTAATGCCTCCTACCACAACCGTCCCGCTGTCTAATGCTTCAGGACGCTCAGTAGACGTGCGAATCAAGACTCCTGGGAATCCAAGCATTGCACTTTCTTCAGAAAGTGTCCCGCTATCCGACAATACGCACAGCGCCATTGATTGCAACTTCACATAGTCCAGAAATCCAAATGGTTCCATGCCCCTAATGAGCGGATGAAACGCAAATCCGCGCTTTTCTATGAATTTCTTAGAGCGCGGATGGGTGGAATAAATAACCGGAACTTCATATGTTTCGGCTATATAATTGAGCCCATTCATAAGCGACAAGAAGTTATCTTCATGGTCAATGTTTTCTTCCCTATGGGCAGATACGAGAATGTACTGACCCTCGGTAAGCCCCAGCCGCACAAGCACATCACTTGCATGTATTTTATCACGGTAGTTTGCAAGCACTTCATGCATGGGCGACCCAGTTACAAAAATAGTTTTGCCGTCTATTCCCTCGCTGATTAAATAACGTCGGGCATTTTCGGTATATGGTAAGTTGATGTCCGCAATATGATCTACGATTTTGCGGTTGATCATCTCAGGCACATTCCAATCCCAGCAACGATTTCCGGCTTCCATGTGAAAAATCGGTATTTTTAGCCTTTTCGCACAAATGGCTGCCAATGCCGAGTTTGTATCACCCAAAACAAGTAGTGCATCAGGTTTTTCTGACATCAAAACCTCATAAGATTTTGCAATTATATTACCAAGCGTTGTGCCCAGACTGTCTCCCGCTGAATCGAGGAAGTGGTCTGGTTTTCTGAGCTCAAGGTCGTCAAAAAAGACCTGATTGAGCGTGTAGTCCCAGTTTTGGCCTGTGTGAACCAATACATGTTCGAAATACTTATCACAGACTTTTATACTTGCCGAGAGCCGAATTATCTCTGGTCTGGTTCCTAGTATGGTCATGAGTTTGAGTTTTTTCATCATTTACCCCTCATTTTATACACTTTCAAATATGGTATCAGGGTCTTTCGGATCAAATATTTCACCTGTCCAAAAGATGGTCAGCACGTCCCGATTCCCGGTGTTTATGATATTGTGCGTATGTCCCGGAGGCATGTCTAAAACCTTTATCTCATCACTGGAAACTGGATACTCCATAATCTCCTCAGTACCAATTTTCCGCATTTGAATCAGTGCACTGCCTTCAACGACAATAAATTTCTCAGCCTTTGTATTGTGCCAATGATCGCCTCTTTTTATCCCGGGCTTTGTCCGCGAAATGCTAATTTGTCCAAAATGCGGAGATTTCATAAGTTCTGCAAAAAATCCCCTGTCATCCCATTTCATGTCCACAGATACTGCCATATCGTCATTCGCTGTATATGACATGAATGTTGCAAAGAGCTTCTTCGCCAGCGGGTCGCTCATATCTTGTGGTATGGTCAGCATATCTCGCGAATTTTTAAAGCTTTTGATCTGATCTGCTAACTCGCCAAGGGTAATCTTATATGTCGGTGTCACTTCCAAAAAATTCTGGTCATTTTGCGGCGGCGAATAAGCATTTTGCCCCAATACTCCATCGACAATCTTCAAAAACTCATGAATAATATCATCAATATACAGCAGCGTCAGTTCCTTTTCCGGATCCTCTACACGCAACGGTATGCCATGCGCTGCATTGTAACAAAATGTCGCAACTACACTGTTATAGTTGGGTTTGCACCATTTGCCGAACACATTCGCAAGCCGATAGACATAGACCGATGCATTTGTCTTGTTTGCGTAGTCATACACGAGCTGTTCCGCATCATGTTTACTTTTGCCATAGGGATTATCTTGCGCTGCTTGAGTCGAAGAGGTGAATACTACAGGCGTTGCTTTTTGGTCATGCAAGAGCATTTCAAGCAGAATCTGTGTCAAACATGTATTGCTCCGCTTAAATTCTGAGATATCATCCGGACGATTTGCCCCCGCAAGATGAAAAATCAAATCGGCTTGCGCACAATACTCCCGCAAATCATCAAGCGTCTGCAGTTGGTCAAAAAGCAGCAATTGAACATCGCTTCTTTGCGCCAATAGATTTACTTGCAGGTTTTTGCCTATAAATCCATTGGACCCTGTAATCAGTATCTTCATAAGCCCAACTCATTTCGTATTTCAGGCAAAGTGAGCAAAAGCTCCTTGATTTCAGCAATACCAAGCCTTATTGTATTATCCGAATTATACTCTTTATCCGGCATGGTCTTCTTCCCTTCATTAAAATACATCTCATAGTCTAGACCTCTAACATCGGCAGGAATACGGTAATATCTGCCTGTATCCTTCGCCGTTGCCATTTCTTCACGTGTAAGCAAGCTCTCATATCGCTTCTCGCCATGGCGTGTCCCAATGATTTTAATGGGTACATCCACATCAAAGAGTTCTTTCAAAGCCTGAGCTAAATCACCAATGGTGCTCGCAGGTGACTTCTGCACGAAGATATCTCCATGTTTTGCGTTTTTAAACGCATAAATGACCAAATCTACTGAGTCTTCAAGGCTCATCAAAAAGCGTGTCATATGAGGATCGGTCACCGTCAAGGGTCGCTTATTTTTAAGCTGCTCTATAAATAGTGGAATCACGCTGCCCCGTGAGCACATGACATTACCATAACGTGTTGCGCACATAACTGTGTTGCTGTCATTTTTGCTCTCGGCAATCATCACTTTTTCCATCATGGCTTTTGACATACCCATAGCATTTATGGGATACACTGCTTTGTCAGTGGATAAGCATATGACTGTTTTCACGCCGCAATCGGAGGCAGCTTTTAACGTGTTATATGTACCTTCCACATTGGTTCGCACCGCTTCCATGGGGAAGAACTCACAAGATGGCACTTGCTTAAGAGCGGCTGCGCTAAACACATAGTCCACACCTTTCATTGCACTCGCAATGGACTCCGGACTACGCACATCACCGACATAAAACCGCAATTTCGGGTTGCGGTATATGCGGCGCATGTCGTCTTGTTTTTTCTCATCACGAGAAAAAATGCGGACTTGCGCAACGTCCTCTTTTAAAAGGCGGTTGAGCACAGCATTGCCGAAGCTGCCTGTGCCTCCAGTTATGAGTAATGTTTTGTTTTTTAGCATCGCATTTAAACCTCGTCTAATATCTTTTTCGCCGCCTGAGACGCAAGGTAATGTGTCTCAAGATATTGTCGCCCTTGCTTACCCATATCCCGAAGCACCGATTCATCCAGCGCACAGATTTGATTGGCCACTCGGGTAAAATATCTTGAATTGTCACTTGAGCACCACCATCCAAATCCGCCCTCCGTGATGACAGCACCCACATCCGTGTTTGAATCGGTACACGCCAGAACCGGAAGACCAAATTCCATATAGGACAATAGCCGGGAGGGAAAATTCGGAATGGTAAATCGCGTATCCAAAAAGATCAGCCCGACATCGCACGCCTTGAGCAATTTATCATACTCATCCTTGGGCAGTAATTTGAGTAGCAACACATTCTTCGGCCGCTCTTCTTCCAAATACTCCACAAGCAGCTCTTGATCTGTACCCGACCCGCATATAATGAAAAACCTATCGTCCATATTTTGACTTAGCTTCAGGCATTCGATAATAAATGAAACACATTGCGGTCTACCCAAATTACCACCATATACAAACACCTTATGATCCATAGAAATTCCGTATTGGCTGCGCACATTCAACTTATCTTCTTCGCAGTCCAAGGCAGCTTCCCATGGCACAGGCTCAATACTATTCGGACAGACATGCACCTTCTCCTCATCAACCTGCGCATGCATCTGCAAATATTTGACATTGGCCGGGGACATACAGCCTATGTAGTCAGAGATGCTGTACAGTCTTTGTTCTTTCTTGTGAAAGAACTTATGCAACCAACTACCTTTTCTTAATAACCCCAAATCTACTGCATTTTGCGGGAAAATATCTTTGAGCAGCAAGTAACTTATCGCATCGTCACGCCTGATAATGAATTCCACCAGCTTGACCAGTGTTATCGGAGGCGTGGAGTAGATGATCAAATCAAATGTCACATCTTCAAAATGCTTTTCAACCGCACTGACATACTTATCCTCCAGCAGCATCATTGATATGCCCTTTTCAATTCTACCTGTCTTTTGAATATTCCCAATGCGGACTTTCAAAATCCCGCCGGTCTCACTCGGGAAAAATCCGGCCGGCTTTTTTTGCCGCCTTTCCACAGGCGATACGATAAACACTTTGTGTCCCTCTTGAACCAGCGCACGCATTAGATCCTGATAAATTCCGCGCTCATCCAAACTATTTATATCCACCAGAGTTGCAAATAAAATATTCATTATGATGATTTCCTTTGAATCATTGCGTCTTTGATCTCATAAATTGCATCACATTTTTCCAGCGTACCCGGTCTGTGTGCGATGATAATCATTGTCTTTGTTTGTCCAAGTGTGGTTATGGCTTCCGAAATGATCCGCTCACTCTCATTATCTAGTGCAGAAGTCGCCTCATCAAAAATCAAAATCTCCGGGTCATTGTATATCGCTCTGGCTATACCCAACCGCTGACGCTGACCTCCGGAAAGTCTAACACCTTTTTCACCAATGACTGTGCTGATCCCCTTATCCAGTGATTGCACATAATCTCTTACATTGGCAATCTCAAGCGATGCCCAAAGTCTATTTATATCTATATCTTCCTCAGAAACACCGAATGCAACATTTGCTGCAATCGTATCATCAATCAGATAGATATCTTGCGGGACATATCCTATTGTCTGTCTCAATCCATCAATATCTGATGCTATATTCACATCATCTACTAAAATCTCACCCTCATCAGGAGCAAGCAAGCCTAGCATAAGGTCTATCAGCGTGGTCTTTCCTGCACCAGAATTTCCAACAATGCCTATGGTTTGCCCTTTCTCTATCGTCAGCTCGGCATTTTTGAAAATATTTTTATCGGTTCCGGGGTATCTAAATGACAAATCCCTAACCACTACATTTCGGGTCAGGCTCATCTTGACCGTATTTATATCAGTGCTTTCCGGTGCACACTTTGCATCATGCAGGTCGTCATAAATTTGATTAAAATGTGTTATGGCAAACCGAATATTCGCCAAAAATCCAATTGACCTATTCAGCGATGGCATGATCCTCATTGCAGCCATTCCAAAGAGCGCAATCATCGGTAGTGACGCACTGATATCAGGATTACGCAAAGCATTTATGACCACAAGTACGACCAAACCGGAAACTGCCACCGTCTCTATGAGCAACCTTGGAGACTGATGCGCCAGATTATAAAAGGCTACCGTCTTCGCAAATCCTCTGCCTACTTTTTCATAATCATTCAGAAAATGTCTTTCTTTTCCCAATACCTTGACTTCTTTAATGCTCCCAAGCCCCTCATTGACGGCCTTTACCATTTTTGCGCCGTAAATATTTTGTCTTTTGGCGGCATCATCCATTTTGCCTTTGAGCAAGAAGTAATAGAGCACCGCAGCCCCACCCAACACTGCCCCGATACTGAGTGTGGAAATAGGATCAATGATCAACAGCAATATGAGTATCAGTACGATCACCATCAGCTCTGTCAACAGTTGCAGACCATTCATCAGCACCCCTTGAATGACTTCCCCTACGAGGGTATTTATATTGCGCTGCAATTCCGCAGTATTTTTCTTAAAAAAGTACGCATAAGGCTTGTGAATGTATGCATTAAAGAGCATTTTGGACATTTCGATTTGCAGATTGAGTGTAAATCTGTTTTGAATATACAGCAGAAAAAACATATATAGGCTCTTGAGTATAAACACGATGACCAAACCGGCACACATCAGCACTACAAATCGCCCATATCCTCCTATCCACGGGCGTTGCATGATGGTGAGAAGTATCGGATATGTTTGCATACTTTCTCTGTCAAGCAGGATGGTCGTAAATGGAAGAATGATGCCAATGCCTATTGTCTCAGCCACAGCCCCGAGCGCAATAAGGCACAACATGATCACAGCATTCGTTTTTTGCCGTCGGTTAAATAAACCAAAGAGTTTCCTAAAGCCTGAAATCATACCTTCGACTCCAAATCAAACTTCCGGCTCGCAAGCATCCCCGCAAAGACCCACAGCATCTGGCTGACAATAGGCAAGCTGATATTGAAAAAAGCTTGAATGCCATAGCCAAAAAATGCCGCCAACACTGCCATTGTCAAAGGATTTTTAAAGGCCCTGCGCACCGCAGCAAGAAAAATCCCAACGAGAAAAACAACATAGGTCAAAATCCCCAAAACACCTTGACTTACAAGTATTTGTAAATATTCATTATGTGCCGTATCGAAGCGCGCATCCATAAAATACTGCGCTTCCCTCGGGAATGAAAATTCAAAAGTATCCGGTCCATAGCCAATCAAAAGCCGATCCGGAACAACGCTTAGAGTGTGCCTCCAAATATAGATACGTCCGGAACCCATCTCATCACGGAGATTCCCATGCATCACTTCACGTGCTTCAAAAACTAGCCGTGATGCAAAACCTTCACCGCGCACGGCTTCTTCCCTGCCCATGATTTCCACACCGACCAGACCAATAACGATCGTCGCCGCAATCAGTATGACCCCAAGTTTCCATTTTATCGGCGCTTCCGGAGTGCGCACAGCATCGGATTGTAGACCATTTGATTCAGGCTCAGATTCCGCAACCTGAGTTGGGGGTAATTCAAAGATACGCTCTTTCCCTAGCTTTACCAGTAGCATCCCGACTATCAATAGTAACGCATAGACCATGACAAAAGGCCACAGACTACGCACAGTGCTTTCACCGAGAATATGCACATGGAAAAATAACCTCTGCACAGTGAATACCGCCACCCATGACGAAAACAAAATGAGCGCCCTGCCCAAATATCTGCGACGTTCAATAATAAAAGGGATCGCAAAGAATATCGTGACACCCACACCGGCAAGCCCGGAATCCGAACCTGAGATATCCATAAGCCAGAAGTTAAGCGCACTGGCGGCAAGCAATAGATACCTATACCAACACTTGGCCGCTTGGTTATTTGCTCCTACATCGGAATCGGGGTCTGTTCTGATAAACAAGAACCCACAGAGCAAAATTGCGACTGTGACATAGGTTGCAACAATATTCACATTGCCAATCGTGGAACGAAAGAAAATGTCAAAGAAGTTTTCGTGATAAAGCCCCGGTAGATGGTTCGGCCAGAGGCTGAAAAAGTCCATTCCATAGAACTGAAAAATGCCAATAAGTGCAACGAGCGATGCCGACACTCCGAAAATCATAAAGTCCTTGATATTCGGCCTGTACCAACGTGAAATGATAAAGAATATCGCCACATAGGACAATTGCGTGATGGCTCCGTCATATCGCCCGCCTCGTTGGGCACTCTCCTCAATGCCAATCCAAACATTTGTCAGGTCTCTAAATGGCGAAAAGATTGTTGAAACAAGCGTGACCAGTGCAAATAATAGTACCGCCCAGTCAAAATAACGGAGCTTGTCTTGCGGCAACAGACGAGGGTTGCGTGTAAGTCTGTATGCCCATATCGCAAAAACGCATAGCAATACAATCACCATGCTAAACATCAAGAAGCTCCATTTATGATAAGTCAAACGGATATAGCGTTCCGGACTCAAATATAGCGGTTGGATGCAAATGAGCAGTATCACTAAGAGCCGCGCTGCTCTGACCTGCCACATATCTATTTTTGCATACATTGCTATCTTTTTTCGTTCCGGAAAAGAATTGCTTACTGCTTTTGGCATTTACTGCTCTCCAATCGCTTTTGATGAAGCGCTCCATCTATTGTGGTGCGAGGTATCGGAGCTTTCGCCCTAATGGGCATAACTGCCGTTTATTGTAAAGCATTGCCCAATATAAGTCAATTATAACGGCGTTTGCGTTTGCTATAAATGTTGACTTTTGGGTTGGATTTTAATACTATATCCTTTGTACCCTTCGCATAAAAATATAAGAATGGGGATATCATATGTCAAAGACTGCAAAAAATGCGGCAAACTTTGTAGAGCGCAAAATTTCAGCAATGTACTTAAAGATAGATATATGGCAAAACAGGGTGGCACGGCTACTCTTTATACTTATGTGCTGCGGAGTACCACTCTATTTTAATCAGCACGGTTATCTTGGTTTGCCGGAATTTAAGTGGCATTTTTATATGTTCAGTATTATTTTGACCATGATTTTTGTCGTGGCAATCTGGGTCTATAGACTCATCCAAAGCCCCAGACTCTTGCCGCAATTTGACTTCAACGTGGTCGATTGGGCGGTTGTAGGATTCGCCGCCATCACGCTAATTTCAACACTATTCTCACCATTTAGTGACTTCATAAATGTGTGGGTGGGTATGCCCGGACAAACCGGCAGATTTGACGGTGCCATCACGCAACTGTCCTATGTGGCTATATTCTTTATCATTTCACGTTGGTACAAACCGCGTGAAAAAGATTTCATGTGGTTTTGCGTCGCTTCCATAGTCATATCTCTGATCGGCATCTTCCAATTTTTCGGAATGGACTTTTTTGGGTTCTGGCCAAACCATATGCCTGAACATTTTCGTGAAAACTTCTTCCATATACACATACGCACAACCATAGGAAACACAAATACTGTTTCGTTATTTGTCACTTTGGCTATTTTGTTTTCCGGATTTTTGTTCATCAGAAAACCTTCAAAGTGGCAACCGCTATGGCTTGTGACCAGCGCCATGAACTTCTGGATGTGGGTCATCGCCAATGCCGATTCAGGAACCGTTGGCCTGAGTGTTGCCATGTTGCTGTGCATCCCCTTTATTATACAAAACATCAAAACACTCGGCAGAACACTTATTCTGATATCTACGTGGGTGGCCATGTATATATTGCAGACATTCTTCTTTGAAGTCGTGGCAATAGAAACGAGAGTAGCATCATCACTTTTACCATTTGCCGCTATTTTTACACTGCTTCTGATCATCGGATTAGTGCTCACGTTGCGAGGTAAAGAACTAAACCCTGACGCACCGCCTCGGTGGAAATTGGGTGTCATCCTCATCATTGTGATCATTGCCGCAGGTTTAGTCGGTGTAGAAGTTATGGGTAGACCGAATGCTGACGGTATGGGTACCGGCATCATTTATGAGGCGCGTGAAATTATGCATGGACGCATTCAAGATGAGTTCGGCACCAATCGCATATACATATGGCGGCACGCTTTGAGTTCCGTTCCAAACCGGCTTTTGATCGGCCATGGCCCTGATACTTTCATTTTTGCATTCCCTCGTGAGGCGCAAGGGTATTTCGGAGAAACTTATGATACTGCGCACAATGAGTATATTCAGTATCTCGTGGCACAAGGGGTCTTGGGGCTGATTGCTTATCTTGTTTTTGCTGTGGGTGTTGTAGTTTTGTCCGTGCGCAAGGCATTTAAAGACCCCATCATAATGGCCGTGCTTGCCGCATTTGTTGCTTATCTGGCACAGGCATTCTTTAACATTAGCCACCCTATAGCCAGCCAAATCCTGTGGGTGTTTGCGGGGATACTGGTGAGTCGGCGGTTGAGTAAGGGGAGCGAAACCTAAAGCTCCCTCAGTCAGCTACGCTGACAGCGTCCTTGTGAGGGGGCTTCAAACAAAAGGCGACTCCAACGCTTTAATTTGCTTGTTATTGTGTGGTCGCCCCTACGATTCGACTGCATGTTACCCTATCGAAAGGAGGAGTTTTAAACGTGACCCAAAAATATGGAAATGTTTTCCTCTCCATGGCCAAAGGGCTGCTCTTCCTCATGATTATTGCTATGTTTTTCATAGGGCAAAATGTCTTTTATGCAGAAACTATTTTTTACTATTGGGGCAACTATATCGTCCTGCTGATTTACTCTGCAAATCTATACTTCACAAATCGAATTTATCAGGGATTTGGATTCGGAAGCACTGCCTTGCACGAGATTATACTTTCATGGATATTCTGTCTTGCACTGGCCAATGGGCTTCAATATCTCATGTTGAGCCTATTGTCAGAAACACTATTACCGATCACAGGCTTTCTTATCTTATTCACAGCTCAGATCATCGTTGTTATCCCATTAACCATATTGATAAACACGCTGCATTATCGTCTCAATCCTGCACAGGTCGCCATAATCATTTATGGCACGAAAGAAAGAGCCCAAGAGTATCTGACTCTGATCAATGAACATAAGAAGCACTATACCGTCCGCAAAAGTGTTTCTCAGGATGAACCCATCGAAACGCTTAAATGCCATATTGAAAATTCCGAATCTATATTCTTTCTTGATGTGGAGGAATCTATCAAGGAAACACTTTTAGAATTTTGTTTTCTCCAGGATAAGCGCACATATATTCTCCCCACTTTTACCGGTGTACTCATCAAAACGGCGGTGATATCATGGATTTCCAATACGCCGATGTTTCTGCCTAAGAGCCCGAAACCGGATATAGGAACCAGATTGGTCAAGCGCATCATGGATATCATTATCTCATCAATTGCAATCATTTTATCCAGCCCTATTATGCTCATCACCTGGATCGCTATACGTGCATATGACAAAGCTCCTGCCATATACAAGCAAACACGAGTGACTTTAGGCGGCAGACATTTCACAATATATAAGTTCCGCAGTATGCGTCCTAATGCCGAAGACGATGGTGTTCCGAGACTCACCTCAAAGGACGATGATCGGATCACTCCGATTGGAAGGGTCATACGAAAAACAAGACTTGACGAACTCCCTCAGTTTTTCAATGTGCTCATGGGTTCTATGTCTGTAGTCGGCCCCAGACCGGAACGCCCTGAAATTGCTAAGCAATATGAGGAAATATATCCCAATTTCGCCTTTCGGACAAAAGTAAAAGCCGGCATCACCGGCTTTGCACAGATTTATGGGAGATACAACACAGCACCTGATTATAAGCTGTTTCTTGATATCATATATATTGAGACCTTATCGATCTGGCAGGATGCCAAGCTGATTTTACAAACGATGAAGGTTATATTCATGCCATCAAGCACCGAAGGGGTATCTAATGACTCAACCACGGCGCTTAAGTAAATCGTACATGATATGAAAATAGCGCTATACTCTATTTAGACCGTGCAAACATATTGTATAATTGCGCCAAAAGCTTTCCGGGCAGAAGCCGCACAGGAATGCGCATCGCTAAATTCAAAATGAAACGAAAAAATCCAATATAGCCAAGCCTGAGCAACTGCTTTTGCATCTTCCACTCATATCGTATATAAGCGATACCTCTGCGCCGCTCATACATCCCTCCACCGACACGTGCATCAACTAAGACTTCGGGATGATTAGCACAAATGGCACCGTTTTTGATCATGCGCACCCATAGATCATAGTCTTCAAAGCAGGGAAAATATCGATAATTCCCTGCGGAAATTGCCAAATCTCGCTTTAACATTACCGTCATTTGGCTCAAAGGATTTCTGCATTTGGCATATGTGACTATATCATCATGGCTCAAGGGCACTTTCCGTACGGCCAAAGCATCATCAGGATTATCTCCAAATTCTGATATTTGTCCGCCAATCAAGCTTAATTCAGAATTGCTTTCAATCATTGCAAGCTGCTTCTCAAATCTGTCAGGCCTGCAAATATCATCACTATCCATGACGGCCACCCACGCATTCCGAGCAGCTTCAATCCCTATAGCTCGTGCAGGCCCTTGGGTAATATTCTTAGGCAAGGCAATGATCTGCATATCATTAGGAAAATGAAAATCACTCAAGACCCGCTCCAACACACTCGGAAGTGGGCCGTCTTTTACTATGATAAGCTCATCAGGCAGCATGGTCTGAGACGATATGCTGTCTAAACATTTTTTTAGAAAATGCGGATTTTCTTTTGCGTAGACACTGATTAGTAGGGAGAATTTCATTTGATTATTATTCCGGAATTTCTATTGTGAATTTTTGGGACTTAAACTTTTAGACCGATATATTATAACATAAGTCGTACAAATAAACACCCTTTTAAAGCAAATCGCTTGCTTGCAATCTGCGCTATTCCAACATAAAAGGCATAAAACCTTTACAAATCCTATGATTTGGTATATTATGAACTGTAATTTTAGGCAGTGCTAAATGAGTATTTCTTTATTAATCGCATGAGTCTTAAAGGTGGAATCGCCCTGATGAAGAAAGTTATGCTAGTCTTCGGCACCAGACCGGAAGCTATTAAAATGTGTCCCTTAGTTAATGAACTAAAACGCCGTGACGTGTTTAAGACCGTTGTGTGCGTAACAGGGCAGCATCGTCAAATGCTAGATCAAGTCCTTGATTGTTTCAATGTACAACCTGACCACGATCTTTCGCTTATGAAGAGTGGTCAGACACTTTTTGATATAACGACAGGCGTCCTTGAGAAAATAAAATCCGTATTAGAATTGGAAAAACCTGATGTTGTGCTTGTCCATGGAGATACAACTACAACATTTGCCGCTGCCCTTGCAGCGTTTTACTTAAATATACCCATTGGACATGTGGAAGCCGGACTGCGCACCTATAATTTACAATCCCCATTTCCGGAAGAGTTTAACCGCCAAGCGGTGAGTATCGTTTCAAAATATGATTTTGCACCAACCGAACTTGCCAAAAATGCGTTACTCAAAGAAGGTAAACCTGCAAACAACATTTATGTCACAGGCAACACTGCTATAGATGCACTAAGCACAACTATCAAAAAGAATTATTCTCATGGGCTCTTGGATTGGGTGGGCAACGACCGGTTGATTATGCTTACTGCCCACCGCAGAGAGAACTTGGGCAAGCCTATGCGCAATATGTTTCGCGCAATCAGACGTGTTGCTGAACAATTTGATGATATTAAGGTCATCTACCCCATACATATGAATCCACAGGTGAGATCTGCTGCCGAAGATATTCTACATGAGACCGACCGAATAAAACTCATTGAGCCACTTGAGGTGTTGGATTTCCACAATTTCCTTGCTGCATCGCATTTGATTTTAACAGACAGCGGAGGCATTCAGGAAGAGGCTCCTTCATTGGGAAAACCGGTTTTAGTTATGCGCGACACTACTGAGCGCCCGGAAGGAATTGAGGCAGGTACGCTAAAGCTCGTGGGCACCAGTGAAGAGAGAATTTACGAAGAGTTTGTCAATTTGTTAACTTGCTCTTCATCTTATATCGCAATGAGCAATGCTTCAAATCCGTATGGTGACGGTACAGCATGTGCGCAGATCGCTGATATACTGGCCGCGCATTAGCCGTGAACAATTTAGCACCGTTCTTTGCATCTCCTATTGTACTTTTGCAAAAGCAAATCTTGTCTCAGTAATTATAGAAGGGCTTACATTGAGCATCCTTTTCACTAAAAATCACTAAAGCAACAACCAAATCACATTGACAATCCTGTAGCTGTAGCAGCTTCTCGGTTGGGTAAAATCCCTTTACAAAATTGTAAAAATGATATATTATTAGTTGGCATTTATAGTAATAAGTTACTGTATAACAAAATTGCAGAATAATATATTTGGAGTCGAAATGACGCTTTCAAAAAAACGTTTAGCCGCAATCACAGTCTGCTTAACTGCCATCTTTTTCACTCTCTTTTTGTTTTTGCCCGAGAGCATCGTTGGTCATAGAGCAGACCAATTGCTTTTGTTCTTACCTAAAGTTCTCTTTTTGGCGGTCACAGCTGCCATTACTATAGCTTTTTTGCTAATAGTTATCTTCAAAAAAGATTTTATGAGATGGCAACTCCATTCATTTAATCGCTATAGATATTTATTAAAACTGCTGGTCAAGCGGGACTTTGTAACAAAGTACAGAAAAAGTGTATTGGGTGTTTTGTGGTCTGTACTCAACCCATTGCTCACCATGATGGTTCTGACCCTTGTTTTTGCACATATTTTTCGATTTGAAATCGAGAACTTTCCCGTCTATGTTCTCAGCGGGCAGCTGATTTTCAACTTTTTTAGTGAAGCCACCACCCAATCAATGCACTCTGTCATAGGTAGCGGTGGCATTATTAAGAAAGTTTATGTACCAAAGTACATTTTCCCTTTATCCAAAACCCTTTCGTCCCTTGTTAATGTGCTTTTTACGCTAATAGCCTTTCTGCTTGTATTCATTTTCACCGGTGCAGAGTTTAGGTGGACGATGCTCCTTGTTCCAATACCTATTTTTTACACCTTAATCTTTTCACTCGGAGTAGGCATGTTCCTCTCATCGCTCACCGTTTTTTTCCGTGATATGACGTACCTTTGGGGCGTTTTTACAATGCTTCTAATGTTTCTAACACCCATAATGTACCCTATTGAGCAGATTCCCGAAGCATTTAGGCCGGTTTGGGGACTTAACCCCTTATTCCAATTTGTTGATTATTTCCGGGAACTGACTCTTCATGGTAACATTCCCGACTTATGGACAAACATCGTCTGTCTTGGAGTTGCGCTTTGCGCCCTGTGCGTTGGGACATATGTCTTTATGAAAAAACAGGATCGGTACATCCTTTATATTTAGGAGGCCTTGACTTGGAAACACCAGCAATATCTGTTCAAAATGTCTCTATGAGATTTAATTTAAGCAAAGACAAGATTTTGGGCATAAAAGAATATGTTGTAAAGGCACTAAAGGGACAAATCTTTTATGAGGAATTTTGGGCACTCAATGATGTGAGTTTTGATGTAATGCCCGGCGAAGTATTTGGTGTAATGGGCTTTAACGGTGCTGGGAAGTCAACACTCCTCAAAATCATTGCAGGCGTATTTAGGCCAACAATGGGTTCTGTCACAGTCAATGGTGAGATTTCTCCTCTTTTGGAGCTGGGTGCAGGATTTGATTCGGAGTTTTCTGCACGTGACAATATTTATATGAATGGTGCAATGTATGGATACCCTCCGCAGTTTATGGAAACAAAGTATGAAGAAATAATGGACTTTGCTGAGCTCTGGGAATTTGAAGATGTTGCTCTGAAAAATTTTTCATCGGGTATGATGGGTCGTTTAGGTTTTGCAGTAGCAACCAGCGTTAGACCCAGTATTTTAATAGTTGATGAAATACTTGGAGTCGGCGACTATAAGTTTCAAGCAAAATGCGAAGAACGTATTCAAAATATGATTTCAGACGGCGTTACTGTTTTGCTTGTCTCACACAGCATTAAAACGATCAAAGAAATGTGCTCCAGGGCAATTTTGCTTGAAAAAGGCCGAGTCGTTTGTTGTGGCAATATCAAAGATGTCTGTCATGCTTATGGAGACGAGTAGTTTTGAACATGGGTGATAATATGATAAGCATTCTGATGGCCTCCTACAATGGCGCAGGTTATGTTTCTGCTCAAATCGATTCTCTGCTGTCTCAAACATGTCAGAACTTCAAATTGTACATATGCGACGACATGTCAACTGACGATACCTATAAAATTCTCGCCGAGTATCAAGACAAATACCCTGACAAAATTTTCATAAGCCAAAATAGTAAAAACTCCGGCAGCGCAAAGTTCAATTTCATTAATTTGATGATTAATCACAAAGATGATTATCTCATGCTCTGTGACCAAGATGATGTCTGGTTACCAGACAAAATCGAAATCACATTAGCCAAAATGCAGGAGCTTGAGACGCTTTATGGCAATTCACTGCCGCTGCTTGTCCACACTGACCTTAAAGTCGTTAATGAAAACCTTGAAACCATATCAGAATCTTTTGTAGCTGCTATGAATGCTAATTACACTAAGACCAAGCTTCGTCACCAGATTATACAAAACACGCTCACCGGGTGCACCGCAATGTATAACCGGGCTTTGTCGGATTTAATTACAACAAATCCTCCTTTCATGGTAATGCATGACTGGTGGCTCATGCTTGTGGCTTCGGCCTTTGGAAAAATAGACTCTATCAATAACCAAACCGTCCTATACCGACAGCATAATCTAAACGAAGTTGGTGCAAAAGACGTGAGGACACTTGAGTATAAAATCCGAAAGGTTCTAAATCCTCAAGGCATAAAACAAGCCCTTAATGAAACATACTTGCAAGCAAATAGTTTCAAAGAGACATTTAGGTCTTTGTTATCAGATGAGCAATTAGAGTTTCTTTCCTGCTATTGCGCAATTGCAACCCGGCCTAAAATTCTAAAATGGATTTCAATTTGTCGGCTAAGGGTATTCAAAAATAGTCTTCCAAGAAAAATTGCTCAGTTTCTATATATCTAACTAATCAGGAAGTATTCAAGTGACAGTCTGTGCAGGCATAATACTATATAACCCCAACATTGAGCGTTTGACCGAAAATGTAAACGCAATCTTATCTCAAGTTAGTGAAGTTGTTTTTGTCGATAATGCTTCAAATAATCTTGAGGAGATTAGATTGCATTTTACCGACAGACGGTTTCATTGGATTATTAATGATACTAATATCGGTATTTCCGGTGCATTAAACCAATTAATAAATTTCGCATCTGATAACTCATATCAGTGGATACTCACTTTAGACCAAGATAGTGTATGCGAAAGTCATTTAGTTAGTGAACTTGAAAAATATATCCACACTGACGAAAAGTTGGCTATGGTCTCTCCTCGCATTGTCGATAGAACTGATTTGCACCTCGCTAACCATGAAAGCTATGATGCAGAAACGGAAGATGTTACGCTTTGTATTACATCCGGTTGTTTGACAAATGTAATGGCAGTAATTGAAGTTGGCTTATTTGACGAAAGGCTTTTTATTGACAGCGTTGACCACGAGATGTGCCTGAGACTCAGGCGTGCAAGGTATCGAATTATAAGGGTAAACAATGCCAAACTTCTTCAAGAATTTGGCCAGAGCACAATCAAAAGAAAATTCTTATGGAAAACCGTTGTATTTGATTTCTATCCCCCCATTCGTGTGTATTATCAAACAAGGAACAATCTGTTTTTACTGAGAAAGTATAAAAAGGAATACGACCCGCACCCTTTATACTGTAAGTTTCACATGATAGCAATTTTTGCAATCAGGCAATTATACGAGCCACAAAAAATCAAAAGAACCCTCGCATTTTTCCGAGGGTATATATCAGGACTCACAATGAAAATATAAACTGAGGTGCTTATTATGAAAGGTATAATTCTGGCAGGCGGAGCCGGTACAAGGCTCTATCCCCTAACTCAAGTGACAAGCAAGCAACTACTTCCTATTTATGACAAACCGATGATATTTTATCCTTTATCCGCACTGATGTTGGCAGGGATTAGAGAGATTCTAATTATATCAACTCCTCAAGACCTGCCTAACTTCGAAAAACTACTCGGAGATGGTCATGAGCTCGGACTTGAGCTTTCCTACAAGGTTCAACCATCACCGGATGGACTCGCCCAAGCCTTCATTCTCGGTGAAGAATTTATCGGCAACGATAGATGCGCCATGGTTCTCGGCGACAATATCTTTTATGGGAATGGTTTTTCAACACTTTTACAAGAAGCTGCAAAGAAATCCGAGGGGGCAACTGTGTTTGGATACTATGTCGATGATCCTGAGCGGTTTGGTGTCGTGGAGTTCGACGAATCCGGAAAGGCAATTTCACTTGAGGAAAAGCCGAAAGAACCAAAGTCGAACTATGCAGTTACCGGCCTTTATTTTTACGACAATACATGTGTTGAGTATTCCAAAAGGCTAACTCCAAGTGCGCGTGGCGAACTTGAAATCACAGACCTTAATCGCATTTATCTGGAAAAAGGTAACCTCGATGTCAAGATACTTGGCCGTGGATATGCATGGCTCGACACAGGAACCATAGATAGTCTCATGGATGCATCAAACTTTGTCATGGCTGTCGAAAAAAGGCAGAGCATCAAAATCTCTGCAATTGAAGAAATCGCTTATCGCATGGGTTTTATTGACAAAGTGCAGCTGCAAAAACTGGCAGACGGTTATGGTAAGTCTCCATATGCGGAATATCTAAACAAGGTCATCAGTGGGAGAATAAGATAAATGACAGTTACAGAAACGAAACTCCCGGGCGTTCTGATTCTTGAACCCAAGGTTTTTGGCGATTCCCGCGGTTGGTTTATGGAAACATATATCAAAATTAAAACACCACAGATTGATTGTGAGTTTGTACAAGACAATCATTCTATGTCCGCTCAAAAAGGCACGCTCAGAGGCATTCATTTCCAGAGTGCTCCAATGGTGCAAGCAAAGTTACTTAGGTGCGTAAGCGGTGCTATCATGGACTTTGCGGTCGATCTTCGTCCTGATAGCAGTACATACAAGCAATGGATATGTCTTGAATTGTCTGCCGATAACAAAAAACAGTTGTTTGTTCCCCACGGTTTTGGCCACGCATTTATAACCCTTACTGAAAATGCTGAGGTGATTTACAAAACAGATAACTATTACAGCCCTGAGCATGATTGCGCAATTTCATGGGCAGACCCTGAGTTAGGAATTGATTGGGGAGTTGAAAATCCCATTTTGTCAGACAAAGATAAAAAAGCCCCATTTCTAAAAGACATCGCACCACTAAAATGGTAGAGCGGAAGCAACATCACTAGTGTAACGTATTCCAAATAACTAGCCTTTTCTTGCGGCATCTTTTTCCGCCTGACTTTGTCAAAATATCTTGAAAGACCAGTGGTATTCCTGCAATATTTTTCCTCGCCAGACGAAAAAATCTACCACAATTAAAGTCCAATTATTTAAAACACGCTACACTAGGGGCGACATATTACAATCTATACATTCAATTTTACATAAGGAGAATATCATGAAAGTTTTAGTGACAGGTGGAGCCGGGTTTATCGGCGGCAATTTTATACACTACCAAATAAAAAAGTATCCGGACGATACCATCATCTGTGTTGATAAGCTTACATACGCCGGAAATATGGAAACTCTCGCTCCTATTGCAGACCACAAAAATTTCCATTTTGAGCAAGCGGACATTGCAGACGCTACGGCAATCAGAGCTATTTTTGAAAAATACAAACCTAACTATGTAATAAACTTTGCCGCAGAGAGTCATGTTGACCGAAGCATTGAAGACCCCGGGATTTTCCTAAGAACTAATGTTCTGGGCACACAGGTACTCCTTGATGCTGCGCGTGAGTTTGGAGCAACAAGATATCACCAGGTTTCTACTGACGAGGTCTATGGTGATCTTCCCCTAGACAGACCTGACTTACTATTCACAGAAGAAACTCCAATCCATACTTCAAGTCCATATTCCGCATCTAAAGCAGGTGCAGATTTGTTGTGCCAGGCATATGCCAGAACTTATAAAATGCCCATAACCATTTCTCGTTGCAGTAACAATTACGGCCCATACCATTTTCCTGAAAAACTTATACCGCTTATGATTACCAATGCAATGAAAGACATCCCTCTCCCTGTTTACGGAAAGGGCGAGAATATAAGAGATTGGCTATATGTTCTTGACCATTGCCGTGCGATTGACTTGATTGTGCGCAAGGGTACAGATGGCGAAGTGTATAATATTGGCGGAAATAATGAGCGCACAAATCTCACTGTTGTAAAAGAGATTATCAAAGCGCTGGGCAAAGATGAGTCTCTGATAAAATATGTCACCGACCGTGCAGGGCATGACCTCAGATACGGCATTGACCCAACTAAAATTCACAATGAACTTGACTGGCTTCCTGAAACAAACTTTGAAGATGGGCTGGCGCTTACCATTGAGTGGTATAAGGACAATGCTGATTGGTGGCAACATGTGCTCAGTGGTGAGTACAGGAGTGTAAGATGATTCTAGTCACCGGCAAAAACGGGCAATTGGGCTCAGATGTAATATCTCAACTGCACAGCCGCAATATTGATTGCCTTGGCATTGACGTATGTGAGCTTGACATTACTGATTCTCAAGCAGTCAGGACATTTATCGAAAAGATAAAGCCTAGATGCGTTATACACTGCGCCGCATATACAGCCGTTGACAAAGCCGAAGATGAGCCTGAGCTTTGTATGTCTGTAAATGCAGATGGCACGCGGTACATAGCTCAAGCATGTAGGGATATAGGCGCTGAGATGATTTATATCAGCACCGACTATGTGTTTTCGGGTGATGGTAACACACCTTATGAAGTTGATGACCCAAAGGATCCTCTTTCAATGTATGGCAAGAGCAAACTTGATGGCGAATTAGTCATGACGGAATGTCTCTTAAATTGCTACATCGTTAGGACATCATGGGTTTTTGGCCTAAACGGCAATAATTTTGTAAAGACGATGCTCAATCTTGCCAACTCAAGAGATGAGATTAGTGTTGTATGCGACCAAATTGGAAGCCCCACTTATACCCCGGATTTGGCAAAACTATTATGCAACATAGCTCTATCCGGAAAATACGGAGTGTACCACGCTACGAACGAAGGCTTTTGTTCCTGGGCTGAGTTTGCTGAGGAGATAATGAGAGAGCGCGGGAGTTCGTGCAAAATCAATCATATTCCAACATCGCAGTACCCCACCAAAGCTACAAGGCCTCATAACTCAAGGTTGTCAAAGTTGAGCCTTGTCAGCGCAGGCTTTGAGCGGTTACCCTCTTGGAACGATGCGCTCAAAAGGTTTTTGTCAGCACCCGAGGCTAATCCATAATTAACGCCTTATAGAAACTCTATACACAGGAAGTACAACAATGGATGCAACAATTGTAATCCCAACTAAAAATGCAGGAGACGCATTTGACGCAGTTTTGGAGCGAGTTTTCGCTCAAGAAACAAAATACCAATATGAGGTAATTATTGTCGATTCAGGCTCAACTGACAAGACATTGGACATCACTCGGAAGTATCCTGCCCGTCTCATCGAGATTCCCCCTGAGGATTTCGGCCACGGAAAGACACGCAACTTTGGTGCATCGCAAGGCAGTGGCGAATTTATTGTATTTATAACACATGATGCTCTTCCCTATGATAGGCACTGGTTGGAAAACTTATTAAATGCTATGAATATGAGCGACGATATTGTTGGAGGCTTCGGGCGTCATGAGCCTTATCCGGACTGCAACCTTTTTGACAAAAGAGACATAGTTCTGCATTTTAATGGTTTTGGCTCCGGTGATACCATTTATTGGTTAGATGACCCTGAAAGATATAATAGTGAAGAGGGGTATAGGCATTTCCTGTCGTTTTTCTCTGACAACAACTCTTGTTTGCGCAGGTCAGTTTGGGAAAAGATCCCATACGATGACGTTGACTTCGCCGAGGATCAAATTTGGTGTCGAAAGATTATAGAAATGGGCTACAAGAAAGTGTATAGCCCTGATGCATGTGTGTACCACTCACACAACTATCCTCTCAAAACATATTTTACAAGATTCTATGACGAGTATAAGGGACATTACGAGATTCAGCAGTATCGCATCGTCACATCACCATTAAAGGTCTACCCGCTTGCAGCCAAGCTTACGATTGGTGACATAAAATATGTTATGGCGCAAAAATCTCTCACCCTAAAGAGCAAGACCTACTGGATTTACTATGCTGCTCGGAAAAATCTATATCGGGTTCGCGCAGGTTATTTAGGTGGAAAGTACCATCTTTGGTCTGATAAAAAGAAACTAAAAATGGACAAAAAACACTCCCAGCTATATGCTCAGATGAATTCAAAGTAAACATTCGGAGGAACAGAAACGAAATGTCGTTATTTTCAAAAGTAATTAGAGTGCTTAGAACCGAGGGATTAAAAGGTCTTTGTCTTCGCATAAAAATTAGACTTGGAGCCGGCCACACTGCAACTGCTTCTGTTATCGAAGTTAACAAAAGAGAAGTAGGCTTTAGTAATTTGATTTCACTTAAACATATCCCTTACTCCAAAGAGGATTATATTGCAAGCGAAAACTTCAAAAGCAATAAAGATTCTATTTCGATTAACTGGATTGTCCCTGAAGTCGGAGTAGGATCCGGTGGACATATAAATATTTTCAGATTTGTAAGTCACCTGCAAAAACGCGGTCATAAGAACAGGATATATATTTTTGGCAACAATCCATATAGAAACAACGAGGATTTTAGAAAATTTGTTTTTGATAATTTTGATTTAGACAGAAGTGTAGAAGTTTATTGGAGCGAAAAATATATTAAATATGCTGACGCAACCATTGCAACATCATGGCCGACTGCATACTTTGTAAAATCATTTGATAATACTCAAAAAAAATTTTATTTCGTCCAAGACTTTGAGCCGTTATTCTACGCTGTCGGTAGTGAGTATGCGTTTGCAGAAAACACCTACAAAATGGGCTTTGTTGGACTTACTGCCGGTGATTGGTTAAAAAATAAGTTAGAAAATGACTATGCCATGAAGTGTACCAGCTTCTCTTTCTCATATGACAAGCAGTTATATAAGCCTTTTGGCAAACGTGATAAAAAGTCACGTCTTCTGTTTTATGCAAGACCGGTCACACAGCGCAGAATGTTTGAACTTGGCGTCCTTGCGTTAAATGAGTTCCACTTCAAATTTCCCGAAGTTGAAATAATTATGGCAGGTTGGGATGTAAGTGATTATCACACCTCCTTTCCCTTTCAAAATGCCGGTACAGTAAGCACCGATGAACTTGGTGAGATGTACAGCGACTGCGATTTGGTTATAACCCTATCCGGCACAAATCTGTCATTGCTCCCGCTTGAGGTCATGGCATGTAACGTTGCTCTTATGAGCAATCGTGGCGCTAATGTAGATTGGCTTCTTGATGATAATAACTCTATTTTGTGCGACTTAACTATCGAAGACATCGTAACAAAACTATGTGCATTTTTCAGCAACAAAGACTCGTACAAAGATATTGTTGAAAACGGCTATCAATGTGCAATAGCTTCCGATTGGGAAAGCGAGTGCATTAAGGTTGAAAAGGCAATTAAATCTGAGTTAGCTGATGTTAAACAGTCTAAATAATAAATTAAAGGAGGTGCAAGTTACTCAACATGAAATTAGTTGTTGGCGGAGGCGGCTTTCTTGGCTCTTGTGTTGCAAATGCACTATATAATACTGATCATGAAGTCCGAATTTTGGATAAGTATGGAAGTCTTGCAATTCAAGACAAACGCCCCCAATTTGAAATAATATCCGGTGATATAAACCATAAAGAAACTTTGGTCACAGCACTTAAAAATGTCGATACGGTTTATTACTTTATCTCACATTCGTTTCCAAGTATGAATGACGATTCATTAAAGTATGAGATTGATAACACCTTAAAATCAATTGATTTCGTGCTTTCAGTGATGAATGAGCAAAATGTTAAAAAAATTGTGTTTCCATCGTCCGGCGGAACTCTCTATGGTGAGGTATCTAAAGGACTCGCAACTGAGTCCCAACAAGGCGAGCCTACTTCAACATACGGCGCAGGCAAGCTATTGAGCGAAGATATTATTAAATACTATTGCCGTGTTTATGGGTTTAGGGCGCTTATCTTGAGATTATCAAATGTATATGGTTGCCCATTTAACCGAAAGGTACAACAAGGTGCAATTGATATTTTCATACAAAAGGCTCTGGCAAATCAGCAGATAGAACTCTGGGGCGACCCTTCTTATCTTATTCGAGACCACTTGTTTATAGATGATTTTTGTAGTGCTGTACTTTCATTGGTTGATTTGGAGTTTGATGGCGCTGAAATATTTAATGTAGCTTCCGGTATAGGGCACTCTTTAGATGATGTTATACTATGCATTGAAAAAACACTAGGCAGATCTGTTGATAGAGTCATACGTCCAAATAGTTTCGCAGGCGTGAGGAGAAATGTATTGGACATTTCAAAAATAAACAAAAGTACAGGGTGGAGTCCTCAATTTTCACTCGAAGAAGGCATAGGATTAACAATAAGAAGAAAAGGTTCTTAGCCATAAGACTTTAGACTATTCACTTACTACCGGGTTTTATGAAATGAGGCAAAATGTTTAGAAAACAAATGCAATATAAACAAGCAATTTCGGAAAGTATAGAATTGATAAGAGAAAACAACAAGCTCTTAACTGCGATTATTAATCGTGATGAACAAACAAAGCAGAAGCTTGATGAAATTTGTGAATTGATTGAAGCAAAGGGCAATGTCATTGGTTCAACAATAGACAATGCTCAGCTAGAGCTCAAATTACAACATGAAGTCGCCGCAGTTAATTTTTCCGCTTTTGATGAGTACAAAAATATTCACTCGGGCAAAGATGTTGTCATTGCCGCTTCAGGTCCGACTTTGAATAGATATAAGCAGATAAATAACGCTGTCCATATCGGTGTCAATAGTGTTTGCTCCAATCCCGATATCTCGCTTGACTATTACTTCTCTCAAGATTTCGGGGTTAAAATACCTCGGCAAGTAAAGTTTGAGTCAGATATTGCTAATCTAAATTGCAAAAAGTTCTTTGGGTTACTGGCATCCGTCCCTAATGGATTGATTGAGCCTCCAGAATCGCTCTGTGCCCGCATTGGTGCAACAAGGTATTTTTTCGAAGTCTCTCCCAGCCGGCATCTTTACCATGATATTCGCTTCAGACCTTTGATGGATTTTTACTCGGTTGTGTTTCCTGCTTTGCATTTTGCTTTGTTTACAAATCCAAAGCGAATTTATCTGGTAGGCGTTGATACAAGTTTTGGCGGTTATTATACAAATGAAAATGCATCGGAAACCGTTGCAGAGGCACAGCATATATTGTATAATCGTATGATTGGCTTTCGCAGGGTTCGGGAGTTTGCCAAAACTTGGTATCCGGAAACTGAAATCATCTCAATTAACCCGGTAAACTTAAATGGTCTCTTCAATGATATGTACACAGACGAAAATGGGAATCTTATAGAGGCATCTAACGAATTATCCGGTATTAATGAGTGCGATTTTACTGATGATGGTATCAGAGCATTTGTAGATAATCACATTGAGCAAATCCTATTGTCAAAAGAAAATAGCGAAAAGAAGGTTAGTGATGATTGATAATATTATTCCATTTAATCGGCCACTCTATACTGAAAAAGGCATAGGCTATACCGTAGATGCCATAACGGTTAAGAAGAAAATAATCGGAGATGGCGAATATACCAAAAATTGCAATGAGTGGATAGAGACAAACTTTAGTTCGCCTAAAGCTCTTCTTACGACATCATGTACCCACGCACTTGAACTCGCCGCTTTGCTTATTGACATCAAGGAGGGCGATGAAGTTATTATGCCATCTTACACTTTCGTTTCTACAGCAAATGCGTTTGTGCTCAGAGGCGCTAAGATAGTTTTTGTTGATATACGCCCGGATACTATGAATATTGACGAAAAACTAATAGAAGATGCCATAACTCCAAAAACAAAGGCTATTGTGCCTGTACACTATGCAGGCGTGAGCTGCGAAATGACCACCATCATGGACATCGCAAAGAGGCATGGTCTATACGTTATTGAGGACGCCGCTCAAGGCGTTATGTCAAAATATGGAGATAAATACCTTGGCGCAATTGGTGATATAGGCTGCTATAGTTTTCATGAAACCAAAAACTTTACAATGGGTGAGGGCGGAGCTATCCTCATCAAAAATCCGGAATTTATAGAAAGAGCCGAAATTATCCGTGAAAAAGGCACAAACAGAAGCCAATTTTTTAGGGGTATGGTTGATAAGTATAGTTGGGTCGATATTGGTTCATCATACCTGCCCAGCGACTTAAATGCCGCCTACCTATATGCTCAACTTGAAGAAGCTACAAAGATTAATGATGAAAGGCTGAAAGCTTGGGAGGCATATTACCCTCTTCTAAAAGACTTAGAAAACAGAGGCCTGATCGAGCTTCCCCTAATCCCTGTCCCATGTATTCATAATGCCCATATGTTCTATATTAAAACAGATAATTTAGAAACTCGAAGCAAATTGATTGAGCATCTTAAAAATGATGGTATTGGTGCCGTCTTCCATTATGTCCCATTGCACTCATCAAAAGCCGGTCTTGAGTTTGGACGATTCCACGGTGAGGACACTTACACAACTTCAATTAGTGAAAGACTGTTGAGGTTACCTATGTTTTACGGAATTGCTGATAAGGAAATAAGCAGGGTGTCAGAAAGTATACATGGATTTTTCAACTAAACTGATAGGAGCATAACATGGAAAAACTGTCTTTCGTTATCCCCTGTTATGGGTCTGAATTGACAATTGAAGGTGTTCTGGACGAGATACATTTAGTGATGTCTCAAAGGCCGGAATATGATTATGAGATTATTTGTGTAAACGACTGCTCTCCTGATAATGTGCTTGAAGTTTTAACTAAAAGAGCACAGGTTGATTCTAAGCTCACTGTTGCCGACCTAATAAGGAACATGGGAAAGGCGTGCGCAATGTTAGCCGGGTACTCTTTTGTTACAGGTGACTATGTTGTTGATTTAGATGACGATGGACAATGCCCAATGTATGAACTCTGGAAATTGTTTGAGCCCATACAAAATGGATATGATGTGGTCTTTGCTGACTATATAGTAAAGAAGCAACCCCTCTTTAGCCGTTTTGGCAGTAAGGTCAACAGAATGATGACCCACATATTTGCCGGCAACCCAAAGGATATAAGGCCGTCTAACTTTAGTATATTAACACGTGTTATCGTAGATGAGATTAAAAAATACAGCAATGCATTTCCATACACATTGGGGCTTATATTCCGCACTACGAAAAAAATTGCAAATGTACCAATGCAGGAACGTGAACGAACTGTTGGAAAAAGCAACTTTACATTAATGAAATCATTATCACTGTGGTCAAATGGACTGACCGCATTTTCCATCAAGCCATTGCGGTTGTCTTCTATTATCGGTGCTTTAGTCGCAGTTGGCGGCTTCATATATGGTCTGACAATTGTAATCCAAAGGTTGTTTGTCACTCCAAATATGGCTACAGGTTTCCCATCAATCATGGCAGCACTCCTGCTAATTGGCGGAGTCATTATGATGATGCTGGGTATGCTCGGTGAGTATGTCGGCAGGATATATGTAAACCAGAACACCTTTTCTCAATATGTCATCCGAAACGTTTATAAGTCTGATTCCGCTTGTGACGAAAATTAGTTAACCTGCATTATCTTTATCAAATTATGAGAGGAACCCATCGTTGAAGAAAATTGCTATATTACAATCCAATTATATACCTTGGAAAGGGTATTTTGACTTAATTGCTTCGGTTGACGAGTTTATTCTTTTTGATGATGCTGATTATACAAAAAATGATTGGAGAAACAGAAATCAGATAAAAACGCAAAATGGGCTTCAATGGCTTACCATACCAATACTATCATCCGGCAATTTTGGCCAAAAAATTTGTGAGGCTTGTGTAGATTCAAGAATGAATTGGGGAAGAAAGCACTGGAATTCCCTTGTTGGTAATTATAAGCGTGCAGCATGCTTTGATGAAATCTCAGAACTTCTTGAGCCACTATATAGGGACAATACTCTAACACATCTATCAGCAATAAACAGGTTATTCATTGAGACAATTTGCAGTTATCTTGGCATAAAAACTACTATAAGCGCAACGTCTGACTATAACTTGCTTGACGAAAAAACTGAGCGTTTAGTTGATATATGCAAACAAGCAAATGCCACAGAGTACATATCCGGGCCCGCTGCAAAAAATTATATCATGCCCGAACTATTTGAAGTCGCTGATATAAAACTTAAGTGGTTTGACTATGCCGGTTATCAAGAATATCCTCAGCTATGGGGTGGCGAATTTTATCATAACGTATCAATTGTTGATTTGTTGTTTAACTGCGGAAAAGATGCACCTCAATATATGAAACTTAAGAACTTATTTGCATAATTACCGGGTATAAAATCGGAGGAAAACAAGCATGACAGATGTCTACCTTTTTGGAACGAACCGACTGGGACGGCAAATTTCATTTTATATGAAAGAAGATGCAAGATATAATCTTCTTGGCTTTACGCTAAGCGGTCAGTATTGTGACTCTAAAGAGGCTCATGGTCTTCCCCTTGTCCCATTTGAGGAGTTATCCGAAAGAGGCGGCGATTTTGGGATTATAAACTGTGTCGGTTACAGCAAGGCCTTTAGTAACCGTCAACAAGTTGACGAGGTAATTACTAAAAATTCCATTCCGTTATTAACCTACATTCACAAAGATGCCGATATAGATTATGACGTAGAAATTGGCATCGGTTGTATTATTTTTAAGCGTTCACACATACTGGAATGTTGCAAAATCGGAAACAGTAATATAATCCAAGGTGGCGCTATTGGACATGACGTTGTTACCGGCAATTATAATTTTTTTGGATATGGTTCTGTATGCGGCGGAAATATTACTGTTGCAGACTATTGTTTTATAGGTGAAAACGCCACCATAAAGACAGGTATACAGCTCGCATCCTACACAACAGTCGGTGCGGCAACCTATGTCAAAGGTAATACTGTTGAATATGAGATTTTATCCCCGCCTAAATCTGATTCCAGAAAATATGGCAGACCACTATTTTTGGACTAAAGGAGTACTCACAAATGCTAAGCTGTTTAGCTCACCCATTTGATAACGAATATATAATGCAAAAAAAGAGGTCACTAAAACGTGAACTTCTTGCATTTGATACAGAATTTATCGAAAAAAAAGTAGCCATCCTTGGCGGGTCTACAACAGCTGAAATAAAAAATATATTAGAACTGTTTTTGCTTAACTTCGGTATAAAACCGGAATTTTATGAATCTGAGTACGCTCAATATTGGCAGGACGCTATGTTTGGGGAAAAGTTAGAAAACTTCAACCCCGACATTGTTTTTATTCATACCGGCTACCGCAACATCTCCGGACTCCCCTACCTACAAGACAGCACAGCTGTGGTTGATGACCTTCTTAAGCAACAATTTTCTCACTTTTCGCAAATGTGGGATAAATTACTGGCACAAGGATATTGCGTAATCCAGAATAACTTCGAACGTCCGCTTTATCGGTTGCTCGGAAATAAGGACATTAGCGATTATCGAGGGCACAGCAACTTTGTTTCAAGGCTCAATCAAAAGTTCTATGAGTACGCAAGTACTCATAGCGGATTTTATATCAATGATATTGATTACTTGTCCGCTTCGTATGGGCTCGAAAAGTGGTCAGACCTATCAAGTTGGTATATGTATAAGTATGCTTTATGTTTGCAGGCTATCCCTGAGCTTGCTTTTAGTGTAGCCAATATTATAAAATCTGTATATGGCAAAAACAAGAAAGCTTTTGTGCTTGACTTGGACAATACGCTTTGGGGCGGAGTCATCGGTGATGATGGGCAAGAAAGTATTGTTCTCGGACAGGATAACCCGGAGGGTTACGCCTACTGTGAGTTCCAGGCATATATCAAAGCTCATTTAGACTTAGGCATTGTACTGGCTATATCTTCTAAAAACGATGAGGAAAATGCTTTTTTGGGACTTGAGCATCCTGATAGCAGTTTATCGACTGAAGATTTCACAATAATAAAGGCAAACTGGGATAGCAAGGATCAAAATATCACTAAAATCGCTGACCAACTTAGTCTTGGAGTTGATAGTTTTGTATTTGTTGACGACAATCCGGCAGAGCGTATTTTAGTATCAAGTCAAATCCCGGGCATTTCTGTCCCGGAAATAGGAGCTGTTGAAAACTATATCCGCTTAATTGATAAATCGGGTTTCTTTGAATCTACAACAATGACTGAAGATGATATGGCAAGAGGTCAGATGTATCGCCAAAACGCGCAGAGGACAAATCAGGAAAAGAGCTTTACTAATTATGGCGAATATCTTAAAAGCCTTGACATGAAAGCGTCCATAACGGATTTCGATCCCGTTTATCTGCAGCGTGTTGCCCAACTCACCAACAAGACCAATCAGTTTAACTTAACCACAAAACGGTATTCGGAAAATGATATTTCTGCTATTGCCGCCGAAGCTGATTATATCCGCTTATGCGGCAGGCTTAGTGATAAGTTTGGAGATAATGGCATTGTAAGCGTGCTAATCGGACGCAAGGACAAAATGGTTTGTCATTTAGATCTGTGGCTTATGAGTTGCAGAGTTCTTAAGCGAGATATGGAGCTGGCGATGCTTGACAAGCTTGTCGAAAAGTGCAGAGCCGAATCTATAAAAAAATTAATCGGCTACTATTTTCCTACTCCTAAAAATGCTATGGTTAAGAATTTTTATCACGAGCTGGGATTTGAGCAAATAGATGAAAAAGAAAATGCTACAATCTGGGAACTTGATATAGACCGCTATGAAAAAAAGAATCAATCAATCAAAATATTATGATAGAGGTAAACATGTTAAATAGAGAAGAAATACGCAAAAATTTGAATCTGATTTTTCAGGATGTATTTGATGATACTACAATAGAGATCACTGATGAAATGAGCGCCAAAGATATTGAAGATTGGGATAGTCTTGCTCAGATTGACCTTATCGTCGCATCGGAAGGTACTTTTAACGTCAAATTTGGAATTAGCGAGATAGCGCAACTAAAAAATATCGGAGACATGCTGGATTTGATTGAGAGGAAGCTCTGCCAATGATTCCAATAAAGCAGTACACCTATGATGAGATAACTTTAGGACAAGTCGCAAATTTTGCTGTTACAATAACAGAAGATATGATGTCTAAGTTCCGTGATATAAGTGGTGACGTAAACCCGCTTCACATAAGTGAGGATTTTGCAAAGGACAAGGGATACACCGGGAGAGTTGTTTATGGTATGCTCTCTGCTTCGTTCTTATCCACAATGGCAGGCATGTATCTTCCCGGGGAAAACTGCGTTATACATGCCGTTGAAGTTAAGTTTCCGCTTCCGGTTTATCTTGGTCAAACACTTACTTTCACCGGAGAAGTTGTTTCAAAAGTTGATGCCTACAACACTATTGAACTTAAGGTCTCTGCTACAAATAGTAATAATCAAAAAGTTTTGCGTGGAAAAATAAGGGCTGGTGTTTTGAAATGAAATCTATCTTGATACTTGGGGCTTCTTCAGATATAGCAATGGGCTACATAAAGCATCTTGAAAAAAGTCACTCTGTCGGTGAGGCTAGAGTTATTGCCCATTACAGAACAACATCACCTGCCTTCGAGGAGTTAGTTGCCTGTGCAAAAAATGTCCCTATAGAAATCATTCAGGCGGATTTAAGCCTACAAAAAGAGGTCGAAACGTTAATTTCAGCCGTGAGGGAATATTGCACAGCCCCCACACACATCGTGCATCTTGCAGCGGGTCGGTTTCACCACATGAGATTTCGGGCGCTTGATAGTGAGATTATTCGAACTGAAATGGAAATCCAAGTGTATTCATTTGCAGAAATTTTAAAAACGTTTCTTCCTGTTATGGCTAAAGCCCGATATGGACGAATAGCTGTGATGTTATCAGCATATACCTGTGGAATCCCTCCAAGGTTTGTTACGGATTATGCCGTGTGCAAATACGCTTTATTAGGTTTAATTAAGGCTGTTGCCGCTGAGTATTGCGACAAAGGTATTTGCATCAACGGACTCTCACCATCTATGGTTGAAACAAAGTTCTTAGGTGGAATTGATAGCCGGATAGTCGAAATGTCTGCTGAAAGCAGCCCCTTAAAAAGAAATATGAAGATAAGTGAAGTCGTTGCCGCAATCGAATTTTTATTGTCTGACGAAAACGCATATATGTGCGGGACAAATCTAAATTTATCCGGTGGCGAAGTGCTTGCCTAACATAATCGGTTGCCGGTCAGGCATGATTATCATTGTAAGTGGAGATTGAGATGAATATTCTATATAGTAGTGATGACAAGTACAGTCCGTTCACCGGGATATCTATAACATCACTATTCGAAAATAATAAAAATCTAAGCGAAATCAATGTTTATATTATCGGACTACGAATAAGCGAGGATAATTTAAGTAAATTCCGTGAACTTTCAAATCAATATGGCAGGAGCATCACAGTTATTGATGCAAGCGAAATTGATAAATATTTAGATGACATTGGGGCTCTACAGTGGCGTGGAAATAAAGGCACTTGGTATAGATTGTTTGTTCAAAAGTACTTAGATGAGCATATTGACAAGATACTATATATTGATGGTGATACTCTTATACTAAACTCTCTCAGCGAGCTTGATGAGTTCGTGTTTGACAATGACAAGGCATTAGCTATGGTGCGGTGGCCGCATTTCAAGGGATATAATAAGTATATTGGGATGCAGGGTAATAGTTCTTACTATAATGCCGGGGTTATTTTTTTCAGTATGGCAAAATGGAGAGCGTTGAAATGTAATGAGCGTATAATGTCAGCAATTGAGAAGGGGTATGTAGATTTCATGTTCCTTGACCAAGATTTGCTTTGTTATGCGCTTGAGGACAGCATACAGTCCTTGCCAGCGAAGTATAATGTACTAAGTATGTGGGTTGAGTTTGGCATTAATAATCTTCATATTATAAGGCGCGATAATGATGAGAGACGATTTTATCCGCTAGCATTGGTTGAAGATGCGGTCAAAAATCCAACGATTCTGCACTTAACAGAGGGAAACACAGCTCAAGTTTGGGTAGAGGGCAATAAGAATCCTTATAAAGAAAAGTGGCTAAAATATAAGGCAATGTCTCCTTGGAAAAATATTCAGCCACTCAAGGCAAATAAAACCTTTATTAAAAAAATCCGAAACATTATGTATTCTGCACTGCCCAAAGCACTTTACTGTCATATAAACATCGGGTTTGAAGTTTGGAAAACTAAACAGCACTACCGGAAGTATGGGCATTTTCAGTGATTTGCTAGTTTTTCAAGTTTATAACTATTTATTGGGAGATTTCTTAAGATGACAGAGTTTACCAAAAAGTTGCAATATATTGAAGAAAAATACAATTTGACTTCTGTTAACGTTGATGGTTATAGTCTTTGGGTTTATATGCGTCACTTAATGCTTTCTACTAGTAGTTCGGTAGCTGTAGGCACACCGGTTTCTTCTTCATTTGTGGAAATTGTTCGACACGTAGTCCCTAAAACAGTCGATGTTTTTAGGATGTTATTTAGGAAGTGCAAACCATCAAAAGCGGACATTCTCTTTTTATTATCGGGTCGCCGATATTTAATTGATGGACTATATGAGTGTTATATGACCGATGATTTGGCTGATTTATACCCAAATTCACTTACACTTGAATATTCGTATAATTTCAAACACTTTTCTCCTGCAAAGACAAAAAATATGGTTTTCGCAGATAAATTTCTGCTTGGCGATTTCATAGTTTCTATAATAAAAAAAATTTTCAACACTCGTAGATATAAGGCAATTTACAAGCGTACTGAAGATATTCTTTTTGAGCCCTTGTCAGAATTGCTTGGCCATTCTGATGAGCGCATCAAAGAGTGGATAAATTGGTCAACATTTCATTTTTTTCTACATAACTCCCACATAAAAAAAGTAGAGCGATTTATACGTAGTGTTTCACCAAAATTAATTATTGTGACTAATTTTTCTTTCTACAATATGATTGCCAATGAAGTTGCCAAGAGGCTCGGTATACCCTCCGTCGAGTTAGTCCACGGAATGTTCCCCAGAGGAAATTTTACTTATAATTTTCCCTGCAGTTCATCTATTCCGCAGTATCCTGATTATATTTTCTCTTTTTCGGATTTTGATAAACGTGGATTCACATCACCTCCTATAAGTAAAAATAGAATAATCCCTGTAGGATATCCATATTTTGAGAAAAGCGCAAAAAAGTTTAAGAACATGGTAAAAGAGAATGAAGATGATTGTATAGTCGTTTTCCTCAGTACACCTGATAAAACCGTAACAGGCGAATTTGAGCGGCTTGCTATTGATACTCACGACTGCTTGGCGGAAAAAGGGTGGAAAGTTGTTTATAAGCTGCACCCCTTTGAATACGGTAACTGGAAAGAGCTCTACCCTTTGCTTGCTGCGTCTACTGTTGATGTAGTTGATACTCCTCAAAGAAATCTCTATGAAATATTTGCTATGAGTAGTGCACTTGTTGGGATTACATCTACGGCAATATTGGAGGGCATAGGCTTCGGGCTTGCGGCGTTTATTTATGATAATCCAATCAGTGTTGTCATGGATGATTTGGTTGAATCCGGTCTTGCAAAGAAAGTTATAGATTCCAAAGATTTATGTTTAGAGTTAGATGATCTGGATTTGAGTTATGATGGAAGCAAATGCGCCGCTGAACTTTTCAAACCCAATGCTCTTGAGAATATGAAATCAGAGATAGACAAGATTATATCAAATTAAATATTAATCGACTTTAACTTGCGAAAGAAAGGGGGTTAAATGCATATTGCAATAATTGGTTCCGGTGGAATAGGTATGCGTCACTTGCAAAGTGTCGCACAGATAAACTCTGAGGCAAGCAGTGTTGTGATAAAAGTCAAACTTAAAGGTGGTGCGAGTGTATGCTCAAGGACATATCTGGTTTCATAATACAAAAAGATGCATCCGTATTTGATGCGGCTACTGCTATTGACAAAAATGGGCATCAGATAGTTTTTGTTTGCGATGGCCTCAAGTTACTCGCTGCTTTTTCGGATGGTGATTTAAGGCGTTACATATTGCGCTCAGGTGATATATCTGCACCTGTAGGTGTTGCCGCTAATAACAATCCTATTTTTCTTAAAAGCAACGAGATAGCACATTGTCAAAGTTTGATTAAAGAAAATCCATACATTAGAGGCATTCCGATTGTAAATGAATCCGGAGAAATCGTTTCAATTGTATTCTCAGAGCATAAAAGTGTGCGCAGTCATCAAAAACTTAATATCCCTGTAGTCATAATGGCAGGCGGCAAAGGCGCAAGATTAGCTCCGTTTACAGACGTCCTGCCAAAACCGCTGATTCCAATTGGGGAAAAGACTATCACCGAGCATATCATGGATCAGTTTATTGATTATGCGTGTAATGATTTCACATTAATCGTCAATCACAAAAAGGCGCTTATCAAAGCATACTTTTCTGAAACACCATGTAAAGGCAACTTGACGTTTGTAAATGAAGAAAAATTCTTAGGTACAGGTGGTGGTCTTAAACTCTTAAAAGGCATCGTCAGCAGCACTTTCTTTATGACTAACTGCGACATCTTGATTAAAGCAGATTATGGTGACATTTTAAGTCATCACAAAAAAAGCGGCGCACTGATTACTATGGTGTGCGCCCTGAAGAAGGTCTCTGTGCCATACGGCACAATTGAGTTAGACGCAGATGGTCATCCGGTCAGACTCATTGAGAAACCGGATTTTCCAATTCTCACAAATACAGGATTTTATGTTATTGAGCCGGAGTTTTTGAACGACATTCCTGATGATGAGTTTATCCATATTACGGATTTAATGCAGAACTTAATGGACACAGGTAAGGGCGTCAGCATTTACCCAATCAATGAGTCCGGGTGGCTGGATATGGGACAGCCACAAGAAATGGAACGTATGATTTCCCATCTCGAAAGGACTTGATTGACATTGAAAAAATTAGTTATTGTCGGTGCCGGAGGCTTGGCCAGAGAGGTCGTCTGGCTAATCCAAGAGATTAATAAAACATCTGCTAAATATGAGCTTCTCGGATATGTTGAAAGTAATAAAACAAAAGTCGGCACAAGCATAGACGGCATTCCGATTGTTGGTGACGACAGTTGGTTACTTGAATACAAAACAGAGTTAAATGTCGTAATTGCAATTGGTTCCGGAGTGCTTCGAAATAAAATTTTCGAAAAACTATCTGCAAACAAACATCTCAAGTTCCCTGCAATTATCTCTGATAGGGTCATTTTGGATGAAAATCTAGTAGTTGGGCAGGGTTGCATTGTCTTTGGTGCGTGTGTTATTAGCCCAAATGTTGAGTTCGGAGATTTCGTTGTTTTGAATCCTGCCTGCACCATCGCTCACAATTGTGTCATTGATAGTTATACAACTTTATCTCCCGGCGTAAATATTGCCGGAAATGTACATGTGTGTAGTAATGTTGACATTGGAATTGGGGCATGTATAATTCAAGGTAAGCAAATTTGGAAAAACTCAATTGTTGGTGCGGGTGCTGTTGTTATTCGTGATGTTCCGGAAGACTGTACAGTAGTTGGTGTTCCTGCAAAACCCATTAACTATAGTCACAAAAAGTAAAGGGTTATTTTGAAGATATGAATTCATACATAATTGCCGAAGCCGGCGTAAATCACAATGGAAGCATTAAACTGGCAAAAGAGCTTGTTGATGCCGCAAAAGATGCGGGTGCTGATTGCATCAAGTTTCAGACTTTCATTCCTGAAAAACTGGTTTCAAAGAGTGCTATAAAAGCTGATTACCAGAAAGTTCAAACAGGACACAATGAAAGTCAACTTGATATGCTCCGAAACCTTGCGCTTTCCTATGACGAATTTAGACAATTACACGCATATTGTGGCCAAAAAGGAATTGAGTTCCTTTCAACGCCTTTCGACAATGAAAGTGTTGAATTCTTGCATAGCCTTGGAATGGCAACCTGGAAGATTCCCTCAGGGGAGATTACAAACCTACCATTTCTTGTTAAGATAGCTAATTTTGGGCAAAGAGTCATATTATCCACAGGCATGAGTAGTTTTGATGAAGTAAGGCAAACCGTAGACATCCTCCGAAAAAATGGTGCAGATAATCTAACTGTTCTCCACTGCACAACTGAATATCCTGCGCCATTTGCTGATGTCAATCTGACCGCAATGACCACTATGGGAAACCATCTAAATGTTCCCATTGGATATTCCGATCATACGCAAGGCTATGAAGTTGCAGTAGCTGCAGCAGCTCTTGGGGCATCTGTGATCGAAAAGCATTTCACCCTTGATAAAACTATGGTTGGCCCTGACCACAAAGCCAGTTTAGACCCTATGGAACTTGCACATATGATCAACGCAATCCGAAATGTCGAAGAGGCAATGGGAACCGGCATAAAGGAAGTTACCCAATCTGAAATACGAAATATAGCTGTTGCTAGAAAAAGTATAGTCGCAAAGCGAGACATTAGGAGCGGAGAAGTTTTTACTGTCGATAATATTACTGTAAAACGCCCCGGTACAGGCATTTCTCCAATGAAGTGGTTTGATGTTTTGGGTGCATCAGCAATACGAAATTTTGAAGAAGACGAGCTGATTGAAATATGAAAAAAATATGCATTGTCACCGGCACACGGGCTGAGTATGGGTTGCTCAGACCTGTCATTAATAAAATCTCTCAAGAAAAAGATTTGGAGTTAAGCCTGGTTGCAACGGGTATGCACTTGAGTCCTGAGTTTGGATTGACCTACAGAGAAATTGAAAGTGATGGCTTTTCAATTGACGAAAAGGTTGAAATGCTGTTATCTTCAGACACCTGTCAAGGCATGACAAAATCTACCGGGCTGGCTATAATATCTTTTTCTGAATATTTTGAGCGTAAACGCCCTGATGTGGTCATCTTGCTTGGTGACCGCTTTGAAATATTTGCCTGTGCAACTGCCGCTGCGATGGCGCAAGTGCCAATTGCTCATCTCTATGGCGGAGATACAACAGAGGGCGCAATTGATGAGTTTTTAAGACATTCCATTACAAAAATGAGCTATCTCCATTTCACATCAAACAAGCAGTCCGCTCATAGAGTAATCCAACTTGGCGAATCTCCGGATAGAGTGTTAAGTGTGGGTTCAACCGGTGTCGAAAATATTTTGAGCATGGATTTGCTTTCACTCCAAAATCTCAACACAAGTTTAGGAAATTGGCTTACCCATGAGTATGCATTGGTAACTTTCCACCCGGAGACAATGGGAGGTACAAGCGCAGATGTTCAACTGAGAAACTTGTTGTGTGCTCTTGATAATTTCAAAAACATGCAATTCATATTCACCAAAGCCAATGCAGATGCCGAGGGGCGGATTATAAACGCCATGATAGACGAATATATCGCCAAAAACTCTAATTGCATTGCTTTTGATTCGCTTGGTGTTCTTAAGTATCTATCTGCGATGAAGTATTCCACAATGGTTATTGGTAATTCATCCAGTGGTCTCTATGAGGCGCCTTCCTTTAAGATACCAACGGTTAACATTGGTGATCGTCAAAAAGGTAGAATTCGCGCTGATTCCGTGATAGACTGCATTCCGTTTTCAGAGGATATTATATCTGCAATTAATAAATGTCTTTGTATGGACTGTCGCAACACTATAAATCCATATGAGGGAACAAAGCCTTCTCAAAAGATTGTAGATACCATAAAAAATGTCTTAAATAAAGGGGATATCCATTTGAAAAAGAAGTTTTGGGATTTAGGGGTAGTATAATGACAGCTATTATTCCTGCAAGAGGCGGTTCAAAGAGGTTACCCGGTAAAAACATAAAAGATTTGTGCGGGAAACCGCTAATCGCATATACTATAGATGCTGCAAAGGGTTCAAAATTAATTGAGCGGATTATTGTATCGACTGACTCTAAGGAAATAGCAGATATTGCTTTGTTTTACGGAGCTGAAGTTCCGTTTTTGCGCCCAAGTGAATTATCTTCTGACAAAGCTCGTTCAATTGATGTAATCTTCTATACTGTGGACAGGTTAAATCAGGATTATGGTTACGGTATCGATGAGCTTATTTTACTCCAACCCACATCTCCTCTTAGAACTTCTCAAGACATCAATAACGCAATTGATGTATATACAGCAAACAATGCAGAAGCTGTAATATCTGTAACTGAATCCGAGCATCCACCGGATTGGTACAAGACAATTAATGAAAAAGGGATTCTAAAAAACTATTTTGATGGAAGTGCTACTCCTAATAGACAGGAATACTCCAAAGCGTATTTACCCAATGGTGCAATTTATATTTTTAACTACCACTTTCTTAAAAAACAATCCGATTATTATTCAGAAAAAACTTATCCATATGTTATGTCTGCCGAGTCCTCGGTTGATATCGACACAGCACTCGATTTTATGTTGGCCGAAACTATACTGGGTTCAATGCAAAAATAGCGCCCCCTGTCCACTTTTGACAACAATATATGTTTACACACTTGTAGAAAAGAGAAAATAATGTCAAATAAAATATTAGTAACAGGTGCCGATGGTTTTATCGGAAGTCACTTAGTCGAAGAATTAGTGAAAAGTGGAGAAAAGGTCAGAGCCTTTGTCTACTACAATTCATTTAACTCATGGGGATGGATTGATTCGCTCCCGCCTGAAATCAAATCGGAAATAGAAATATTTACCGGAGATATCCGCGACCCAAATGGGGTTAGGAAAGCAATGGAAGATATTTCGACTGTATATCATCTTGCAGCTCTGATTGCTATTCCTTTTAGCTATCATTCACCGGATTCTTATGTTGATACTAATATAAAGGGCAGCTTAAATGTTCTTCAAGCGGCAAGAGATTTTGACACCGAACGTGTCCTTGTTACTTCAACTTCTGAGGTATATGGAACTGCACAATATGTCCCCATTGATGAAAACCACCCCTACCAGGGGCAATCTCCATATTCTGCAACTAAAATCGGCGCTGACCGGCTCGCCGAGAGTTTCTGGAGAAGCTTTAACTCACCTGTCACCATTGTCAGGCCTTTTAACACCTATGGGCCTAGACAGTCTGCGCGGGCGGTAATTCCGACAATCATCTCACAGCTTCTTGCAGGAAAAAATGAGATTAAACTCGGTGCGCTCTCCCCTACCAGAGATTTGCTGTATGTTAAAGATACTGTTGCAGGTTTTATCAGTATTGCTAAGTCTGAAAACACCATAGGACAAGAAATAAACATCTCAACAGGTCAAGAGATATCAATTGGTGACTTGGCTCAAAAGCTTATTGATTTAATAAGCCCCGATGCAAAAATAATTTGTGAAGAGGAACGCTTGCGCCCTGAAAATAGTGAAGTAGAGCGTCTTTTAGGCTGCAACAAGAAAATCTTGGCTCTTACTGATTGGAGTCCTAAATACACTTTAGACACAGGTCTTGCAGCAACAACCGACTGGCTAAAGCAGAACTTAGACCGCTATAAAACTGATATATACAATGTATAGTATTCTAACTATTGTTATATGCGCAAAACCACTCCTTGAAAGCGAGAAATGTTATGTCATTTATTCCATTATCGGTTCCTAATATAGGCAAAAAGGAACTTGAGTATGTCACCGAAGCAGTTTCTGATGGGTGGGTTTCATCTGTTGGGGCTTTTGTAAATCGTTTTGAAGAAGATATGGCTGCTTATGTCAAAACGCCCGGAGCTGTCGCTTGTCAGAGTGGTACTGCGGGTCTTCATCTGTCGCTAATCTCTCTTGGTGTTAGGCAAGGCGATTTGGTAATCGTTCCTACGCTCACATTCATTGCGGCAGTTAACCCTGTCCGCTATGTCGGTGCAAAGCCTATTTTTATGGACTGTGATGATTCTCTGTGCATAGATCCTGTTAAGCTAAGAGACTTTTGTGAAAATCATTGTTATATCAAAGATAATGCGCTTTATCACAAAGATTCAAACCGCCGCATTCCTGCATTAGTAATTGTACATGTCTTTGGAAATATGTCTGACATGGATTCCATAATGGAAGTTGCCAGAGAGTTTAAGTTAAAGGTGCTTGAAGATGCTACTGAGGCGCTCGGCACTTACTACACTGATGGCAAGTTTAAGGGCAAGATGGCCGGCACAATTGGCGATATTGGCGTTTACTCATTCAATGGAAATAAAATCGTCACGACCGGCGGCGGTGGAATGATAGTCAGCGATAATCTTGAACATTTAAGGACTGCTAAGTACCTATCCACTCAAGCAAAAGATGATGAGCTTTATTTTATACATGGCGAAGTTGGGTATAACTACCGCATGACAAACTTACAAGCTGCACTTGGCGTAGCTCAGCTTGAAAAGCTTGAGTCATTCATAGATACTAAAACTAAAAACTTTCATCTGTATGAATCCCTGCTCAAAAATAGTCCCTCAATTAGCTTTGTCCAAATGCGCAATGACATCAGGTCTAACTATTGGATGTATTCGATGCTACTTTCAAGCAGTGACGTTAGAGATAGCATACTCAAGTTCCTCAAAGCTGAAAAGATTCAGACCAGACCCGTCTGGGGATTAATACACGAGCAGAAACCATATATTGGAGAAATAGCCTATAAAATCGAAAAGGCATACTTTTATGGTGGGAATATTTTGAATATCCCCTGTAGTTCAAATCTTACTGAGGCCGAGGTAGGTCAGGTTGCCCGTTACATAACAATGTTTATTAATAAGTAGTATCTGTACATAAAGATAGCAAAATCAAAGGTACTTCATAAAAGTGTAGGAGTTAATATCGCATGAATGGCTTAAAGATAAAGCAATCCATAAAATTAATTTGCTGTTTAGTGTTTGCTAGTACGGTAGTTTTTTTGATGCTTTTTGCAAACTATCTTGGAGTCGCCCCCTCTATAACAGACGTGATTAGAACCGTTCCTGTTATTCACAGGGTTTTGCCGGTTACTGATAGATCAACACAGCACTTTCCGCAGCATGTTGTATATCAGCACATGGCTTATTTCGATTTGGAAAATGATACTATCACATCTGTCTCAGATCATCCTTTGATATTCTTGCCCACTAACCCGAAATATTCAGGTCGCTTTTTATCCGTGTATATTAGTGAGCTTAATGTTACACAAACAAATGCCCGGATTTATTATGTCTTTGAGGGGGAAGTTGGGGTAGATGATAACAATTCAGTTAGGTTCATGTTGGAAAGTGGGCAAAATCTGGTATACTTGTCGCGCTCAGGATTTGTGATTTTGCGTCTGGATCTTGCCGATGAATCTGATATATCCATGATAATTTACGAGGTGGTATCTTCCAATTATATTACATTGCCTGCATCGCTCTGGGTTTCATTTGCCGCTATTGCGCTACTGCTTGCAATAGCTTTGTATTTATGTTTCTTCAAATGGGACTTGTTGGTGCGTATATTTAACCGTCTCAAAGGAAAGTTTCTGGCATCCTTCCTATATAGAGTTGGAATCAGCTCTGAGAAAAACCGTTATATAATTGCCGCAATTTTCGTCTCGCTTATGATGGCACTAACATATTTGGCTATCCCAATTCGCTATTACAATGTTGACGAAGCAGTCAATATGTACATAGTTGCAGGGTACCATACAGGCACTCCCGCTCCGATGTTTCTTTTTTCTAATATTCTATTTGGCTATCTGCTCAGCGGCCTTTACACTGTTATTCCTCTACTGCCTTGGTACGGCATAATGCATATAGTTTTTCTTTTTATATCTCAAGTCATGATTCTAAAGAGCTTTTTGAAAGCCGCAGCACAAAAGAACCTTGCGGTTTTTGTGCCTATTAGTCTATATTCTATACTATATGTTTTCTTTTTATTATTCAGCACAACACTTTTGCAATTTACAACAACACCTGCTATATTGGGCGCTGCAGCTTGCGTCGTTGCTGCAACTCTCTTTTATGGGGAGTCAAAGAAGGCGCATATTTTTGACATTTTCGCAATTGTAATCTTGGTTTTGTTCTCATTTATTATCAGATGGGCTACCGGTGATGGTGTATTAAGATTCTTTGTAGTTGTTCTCATATTCAAGGCATTCTTAGCTATAGCAAATAAGGTTGATATAAGACAGAAACTCCTACCAATTCGTTCATACATAATCATCGGGGTTTGCGTTGCAGCTACTGTTACTTTTGCGCGACAATTTGATGGGCATCTAGCGCACAGCAATGGTATGCGATTATTTCGTGAGTGGAACGCCCCATGGGCAACTCATTTTAATTATCCACATTCTAGCTTTGATGAATCACCCGAGCTATATGAAAGCATAGGTTGGGATCGAGATTTGGCTGAACTGGTAGTTCCCCATTCTTTCTTGATGGATGAGCGTGTATCTGCTGATAGTTTTGTCGTTCTCAATGAGTACCAGAGAGTCAGACTACTATCTATTCCTTTTTACGTGCGCCTGGAAAGTGCGATTGACATGATTATAACTTTTCTTAGAGAAACTCCGGTTGCCGGAAGTTCTGCCAACGTTCTTTTAATTGCTTTTACCGTGCATTTTATTATGTTAATAAAGCAGTTTTGTTCAGATAAACCAGGCCGAATAAATCATGCACTCCAAATATTATTTTCGCTTGCAATCTTCGGTGGTTTTCTTGCGTCTTTGTTGTGGCTTGGGTTGGGGGGCTTAAGTTTATATGCCGTAGGCGGGAGAATTAGTCTCCGAGCATTTCTTGTTCCGCTATTTCCAACCGCTTGTCTCCTGTTTTGGCATATTCTGCACACATGGGCGCCATCTTTGCAGCGGTGTGCAAAAAAATGCCTGCCCATTGCCTTGATTGCTTGCTTTATTATCGGATTTTATTTTGCTAATGTTCCTTTCCATAGCATCCAGGCTATGGCTACATCGCCACAATGGCAGTTGCAAGTTGAGAGACGTCTAAATCGTGAACAGTTTGCAATTGATAACCCTGATAGTGTATTTATTTTTAACACCGCATTAATCACCAGTACACCTGTGCCTGTTTTCACTGTCTATGGAGATCAGAGACCCACAAACCTCTTGCCATGGGGTCTATCAATGTCTTGTCCAACGCTCATGGAGCAGCGAAGAATTAATGGACTTTATGACTTTGGTGCCAATAATCTGCTGCGCCCAAATTTTTATGTTATGGATCGCAGCACTGACAGTGTATTTACCCGATATATGCAAAATAGATATAATGCATTTAACCTTGTGACTGAACACTTTGATGATGTGTTTGTTATGCGCTTTGTTCGCCTTGATAGCTTCTTGACAGGCATTGACAACTTTGAAATTTTGTATCAGTCCGATGCTATTGGGGTTAATCTTGAAACACTCGGAATCACACGAAATTACACCGATTATATCTATCGTGAATATGGTTATGACGAATGTATTGTTCCCGCAGTTTCTGTATATTCCGGTCAGTTAACGCTTAATAGCTATACTAATTATTTGTTTACATTTAGTGTCGAGACCAATGAGAGTCCTTGCTCATTCTGGGTGGAGTGGTATACCATCAGTCCGGAGCTTCATTTTACCAGACAGTTCATTCGGCAGTTTGAGGTTGAACCCGGATACAATAATTACTTTGGAGTAATTTATACCGAAGGCAAAGAACTTGAGGACGCCCGTTTTAGAATCATCGCAGCACCAAATGCTGATATGGTTATAACAGACTTCACGATAATGGAGGTTTGTTTAGATGAGGGCTAAAAAGGCAGCGCTTAATTCTGCATCAATGCTTATTTATGTTCTTGTATTTATTGTTTCAGGGCTTATTATTCCACGCTTGATTTTGACTCGCTTTGGCTCTGACTATAATGGTGTAATTGCTTCTATCAATCAATTTATAGGCTATATTGCCTTATTAGCAGCAGGGGCTGCCGGTGCTACCAGAGCCGCACTTTATAGACCTCTTGCAGACAATGATAAGTTAAAGGTCAGTAGCATAATGTGGGCAACTGAAAGTTTTTTTCGAAAGGTTGCATTAATTTTTGTCAGTGTTTTAGCTGTAGTTGCCGCTCTTTATCCCTTTCTTGTCAGCGACACATTTGATTGGTTTTTTGTTTTTTCTCTTACAATCATTTTAGGGGGTAGCATGTTTTGCCTTTATTTTTTTGGCATAACATATCAGACCTTACTCGTTGCTGACCAACGAGCTTATATGAACACACTGATCCATATTTGTGTCGTAATTTTGAATATAGCTGTGGCATCTTTTATGATTATGCGGGGTTTTGATATACGCATTGTAATGTTTGCTACAGCGGTTGTGCTGTCTCTACATCCATTGTTTCTCTATTTTTATGTGCGCAAAAGATACAAACTTGACTCGTCAGCAAAACCTGATAATAGCGCTATAAAGCAGCGTTGGGATGCTTTTGCCCATCAGCTGGCAGATTTTGTGCAGTTAAATGCAGGTATCATAATAGTTACAGTTTTCCTCGGTATAAGAGAAGCGTCAGTATTTACAGTCTACATCTTTATTATCCGCACTGTTAGAATTGCTATAATCAGTGTTACGGGTTATGGCGTCGAAGCTTCTTTCGGTGACATGATAGCAAAGAATGAACAAAAGGCGCTGCAAGGCGGTGTTCGCATCAATGAGTTTTTGGTAAATGGGGCATCTGCTTTTTTACTCTCCTGTACTGCTCTATTAATAGTTCCTTTTGTAATTGTTTACACAACAGGGGTCTACGATGTTAATTACTACGAGCCTCTTTTCGCTCTTATTGCCTGTGCCGCTGAGTTTGCTTTCGTAGCTCGAATTCCGGCTCAAAGTGTTATATACGCTGCCGGGCATTTCCGTCAGACAAGAGATGGCGCAATCGCAGAAATGGTTATTAATATCACCCTTTCCATAATATTAGTTCAATTCATGGGCCTTGCCGGTGTAGCTATGGGATCACTATTTGCTGTCATTTTTCGTACAGTTCAGATGTCACTTTATGCGTCAAATCATATTATTAAGCGTAGCTTTTCGGTATTCTTGAAAAAGATGGTCTTGTCTTTCGCAACTGTGTGTATAATTATTGCTGTTTCTTCACTTCTTCCTCAAATGACTTATGGCTCACTCTTTACTTGGGTTCTGTATGCCCTACCGGTTGCCGGCATTGCATTTGTGGTTGTCATTGTGATATCCTTATTGTTTTATAGACAGGATTTAACTATGCTATTGCATCTGGTACGAAAGGTCGTTCGCCCTTCTTAGGGGCAATGGTTTTTCCCCATTGTTTGGGGTGATGTTCACTTTTTTAATTGTTTGAGCCTGTTGTAGATTCCGATTGTAAAGAGCACAATGCACGGACATATAGTGCATGCGCCACGGTCTGAGCGTGCATGGGTATCGGATTGAGAGCATCTATAAACAAATATACCGTTGTGGTATTTCTCGGCTGTGGCAAGGGTGGAAAGTCCGAAGTTCTTCCACACCAGTCAAAACAAACATGAAAGTAATTACTAAAAAGAGTATCGGCAAGTTATTGAAAACCCACTTCATTAAGCAACACCTCAAATACAAATAATTTTAACTCATTCGATCATACCGCAACTGGCAACAATCCGCATCATAATATAGCACAAAACCATGAACAATTCCATTTTATCCACCAAGATCTTAAATCGCCCATATCGGTATTATTTTATGCTTTTGCGAAAGCGGAAGTAACTCTTGAGCCATACAGATAACGCCTCCTTCACCAACGTTCAAGCCGCTCAATTCATCAAGAACTTGGAA
>WQVH01000007.1 GCA_009781695.1 Oscillospiraceae bacterium
CCGTCTGACTTCGTTAAAAAACCTTGAAAGACCAGTGGTATTCCCGCAGTTTTTTGCCTTGCCAGACGAAAAAACCTACCACAATCTTTGCAAACTTATTTCAAGAATGAAGTACTAGTAAATAGGGAAAGCGGAGGAATCATTGTCTCCTGACTACGCAATAGTAATTGAGGTTTTACGCCACTTGAGCGTAAAACCTCAAATTAGTCATCCCCTTATCCTGCAGGATCTGTGCGCAAGGCACGAGCTTTCTGCCAACGTCTGTCAATGACTCCTGCGATAAGCGCTCTGGGCAGTAGCTTTCCGACCACTCCGAATGCGCTGTTGAGTGCACCCGGAATGTATGTGCGCCTACCTCTAAGCACTTTGCTTATTGTCCGTCTTGCAATAGTCTCCACAGGACTGGTGGTCAGTTCCCCCCATAATCCCTGTGCGGCTATTCCTGCTATGGACTCCTCGTTTGTCTGAAGCCCTCCGGGGCACAGAGTCGTTACGTTTACACCTTGTGGCTTAAGCTCACTGCCTAATGCATAAGCAAAGTCATAAAGAAATCTCTTCGATGCTGCATAGGCTGCCTTAAGCGGCATGGGATAGAGCGAGGCAAGACTCGAAACAAACACTATATAAAATGGCTTTAACGCCCCTTTTGCACACTGTGTGCGACGCTCCAAAACCTCATGCGTGAGATTTATGGTCGCCCCGATGTTGATATCTATCATCGAATTGAGTTCATGTGCACCGCATTGCGTGAATGCACCTTCACAATCTACCCCTGCAACATTGAGCAGCATATCGAATGCGATTCCACGTGCTTGCGCATTGTCGAGCAATGTCCGAACCGATCCGGGCACAGTCAGATCGCAGGCCATTATCTGAACATTTACATCATAGCCGCGGGTTATTCCTAAGCTTATCGCTTGAAGTGACGGCGCACTTATATCCGTTAAGAAGAGATTATATCCTCGCCTTGCGCAATCCATTGCCATTGCTCTGCCAAGACCACCACTTGCGCCTGTTATCAGTACATTCATTTTCTCTTTCTCCTGTTTCATTATTGGGCATCACTTTATTAATCATCTTATTTTCCGATTCCGTCTGCATTCCGCAAAGCTTGAGACTTATATCATATAGTCTTTTTGCATTTTCATGATTGACTTGCCTATTTTGCCGCAATTGCTTGGCTTCGTTTCCAAAGTTTCCATTTTCAATTTCCAGTCTCCCATTTGTACCTTTGCGCAAGCCATAGTAAAGACCGGTAAATCCGTTTTCACAGAGGGATAGATAAATCTGCGCTGACTGTTCCGGTGAGATGCCCTGCTTTTTCCTGAGATTCCATATAAAATTAACTATACCGGACGTGTTTTTACCGCCAATGTCTGTATTGACCAATCCCGGATGTACCCCACATGCACGCACTCCAAGTTCTCTGAGCCGATGTGCAAAAAGCATATTGCAGAGTTTGGATTGCTTGTATGCCCGGAGCGGCCTGTAGCCCTTTTGAAACATGAGATCATTCCAGTTCATGCGCATCATTTTGTGTGATGTGCTGCTTGTGTTGATGACTGTGGCATTATCACGTTTTATGAGCGGCATGAGCTGCTCAGTGAGCAAAAATCCGGCAAGATGATTGAGTGCAAATTGTTGCTCATATCCTTCTGCTGTTGTCATATATCTACTGCGCACACAACCTGCATTGTTTATCAGTGCATGGATGCGGCGGTCTGTGCCCGCTAGGCATTCTTTTATCGCTTTTGCAGCACGGATCACTTCCGACTGCTGCATCAAATCAGCGGCGATGAAATGCGTCTGCACATATGGGCGGCACTCAGCCAGTTTCTGTCTGGCTTCGTTGCAACTTGACTCGCTCCTGCCTATCCCTATTATGGGATACCCTGCATCAATTAATGTCTCACAAATGGCGTAACCTATACCGGATGTTGCACCTGTTATGATTACTGTATTTTTCATTATACTTCCCTTTCTGTTGACAGACTTTTTGATGTTCAATATGCAGTAATGCATGATCTTTGTCAATGGCCTTTACTCATTTATAATCCGGTTTATATTCAAGTTTTCAACATTTATAGACATTTTTAATGTTCACGATTGCTAATCCGATTTTTTTAATGTATGCTATTGCAAAAGCCGTTGAAAACAGGAGGTATACCATGCACAATCAAGCACCTATTTCTGACCGCATTGCACACATGCGAGAGCTGATCCGTGACAGAGTGGTCCGAAATGACGCAGAAAGAGCCTTGATCATGACGGAGGCGTACAAAAAACATGAGCATGTCCTCCCTGTGATTAAGAAGCCTCTGGCCATGTACGAATATTGCTCAAAAAAAGTCGTCAGAGTCGAAGACTTTGAGATAATCGTCGGAAACAGAGGGCAATATTTCCTTGGAAACACAAGCCTTGTTGAGTGGCAGGGCATCTATGAGGACAAGTACACCAACAACAAAAGCCCTGACGCATGGACGTTGGGCGGTGATGGACTCTATCACAATCCGGAAGAAGATCTGGTCAGGCTGTCCATATCTCCGGAAGATGTGGACAAGCTGCTCAGCGTAAAAGACTATTGGAAAGAAAGAACTTTGACCCGAATTGCCGATGCTTGGCAGCCGGATGGATATGACGAACTGTGCAGACTCCATTGCACAAAAAATGTGCCGGGCTCACCACTGATCATGATGCAGTCCGGACACCTTTCACCGGGTTATAAAAAAATAATCAATACCGGCATCAGCGCCATACGAAAACAGGCGCAAGATTGGATTGAGGCAAACAATGGCAACCTCATGGGCGACAAACCCAAGAAATATATGTTTTATAAGTCCGTAGTCATCACCTGTGATGCTTTATCTCTTTTAATAAAACGCTATGGCGAAGAATGTTACCGAAAAGCGGATGAGTGCCAAGATAACACACGCAAAAAAGAGTTACAGCAGATGGGTGATGGGCTGATTTGGATATCACAGAACCCTGCCCGAACATTCTGGGAAGCGCTCCAACTGACGATGCTGTATCAGCTTTATCTATATTCAGAAACCAGTTTCCCCGGGCCTGCGCTCGGACGTGTAGATCAGTATACCTGGCCGTTTTTAAAGGCCGATCTCGAAGCTGCACGTATAGACATGGACACAGCGCAGGAGTATATGGATGCTTTTTTCCTCAAGGCCAATTGCTACTACGCCGGAGGTACCGGCAAGCTCACAGAAACAACCGGTGTCGGCAACACATATCAGCATACCACGATCGGCGGAGTCGATCCACAAACAGGCGCAGATGCCACAAATCCGGTCACTTACATGGTGCTTGAGTCCATCAGCAGGCTGCATCTGCATGATCCGACAATCTCTTTGCGCATCAACGAAAACACCCCAACCGAACTTTGGAACATGGCTATTGAAACCACCAAAATCTGCGGAGGGCTTCCGCTGTTCCAAAATGATGATGTGATCATTCCGGGGCTGATGCGTGAGCTTGATTTCTCACTTGAAGATGCACGTGATTACTGCATCATCGGATGCCAAGAGATTGTTGGCAGCGGAAATGATTATCCGGCGGCCAATGGAGTTTCGCCGCCATATGCTAGCGTCCATCATGGGGTGGTGTTCGATATGGCTATAAACAATGGCATCAATCCATTTAATGGCGAGCAGTGCAAAATCCAATGCGGCTATTTGTATGAGATGACCGATATTGAGCAAGTAAAACAAGCATATAGAGATACGCTTGAATATATCTTGAAGCTCCAAGTCAGTGTAGATAATTATGTTGAATATATCATACAGCACTATGCGCCCGAAGCGGGGCTTTCTATTTCCATGGAGGGCTGTATGGAGTCAGGAGCGGACTGCACATGGGGTGGATGTAAGTACAATTCCTATGGTGGAACGGCTTCGGGTCTTGCGACGATTGCAGATTCACTTTCAACAATACAGTATATGGTGTTTGACAAGAAGCTCTGTACCGGAAAGGAATTGTTAGATGCGGTGCTGGCCAATTGGGAAGGTTATGAAAACTTGCGCACTCAGATACTTAATGAAGTTCCGCACTTTGGTAATGCAGACCCTTATGCCGATGAGTTTATGAAGTGGGTGTGCGATACTTATTACGATATTTGCAAAGAGTGTTATAGTGAGCGTGCCAAAGTGTACAAGGCAGGGCTTTACAGCGCAAACGACCATGTTTGTCAGGGGTATACCACATGGGCAACTCCTGATGGCAGGCGCACAGGTGAGCCGATTGCCGATGCGGCTTCTCCTGCGCAGGGGCGAGATAAAAATGGGCCGACTGCGGTTTGTGCGTCTGCGATTTGTTATGATCATAGCAAGTTTATGGATGGTATTGCGGTTAATTTGCGTATGCATCCGACTGTTTTAAATGGGGATGGTAAGGATAAGCTCATACAGTTGACTCAGGCGTACTTCGATAGTGGTGGTCTTGAGGTGCAGTACAATATTGTCAGCAGTGAGACTATGCGTGCTGCGCAGGCTGATCCTCAGACGTATCGGGATTTGGTGGTGAGAATAGCAGGGTATTCTGCTTATTTTACAGAGCTGAGCCTCAATGCGCAAAATGATTTGATTAGCCGGACAGAAAATGGGTTGTAAGATGTCTCAGTTATATTGCAATTTATTCTTGGCAGACCAAAATAGCGACTCTACCACCATGATTCCCTACCAAGAGTCGTGCCATATCCATTTTATAATGCAAAGTTAATGGCAGACAAATCAACTCGAAATCCTATTTCGTTCGACCATTCAATGGGATCAATATAAAGTATGTCGATATCTTCGGCTTCACACATACTCATAACCCTTATGCTCGGCGCTGTCAGAGTAACCGTGGCATATACTATTATAGCGTCCATTTGCTGGTTCAGTAGATTGATGTCTGATATACTCAAATCCCGCTCAAGAAGCTGCTCAACATTATGGTGATTTACCGTAATGCCACACTCGCCAACCTCAGTGTCTACGTATATAATTACCTCGCCAAGTATCTCGTAAAGCTTATATAGATTAAAAAATTGTATTTTTCTTATCACACGAATATTAGAGCCACACTGGATATAGTCATCCCTTATGACAAATACAAGGACACCATCAGAAACCGCCGTCAACTCTTTAAAATTAAGTGGAACACAACTTAGCGAATCCACAAGTTCTATCTCATAGAAAATCAGCCGATGCTCAGGTACTATTTTTCCATCTGAAGACAACATAAAATGCGAAGTCACCGGAACAAACCCGATCGGCCCATCTGATATAACATGTATATTCAAAGGCACATTGTACTGACCGCGTGGCAACTCTTGCGGCCCCAATGGTGGTAGATTTTCGCCGTTCGCCCAAGGCATTCGCCATGGAATTATCGGCGCCACAATGGTGATTGTTTTTACTTCATTTCCGTCATCTTTACATAGTCGATCAATGGACGATGTATTTTCACTTGCTCCATCATGCCCATAATGTATCACATCGGAGACTGACATTGCAATTTCTGCATGCCCTGCACATGAAGATGTTAAACCAAGTATTAGAAAAACGACCGCCATCAAGAAATGGTATAAGTTCACCTTTCTGAACATACTTGATATACACACATCCAAACCTCCTTTAAGTCAGTGCAGGTGACAAAATCACGAACCCACTCAATTATTGAAGATCAGCTTCCTAAAAAACAAGTGTGTATCTGTTAAACTTACTTGTTTTTAGACGCCTCTCAAAACATTTTAGAAGGATGGTTATTTTGTCACACTACACAAGTCACTAGAGTCATTGTATTGCAGTACTGCTCTTAGCACAAACTCCTATGCAGGCCACGTGTTCGGATTCCTAATTGTGTGAACATCGAATGACATCCCTATTCCTCCACCCCTAGATCCTCCGCTAGGCAAACTCACGTTAAATGCCGATTCCACCCTTACTACACCATTTCTGAAAGAAAAGTGACGAGAACCAGCTTCCCTAAAATTACTACCAGGGACACTGCTCCAAAAACCCATATAGTGAAGATGAGCATTAAGAATGCTCCTAGGAATTACTGTTTCTTGCCCTAGCACTTGCATCAGTACAGAACCAAGTATCGTTGCTGTGGGAAGATACCAAACACGTGCATTTCCCGAAGCAGTAAAAGGGAGGATGTTTCGATCAGTCCTGATACTATCCATAGTATATTCGTGCTCTATTTCAAAGTCAATGATATATAAGAATTCGCCATCGGTAACAACCCTTCTCTCTCCCGGACTAAAAGGAACTGCCATTAGCGAATCTACAAGCTCAACTTTGACCGTATATTGTGATGTCATCACCTCACGTAGTGCATTCTCACTCGCTTCAAGAGCGCGTAGTTCAGATTCCTTATCCCATGGGTTAAATGGAAGCTCAAGCGTAACCGTGCGTTTTTCTTGCTCCATTGATATTTGGTCACTTTCTGTTCGGGCATATGCCTGAGTACTCACTAACCCAAAAACCATTACTAATGCCAAACACAGAGAACAGATCTTCTTCAATTTACTCATAGAACTAAATTCCTTTCGCAAATAATTTGTTATATCAAACAACTTAGTGTTATGTGCACCCAATATTAAATTGCAGGATATCTTGGCAAACATGACCAGACCATGCTTTATGCTAATTATTTTACTTGAAGCATATTATTTGTGTCAACGCAAATAATGTGTGTTTGCGCAATTTTGTAGTTGTCCACAAACTGCACCGATCTTTATTGTGCGATTTCAACAAAGATCGGCATGAGTCATAATTCAAAATTGGTTTATTAATTCGCTCGCATCCATTCCGTAATCCAAATTCCACGTGTGATAGAGAACAGGCGCATCTCCAAAACTCCATTATTATTTCTAAAATGCCATTGAGTTTGCTCCATGCGTTGCGAGCCGTCCATCACCGTTTCCGCATATTTCTCTAATTGACCCTCAACATTTGCATCAAACGCATGTACAGAAAGCGTAAGTGCAAAGATCATAATAAATAATAAGGCTACCGAAACTATTTTTGCTTTTTTCTTCATGTTATTTCCTCCTCATAAACGATTGTTAATATGTCTCCAAATACTTCAAGCACAACTCCATCTTCGTCTAGTTCAATCCTGTCGAGACCATCAATATGTAACCAAAATCTACCATCCGGCGCAATAACAATATGCGCATTTTCAGGACTAATGGTAAAATAATCATAATCCGCCGGTACTTCATGCGCAGGTTGAATAGTTACGAAGTATGATGCAAAAAACAAAGCCACCACTACTACCACAGAAGCCATTCGCATCCTTTTTGACTTTAGCTCTCCACTGTTTAGGATTATCTCAATTCGCTGATCCATAAATCCGGGTTGTCCGGACTTGACCAGTGCCAAGGCATTTCCCTCAGCCACAGGCTTTTCGTGAAAAGTGTGCGTCACTACCGACGCAAGCGCCTCCAAATAGAGCGTCTTTTCTTCTTCATTCATCGTCGCCAGAAGTGCCATATCACAGCGAATTTCAAGTAGTTTGTCAAGTTCTCTTTGGAAAGTATGCACAATTGGATTCCACCAAAACAAAACTGATAGCACAAAGTAAAACACCTTTATCATCAGGTCATGCAATTTAAAATGTTGATATTCATGCCTCAGTATTACCTCTAAAACATCATCAGACATTTCCATATTCGGCAGGTAAATCCGAGCCTTAAATAGCCCAGTGACAAATGGCACACCAACATCCGGAGATACAATCACCTCAGCCCATTCGAGTTGCAATTTTTCCACCATTTTCTTAACTTGCGCACTCTCAACAAGGGCATACTTGCTCCTTTGCTCATATACTTTGCAAAGCATAATAACTGTCCGGACAAGCATTATTGCTGACCCAACACCCCACACCAAAAGTATTACACGCTGTGTCGTAAGCATCCCGCCTGCCCATAGTGGTCTATCCAAAGCAGCCACAATCGCAGGGTAAATGCGAAACGACTGGATAACATATGTGAATGGAAAGCTCATGGGTATTACCATGCGCAACACGCCAAGTAGCGCAAGTACAACCAATGTGAGTGTGCTGTACTTTACAAGGTAATTCGTTCTGCGTCGCATAATCGCTATAATGATTATAGATAAGTTAAATAAGATAATCGCAATAATTATCGAATATCGGCTAATCATTACAACGCTCCTGCTCGCCTTTTCCGTATGATCTCTTCCAACTTATCCATCGTCTCATCATCGCAGTCTGTGTCTCTGAGCAGTGCAGAGAAAATCATGGGGATTTCTGTTTCTTTGCAGTCACTAAAAACTTCGTTTCGATAGTAGTCTTCTTTGGTCATAGTTGGAATATAGGTTTGCAAGAAAAATTTCTTACCTTTCGTAAATCCTTCTTCAACAACTGCACCTTTTTTTAAGAGTCTCTTCAAAATTGTATGCAATGATGCATCCGACCATGTCTTGTCAACAGAAAGTTCAAGTATTTCGTTTGCAACAAGCGGTTTTCCCGCAGTCCAGAGCACATTCATGAATTGTAGCTCATTTTTTGTTAACTCCATCTTTATCACCCCTTCATTCTTCGCACTAATTTTTACATCTCACACCACACATTTTAACACACACGCATTACTTGCGTCAATGCAATTAATGCAAAAAAGATTTTTGCATTAATTAAGCAGAAATATTGAGCTACAAAAAACCAAAGAGAATAACGCCATTGCAAAGTCTTTAATACGTCTCAAATGATTAACCAATCTCCTCCAGTAACAGCGCAGATTTGGTCTTACGTATCGGAACAAGGGCATTTTCGGAATGCAGTAACTTGGCTTTTAGTCCATTGATGCTACGCACTGCAATGGGCGCAGCTTCACCGGTAATCATTTCGAGCACTTTGTTTGTTTTATCCAAGCGGGCGATATTTCTGATATTTACAATGCAGGATTGATGACATCTATAAAAGTCCGGGCCGATATCTTCAATTTCGCCTATGGTACAGCGGAATTCTACTTGACTGCTCTTCATGTGTACAATCATTTTATTCCGGGCTGTGGGATGCGTCCTGAAAAAGAGTATATCATCGATCAGAACATTCCACACTTCACCCTTTGCCTCAATACTGAAATATTTGAGTTTAGAATGCTTTTCATCCAAATGGCGTTTATATGCCACCGTGAGGCATTCTATCATGCTTTTTTCCAGACTGAGTTGCATCCCTTTGACAATGTAATCAAGCGCTTCTATTTTGTATTTAAAGATGAGGCCTACAGGATCTCTGTGCGAGGTAACGAATACGATTTTTGCATTGACATCACTGTTGCGGATCAGAGCCGCCAATTCAATGCCATTAATGTCGTGCTGCAACTCTACGTCGATAAAATAGAGCGCACCTTTTTCTGTGCGTTCATTCAAGCGACGCACAACCTCTATCGGGTTGCCGGTCGATAATGCGAGTTTGATATGAAGACCTTCAGCACAGATAAATTTCCTGACAATTTCCTCAAGATGCACTCGGTGGGTCGGGTTATCATCGCAAATAACCACGTGAAGCATATTCAGTTCCTCCGATTTCAAAATTTCGCTACAGTCTTTATAGAATATGTCGATGATTTCCATCAACTATTATCTTAAGCTAACAGCAGTCGAACGCCAACTTAACGACAGTGCTCTAGCGGCACTTCGTAATCTCTGCCACACCTGCATATTAAATATTACCAAAAATTTGGCTCCAGAACGCAAAAACTTCCCAATAGGCCAATAAAACGCCCTGAAAGGGCAGAAATGGCAATTTCGTAAGGGATTCCGTGACGTTCTTGCGTGCAAATACACATCTTTGTCTATTTTGCTGATTTGTTCAGCACTTTGTACATATTGCATAAAATCCGATTGACATCTATTGCAATTTATTGTATATTTTAGATGCAGACGGATCAAGCTTAGTTCACGAGAACAACGAGTCCAAGGCAGACAGGATCATTGGATCGGTTAGCACAACTGCGGATAAGACCGCCAGTATTCACGCTTCATTTGAAGTTATGGTGTGCATGGGCTGCATCGGAGACATGATGTTAAGGGAACAAGCGAGATCTGAAATGAAAGGTGGTTTGATTAATTGATTTTTGAAAACCACAAGTAACCCCGCATTCGCACTGGACGAATGCGGGGATTTGCTTTTTTACAGGAACTTTTATCAAAAATGAGTGAATGCCTTCAAACATTGCAATCCTGCGAGCTCCCGAGGGCATCCACATATTTATTATTTCTTTTTACCTGCCAAAAGACTCAGCCCGAAAAACACCGGAACAGTTGACAGACATGTAAGAATAAGTGTCCAAATATCTCCACCGTAAATCGGTGTAAGCAGCCCAATTGAGTAAAGCACAATGGCACCGACTGTGAATCCCACAATCATCGTTACAATCAGCGCAATGCGCAAGGTATTTAATGGCCTACTAAGCTTATAAAGCATCTGAAATCCGACAAATGCAATGACAATCAGTGACATCGTTGACAGTTCGGCATCTGCTACGCCCCTCGACTGCCCGATAAACATCAGGGCAACCATCGCAAAAAAGCTGGTAAATCCTGCCGGTAGAGCATTGCGCAATACATTTATGATAAACTTACCGCGCACGATTTTCTTATTCGACTCCATAGCAAGCACAAATGACGGAATCCCTATAAGCATCACATTAAAAAGCGTAAATTGCGCCGGTACCAGTGGAAAGGGAAACGCCAAGCCAATGGTCATGATTGTAGCAAACAAGAACGAGAAAATATTCTTCGTTATAAAAAGCGCCGCCGAACGTTCGATATTGTTAATGACTCTGCGCCCTTCCATAACCACATGGGGCATTGCCGAAAAATCAGAATCCAGCAAAACGATATCGGACACCTGACTCGCCACTTCGCTTCCGGAGGCCATTGCAATACTGCAATCGGCATCTTTGAGTGCTAAAACATCATTCACGCCGTCTCCGGTCATGGCAACCGTATGTCCTGCACCCTTTAACGCTCTGACCAGCTTTCGTTTCTGATCCGGCGTGACACGTCCGAATACAACATACTCTCCGACCGCACGTTTGATTTGCCTGTCCGTCACAAGTGTTGCTGCATCAACAAACTTCTCTGCACCCTCTATCCCCGCTTCGCATGATATCTGTGAAACCGTCATCGGATTGTCTCCTGAAATGACAATGATCCTTACACCCTGCTGCGCAAAAAACTTAAAAGTACCCGGCGCTTCGGGACGCACTTTGTTCGATAGCAGGATCAGCGCAAGCGGTAAAACTCTGCCTCCATTTATTTTCCCTGTTATGTCGTCATCGCACAAAGCCAGTAACAAAACTCTATATCCTTGAGCAGAATATTTTTCGATTTCCGGCCTGTACCGCTCGTAATTTGTCTGCAAAATCCGCTCAGGAGCACCAAGTAAGTAAGCCTCTTCTTCATGAAATGATACGCCGCTATATTTTGTCGCCGAAGAAAATGGCATACTCATGCGTGCCCGCCTTGTGGACTGCTGATTAAAATACGCTTGGACAGCAGTCATGGTTTCGTTATCGGCATGCATATTGCCCACATAGTCAGCCATTATTTGGCCTATATCTTGACTATTGAATCGGTCTGCACACAAAAGCACAGTGTCTTTGACTTCCATGTTCGTCTCTGTTATCGTTCCTGTCTTATCCACACAAAACACATCAACCCGCGCCAGTGTCTCCACACAATTTCTTTCCTGAACCAGTGTCTTTTTACGTGCAAGACGCAAAACACTGACCGTAAGCGCCATCGAAACCAGAAGATAAAGGCCATCCGGAATCATACCTACGAGCGCACCGACCGTCGCCTCAGTTGCCGACGCGATTGTAATGTGTGGCTGACGAAATTGCTGAAAAAACATGGCAATTCCAACCGGAATAATTACAATGCCTATAACCTGTACCAATCTCTTTAATGCCGAGACCATTCCTACCGTGAGCTTTCCATGTGTTTTCTTTGCTTCCAGCGTGAGTTGGGCGACAAAAGAGTCACGTCCGACCTTATCCAGTCTGGCGGCACATTCTCCGGACACAACGAAACTCCCGGAAAGTAATACATCTCCGGGTTGCTTGGTTATTTCATCAGATTCTCCGGTCACAAGTGCTTCATTGGCATGACATTCACCGCCTATGACAACGGCATCTGCATAAATCTGTTGTCCGGCTGTAAATATGGCGATATCATCCAGCACTGTTTCATCGGTGGGTATCGTCATCCGCACGCCATCACGAATTACGGTTGCATTAGGGGCTGCTATGAATGAGAGTTTTGCAAGCGCTCGTTTGCTGCGCAATTCTTGAATTATACCAATCGTTGTATTGATAAATACAACGGGCATGAACACCAAGTTTTGGTACGAGCCCACCAATACGATACATAATCCAAGTATCGTGAGCACGAGATTGAGGTATGTAAATATATTGTCTTTAAATATCTGTCCTACAGTTTTTTCAGCAGAGTCGGGCTTTGTGTTTGCATATCCATTTTCCAACCGCTCTTTCGCCTGCTGTGTGGTCAGCCCTTGGTCTGCATACGCCTCCACTCTGGGTAAGACTTTATTTAAGCGAACAGCTTGCTTTTTTGCCATACTTGTACTCCATAATTTTTGTGTGATCATTCAGTATAGCAAATAAACACTCATAATACAATTGACTTTATGACAAATTTCCTGTGTGAAACATAAGCGCTGCAAGCGCAGCGGCAGGTGCAGTTTCGCATCTGAGTATCCGAGGACCCAGCGTGGCGACAAGCATACCTTTGGATATCGCTAAGTTTACTTCATGTGGTTCAAATCCACCTTCCGGCCCGGTAAGGATGGAAATTGAGTGCGGTGTATCCGGGGAGGAATGTTCAAGCAACTGACCAAGGGCACCTTTTAAGTCCTGCTTTTCTTCACATTCATAGAAAAACAGAGGCAATTTCGCCTGCGATGCCTGTCTGATTGCAGAGTCAAATGAATCCAGTATTGTCACTTGCGGGATAATCCCTCGACCACACTGTTTGGCAGTTTCAGTGGCAATCTTTTGAAGTCTGATCGTTTTCTTGTCCGCATCCTTTGGGATCGCAATGCAACGATTGGAAGGAAATAACTTTATCTCGTGCGCTCCAAGCTCGACAGACTTTTGCACCGCATAATCCATCCGATCTCCTTTGGCAAGCCCAATAAAAACACTGCACTTTACATTGGGTTCACCCTTTGATGGACAGGCCTTTATGATCTTTGCAATGGATTCTTGACCGGACAAAGCATGCCCTTCTACCTTGCTTAGCGTGCATATATAGTCTGTACCCTCACCATCACAGACTATAAATCGTTCATCAGGGCGCAAGCGCAATGAGCGAATGTGGGAAAAATCATCTGCCGTAAGATATATCAAATCACCTGATATCGCCGACGATTCGGCAAAGAAACGTATCATAGCATTATTCCTCGATTTTCATAAGAGCATCACAATGAGCCGGGGCAGGCAATGGATTCTACACCTATCAGCCTATGGTATCCACTCTACAAGCGTTACTGCAACCGTTACTTCATTCCCGCCGCGGATTACTGTCAGACTTATGGTTTCGCCAACTTCCCGATGACGTAAGAGTGCATTGAAGCTGAGCTGATTTGTAATTTCTCTATTGTCCATGGCAACAATTCTGTCGCCTCTTAATAAACTTTCGTTTTCAGAACCGAGAATATATAAACCCAACTGGTTGACACCATATTGCCGCGCCAGTTGTGTCGTACTGATATCCACAAGCGAGACACCCACATCCGCCCGTCCTCTGACATGTCCATAAGCAATTAAATCTCCGGCTACTTGTTGTGCTGTATTTGATGGTATGGCAAACCCCAAGCCCTCAACGTTTATCCCACCGGATTTGGCAACGACAACCCCGATAAGCTCTCCACGCATGTTAAACAATCCTCCGCCGGAATTTCCGGGGTTTACTGCTGCGTCTGTCTGTAATAGCGTCATAATTTCACCATCAAGCGCAATGTCGCGATGCGTTGCCGAAATGATGCCACTGGTCACCGTTCCACCCAGCTCTCCGAGCGGATTACCCACCGCCAATGCACCTTCTCCAACCGCAAGCTTGTCTGAATCACCAAATACCGCCGGAGTAAGATCGGTTGCATCAATTTTTATGATTGCAGTATCTGTTCTGACATCGGTGGCGATGAGCCGGGCTTCAAATTCTCTGCCATCTGTCAGCCTGACTGAAATATTGGCGGCTCCATTTATAACATGGTCATTGGTGATGATATAACCGTCATCACTTATGATTACACCACTACCGGCACCTACATTGGTTCGCTGACCGCCCCATAGTCCGGCGGTCACTGTTTCGGTCTTTATCTCAACGACAGAATGTCTCACCACCGCAGCAACTTCCGCAGTGTTCATATCTAATCGGTTAAATGCGCTTAAAAGTCTGGAGATTTCCGCAGCCTGATTATCCTCTTGGCCATCTTCAGCTTCAGCGCTCATATGCGCCGGAATAGATGCACCGACCAGTTCGTCAAGGTGAGACCGGTGTTCCAACGGGCTTTCTATATGATTCGATTCCGATCCATAAAGGGTCATAGGTACTCCATATGCAGTTTGATCTAACCTCATAGATGTCGCCAAATACCCACCGACAAAACCGGCCGAAGCTGCAAATATCAGGCAAAACAAACATAACAAAATCGCACGCATATTGCCTCGTCTGCGCTTGCGTCGAGGCGCTTTTAGCGGTGTGATTTCCTGTGCTTGCAGCGTTTGCGGTTGCTGCAGTGGTTGTGGCTGTATCTGCATCAACTCATATGTATCTTGCGGGTCATGTTTGTTCCATTCGTTGTTATCGTACATCTCAAACCTCCTTAGAATATTTTTTATATGCACATACTATCAGGCGCATGTTACAAAGTTGTATTATATATTGTCAGAAAAATCTTTCAAAGAAATACTGTTGCACTGTTTTTCACAAAAAGTCATAATTTCAGCCCCGAATATGGATTATACGTGAATTATTTTTTGCATTTTTGTAAACAAAATGTCGTTTAATCATTTTTTTCAGACTTTCATCTTCTTATTCATCATTTTATGAATATTTTATAGTTTACCATAAATTAAGTGTCAGGGGTATCTCATATGATTTTTTACTACGTTATCAGGGTTTTTGCACATTGTCCACACACTTATCCACATGAGTTATGTAAACAGCGTTTTCCGTATTATTCATTTTAGCATAGGATACATATTTGATGTCATGGTGCGGCGTGTAACCCAACCTGTGATTTTGGACTGCACATTGCGCCTTAAGCTGGCGAGAGTCGAACTCCCGCCAGCTTAACTATTACACATCATATTGCTTTTATTGCCCAATGGGTGTAAAATGAAGCGGCGTGAGTTTCTCCAAAAATGAGGTGTAGTGTTGCCTGATAGCAGAAGTCAAAATTATCTTAAAGGCGCAGCGATTTTAGCAGCGGCTTCGATTCTTGCCAAAGTAATCAGTGTTGTATACAAAATACCACTATTCCAAATCATGGATGCAGCAGGGCGCGGAACGTTCCAAGTCACATACAATGTGTTTGCACTCATCTTGGCCATTTCAACTGCCGGCATTCCCGCCGCACTCTCAAGGATGGTCTCCTCTGCCAATGCAAGCGATAACAACAAGCTCGCAAGGCGCTATTTTTCAGTAGCTCTGCCTGCGTTTATCATCATTGGCGCTGTGGCAATGCTCGTGATGTTCTTTTTCGCCGACTACTTCGCCATGCAGATGAACAATTCATTGGCGGCACCGGGTATCCGTGTTTTGTCTCCCGCCGTCTTCTTTGCATGTATTATAGCAGTTTACCGCGGTTATGCACAAGGCCACGGAAATATGATCCCGACAGCGATTTCTCAAATTGTCGAGGTGATCTGCAAGGCCATCATAGGTATTGCCGCAGCACTTTGGCTGGTTCACCTCGGTTATGGGACAGGCATCGTTTCTGCCGGGGCAATCACAGGCGTAACCATAGGCTTGGGCATCAGCGTTCCTTTACTTGTGTGGTATAAGCAGAAGCTTGACCGAAATATCTCGAATTCCGATCACTGTACAACAGAAAGTCAAACACCGCTGAATATTTTCGGCCGCATCATGAAAGTCAGTCTGCCCATTACCCTGAGTGCGGCAACGATGTCAACGATGGTGGTCATTGATAGCGCCATTGTGCTTGGCAGGTTACAATCTGTGTTGGGATATACAGAAATACAAGCCAGCGAACTGTTTGGTATCTATGCGCTCGGTCTGCCTGTATACAATCTTCCACCTGCCATCGTTGTTCCTGTCTCCATGAGCATCATCCCGGCAATTGCCGCCGCTATAGCACGCGGACGCACCGAAGAGGCCGGTGTCATTATGCAATCATCATTAAAACTCGCCAATTTAATTGCCATGCCCGCCTCAGCAGGGCTCATGATTCTGGCTACACCAATACTCATGGCACTTTACGGTTATGACATTCCTCTGGCCACAGCCATTTTGACTGTCTTGGGCGCTGCTTCATTTTTTTCTTGTTTACAATACATCACCACTGCTATTTTGCAAGCAAACGGACATGAACGCGTGGCATTGGTGACCGTTCCGATTGGCGCAATCATCAAGATCCTTACCGCATATTTTCTCTCAGGAAATCCGAACATCGGAATTCTCGCCTCGCCCATCGGAACGCTGGCTTGTTTTGTCGTCATTTCAGCACTGAACATATGCTTTATCATCGCAAAAATCAAAGAAAAACCAAAATTCAACAAAGCTTTTATTCGCCCGCTGCTTTGTACAATTTTCATGGCAATGGCAACATATTTAGCATATACAGGTTTGCTGCGCTTCGGTTCAGAGATTATGGGAACGGGCCGATATGCAGTGACCGCTTTCTTGATACTCTCGATCATCGTTGGTATTTCCGTGTACGGAATACTCATCATCGTAACACGCACTATAACCATGGAGGATATGAAACTCGTACCCAAGGGTGCAAAATTAGCAAGACTCTTGCGCATTAGGAGTTAGCCGCACCCCAAAAACACTGTATGATACATCAAAAAGGTCTCATTTAGTGCAAAATTCAACCCTTTTAGGCAAAAAATTAAAAAACTGTCTTGCGGAAAGTGAAAAAGTATGGTAGATTTTGAAAACAAACTCAGATATGATGTTTCTGACCTTAGAGATCTCATGAGATTATTGCGTAGTCCTGATGGCTGTCCGTGGGATGCTGAGCAGACACACGAAAGCATCCGGCGCAATCTGCTAGAGGAGGCCTATGAGGCTGCTGAAGCGATTGACTCAGGCGATACGGAACATTTGATTGAAGAATTGGGCGATGTTTTAATGCAGGTCGTGTTTCACGCCGACATTGCACAATCATCTCAGCGATTTGATCTTGACAGTATCGCAGATGCGACTTGTAAGAAACTCATACGCCGCCATCCGCATGTATTTGGTGATGTCAAGGCAAAGGACGGTAGCGAGTCGCTTTTGTTCTGGGAAGACATAAAGCGTGCGGAAAAACAGCATGAATCAGTCTCTGAAGCCATGAGCGATGTGGCAGCCAGCCTTCCGGCCTTATGGCGAGCTGAAAAAATTCAAAAAAAAGCGGCCAAGGTAGGGTTCGATTGGCCTGACTACAACGGGTCAATTGATGCCATACATGCTGAGACCGCGGAACTTATTTCCGCAATTGAGTCCGGTGGCGATATTGAAGAAGAACTCGGCGATTTATTGTTTTCAGCAGTTAATGCCGCACGTTTTTTTGAAATTGATCCGGAAAAAGCGCTGGGACGTGCCAGCGAAAAATTCATGTTGCGTTTTTCTAAGCTCGAAAAAATGGCGCATGCACAAGAGCGTAATCTGTCAGATATGACACTTGATGAGATGGAGGCGCTCTACCAAAAAGTGAAGTTAGAGAGGTAAATATTACTTCTTTAATATATAAGCGATTATAATCAATGTTAAATTTCAGGAGGACAGATTCTAATGAACAAAACAGAACTCATCAATGCTATCGCAGCAAATTCCGGCTTGTCAAAAAAAGACAGTGAAAAAGCCCTAACCGCAACGATCGACGCAATTACAACCGCACTCGTCTCCGGCGACAAAGTTCAACTCGTAGGTTTTGGAATATTCGATGTTAAGGATCGTGCTGCACGTACGGGTCGTAATCCTAAGACAAAAGAGCCCATCAATATCCCGGCAACCAGAACTCCCCAGTTCAAAGCAGGTAAAGCACTTAAGGATTCCGTCGCAAAATAGTGCATCCGTTCGTGTAATTTTAGTTTTTATATGGTACAATGTTTGGCGCAGGGATTTCCTGCGCCATTGTTGTTTTTTGTATAATTTGCGATAGGGAGTATTACATTATGAGATTAGATAAATTTTTGAAAGTTTCCAGACTCATCAAGCGCCGCTCTGTTGCCAATGAAGCTTGCGATGGCGCACGTATTAACGTCAATGGACGCCCGGCCAAAGCATCTTACGCTGTTAAGGTCGGTGATATTATTGAGATTTGCTTTGGGCAAAGGGTGCTCAAAGTTGAGGTGCAGAGCATTTCAGAACACGCAACTAAGGCTGATGCCCCGGCGATGTACAAGGAGGTACAGGTGTCGTAGGTAAAGTGCGCACCTCATATAACCCGGTGACCGGATTGCGGACTCTACTGTCCACATATATGACGCCTCCGGAACGCAAAACGGCTGCCTCATCACGCCGAATCTTTCGCCCGAGATACGCTTCTACCTCACTAACCACTTGATTTCGCTTGATATCCGGATTTTTGAGCCTATCCGGCATATTCTTCCCTTTGACCATTCCCAGCCAGTCATATACCATTGAGTCCAGAAGTGTTCGCTCATCCACATGAGGCAAATTCAGACAAATATCCAGTATTTCAATTGCGTATGCAGACAAGTCTGTGCCATGGTTTGGAGCAGAAGCCCCGATTGTGTAAAACAGATCAAATGGTCTAAGCTTTGTTACTTTGAGCACATATTCAATGGAGGTTATGAATCGACCTTTATTGTATGTGTGTTGCAGCGCATTTTCCGCATGCTTTAAGATTTGAATGTCTTCCATGCTCAGCCATGGCGAACTGATGATTTCATACGGCGGATGCTCATTGAAGACAATACCCAATTCTGAAGCCTGTTTGCGGAGCGCACTGCCATGCAATAGTTTCAAAAATCCCAGTTGCAAGATATGTGCTCTGAGTGAAAATGCGGCGTTAAAGCTATTTTTAAAATCCCCGAGTGTCTCGTGCGGCAATCCAGCAATCAAGTCCACATGCATATGGATATTGCCTGCGCTTAAAAGCGCTTTGATATTTTGTGCGACCCGGTCAAGTGATGTCTTTCTCGATGATGCGTTGAGTGCAGGTTCAAAAAAGCTTTGAAGTCCAGCTTCAAGTTGTATGCGCCCCGGCGGTGCAGATTGTAGTAGCGCTATAGTTCGGTCATCAAACAGATCGGCTGCGACTTCAAAGTGAAAGCAACAATCTGTTTCCAGACTGATCATATAGTCAAATATCTCATAAGCACGTTGAGCATTGCAGTTAAATGTCCTGTCTACAAGTTTGATTGTCCGTGCATCGGATTTTGAAAGTTTTAATAGTTGCGCTTTTACGGTCTCCATTGGGAAATATTGCACATGAGTACCAGCAGAAAGACAAAATGCACACGTAAATGGACAACCCCGGGATGTTTCAAGATATGCCAGTCTGCCTTGGAGGGTGCTGAAATATTCATCGGTATATGGATCGACAGGGATCACATCTGTCTTCGAAATATGGCACGTTTCTTGCTCCATTTGGTTAAGAAAAGCAGGAAATGTGTATTCCCCTTCGCCGTGCAGCACAAAGTCTGCACCATTTTTCAGCCAATATCGTTCATTATATACCGCTTCCGGTCCGCCGAGTATGCATTGTGCAGAGGGTAATTTCTCCTTGAGTAAGCTTAATATTCCAGGCAGTTTCGAGGCATTCCAGATATATGCCGATATACTTACAATGTCGGGTGCATAGGCTGCGATCCTGTTTGCTATTTCGGCATTATCGTTGTGGATTGTGGCTTCGACGATTTGTATGTCATGGTGATTATGGGCATACTTCGATATGCCTGCGGCGATGACCCATGCAGCCAGTGACGAGTGGACGTATTTTGCATTTATTGCAACGATGACTATTTTGCTCATATGAGTATTTTGGCATTATTTTTGACTTTGTCAAGCTTTACTGATAAACTTACTTAAAAATGCTGGTGGGAAGATTACTGTACACACCCAATGTCATCCTGAGCGTAGCGAAGGATCTTCTCCCATGCATTTGCATCATTTTAAGATTCGGGCAATAAATGCCCTCTTAAATGACAAAATGGGGTCATGTCTGTACAGTAACGCGGGAAGTGGACGATTGTTTGGGAATGCCTGTACTTATTGATGCCCTGTCAAAGTCGTTTAGCCAGAGTGATATGGAGAAGATTTGCTATGGCAATGCACTTCGGCTGTTTCGGGAGCATTTTTAAATTCATGCTGCTATGCAATAGGAGATTAAAATACAATGATAATAGAACAAATATATAATTACCTAGATACAATCGCACCGTTTAAAAATCAAGATAAGTTTGACAATTCAGGACTAATTGTCGGTGACTACAACGCCGAGGCCAAAAAAGTCCTCGTATGCCTTGACGTAACACGCAAGGTTGTTGCCGAAGCGATTGAGAAAGAAATTGACTTAATCATTTCCCATCACCCGCTTATATTTCTCCCCATCTCAAAAATCACAACGAACGACCCGCTTTACGCACTCGTGCAAAATAATATCAACCTCATCGCTGCACATACAAATCTTGATGTTGCGGTGGGTGGCATCTCCGATTTAATGCTCGCTAAATTAGGCTTTCCAAAAAGTGAAACGGTACTCCTCCCCATAAACTCCGATGGAACTGGCTATGGCAGAGTCGTTGTGTTGGATACACCTATTTCTGCTGAGCATTTGGCTGAAAAATGCAAGGCAGCGTTCGATTGCACGGCAGTTCGTTATGTCGATTCCGGCAAAGCGCTTTCCAAAATAGGTGTGAGTTCCGGCAGCGCCAAAGAATCCGTTGAAATAGCGCTCAATGCCGGATGTGACGCGTTTATTTGCGGCGAAGTAAGTCATGATCGAATGGTTTTTGCTGCAAATTATGGTCTGACCCTCATTGAGGCAGGTCATTTTCACACTGAAAATATTTTTTGTGCGAATTTGGTCGATCGGTTGAGCTTACAATTTAGGGAATTAAAAATTGAAATATCTGCAAATAGCACAGATGTTTGTAGTTATGTTTTATAGGGATGCCGCGCCCTACGAGAAACAGTGGTTGCACAGAAATTATACAGTATATCAGATACACTGCGAACTGTAGCCCCCGCTCCGTTACACTTCACTGGGTATCTGAAAACACAGGTTGGTTACAGCCAAGGCACGTCTACGTATACTAAATTTGTATCATATCCAAAGATTGTGTGCTCAGTGACTGTAACCATTGCGAGTTTTCAGATACCCAGTGAAGTGTTACACCGCTCCAAACTGTCTGAGATTGGTAATTTTTCACAATTGACAATGTAAAAGTATTATGTTAACCTGAGGACGATATATTAGTTAAGAAAGTGTGGAATGACTTGTGAGGGTTCGTCAATAAGGCAGCGATTTGCATCACAGTAGCGGGATTTACCTGCTCGGTTTTGTGTGTCCAAATGCCTTATACGACAACCGGAGAAGTGTTTATCTGACACATTCTTTTTTGTTTGTCTTGTAGCGCAGTGGGTCACTGCGCTTTTTTGTTTGCCTAAAAGCTGTAAATAGTTTAGTAGATACATTTGTTTTACGAAAGTACGAAAGGATAAGACCATTTGAACAACCATTATTTTTCACTCGAATTTAATACCATTATAGATAAACTGAAAGAACATGCCCTATCCCAAAACGCAAAAGGCGCACTCGCCGCACTGTCCCCTTATCTGAATGAAAGTATGTGTGTGCGCAAAATGGCAGAAACCACTTCTGCCAAAAAACTACTGGATATAATCGGCACACCTCCTTTGCCCACCATGGACGGCTTAAACGAAATCATTACATTAGCAGACGCAGACGGCATGCTGATTCCGGAACAACTCGAACGTATTTCCAAATTTGCCGAGTCCTGCAAACGTATGACGATATACTTAGCAAAAGGTAAGACCACAGAAGAAGCCATTGCCATGTACGGACAAAGTATTGAGAATCTGTCAGACCTGCGCACCGAAATCGAATTGTGCATCAAAGACATCAAACTGTGTGACGATGCCAGCCCCAGCTTGCGGAATATCCGCCGAAAAAAAGACCATGTGGACGCACAAATTAAGGAAAAGTTAAATCACATATTGAAAAGCCGCAAGCAATATCTGGCAGATGGATATGTCACCATCCGCCAAGGCCGCCATGTGCTGCCTGTACAGAGAAAGTTTCAGGCACAATTTGGCGGAACGGTGATTGAAGTTTCCGGAAAAGGCGCTACCGTCTTCATGGAGCCAACTGCTATAGAAAAGCACCAAACAGAGCTAAGTGCATTAAGCGTTGAGGAAGATGCCGAGGAAAGGCGTATCCTTTACACACTCACAGCCATGGTTGTAACATATGCCCCGATGCTGCGCCGAAATATGGAAGCGATGGAGATTTTGGACGTGCTGTTCGCCAAAGCCAAACTCAGCGCCCAAATGAACGCCGTACCCGTGGAGATCGGCGGGGCGCGAAAGCTGGACATCAGAAAAGGCCGCCATCCATTGTTGGATGCGGACTCCTGTATCCCATTGGATTTCGAGATGGACGCGCATACAAACGGCGTGATCATCACCGGCCCCAACACAGGCGGCAAAACCGTCGCAGTAAAGACCGTGGGTTTGCTCTCTCTGATGGCACAGTGCGGACTTCACATTCCTTGCGCAGAGGGCAGCTATATTGCCATGCAAGATAACTACTGGTGTGATATCGGAGACAGTCAGAACATTTCACAAAACCTGTCTACCTTTTCCGGCCACATGACCAATATCATCAATATTTTGGAAAACGCCAGCCGAGACAGTCTCGTGTTGTTAGACGAGCTGGGCAGCGGCACCGACCCTGCCGAGGGTATGGGCATCGCTGTAGCGGTACTCGACGAGCTGCGGCAACGCGGTTGCATGTTCTTGGTGACAACGCACTACGCACAGGTTAAGACCTATGCGCAACAGTCAGACGGTGTACAAAGCGCACGGATGGCCTTTGACCGCGAAAACCTCCGCCCACTCTACAAATTGGAGATGGGTATGTCCGGAGAAAGTTGCGCACTACACATTGCACAGCAGCTTGGCCTCGCCCCTCATCTGTTGGAACGGGCGCATCATGAGGTTTACGGCGGACAAAAGCAAGAGCATACGCCCAAGCAAACCGCAATGAAATCCCCCAAGAGCACGCTTGTACGCATTCAGGCCGAAAAGGCTGTTACCGACTTATCAGACAAGTTCAGTATGGGTGACAGCGTAACCATATTGCAAACAGGGGAAACAGGTATCGTATATCGCCCGGTGAGCGAACAAGGAGACGTGATTGTGCAGGTAAAAGGCGTAAAAAAGACCATGAAGCACAATCGGATCAAGCTCAAAGTACCGGCCGCAGAGCTATATCCCCCGGATTACGACTTTTCTATTATCTTTGACACGGTTGAAAACCGGAAAGCGCGTCACCAGATGGGAAGGAAATTTGACCCCACATTAAGCATCACTCATGATGCATATGATTTTCAAAATGATGCCTGATTTATCAGCATTTTAGTAGCATTGACGGCACATTTTATAGCTCGTTCGTTGCTGAGATATTGTGTTTGGGCAACTCCGGCCTTGTGGAGTTCAGGATTCCAAATGGCGGTCAAGACACATCCGACCCGAACTCGGCGAACAAGACCTACAGTATATAGGGCGGCTGCTTCCATCTCTGATGCGAGGCAGCCCGCTTTTATATATGCATCCCATTTACTCTTTAGGATGTCTCCAATCGGCATGGTGTCCGGTTCGGTTTGTCCATAAAAATTATCTTTGCTATGAACCACACCGGTATGGTGGCGTAATCCGGCATCTTCGGCGCTTTGCCGCAATGCGTTGGTTATGGTGATGTCCGCACACGCCGGGTAGCCTTGGGGCAGATATTCATAGCTTGTGCCTTCGGAGCGAATCACTGCCTGTGCGATAACCAAGTCACCCGGAAGGACTTCCGGCTGCATTCCTCCGCAGGTGCCTATTCTGATGAATGTGTGCACGCCGCATTTTATCAGTTCTTCAATACCTATGGCCGCCGATGGTCCGCCGATTCCTGTAGACATGACGATGACCTTTTGTCCGGCGAGTGCACCTGCAAAAGTTCTGTATTCTCTTTTTTCTGCGACAAACACAGGGTTTTCCAGATATTGCGCTATTTCTTCGACACGCCCTGGGTCTCCGGGTAAAATGGCATACGCACCCACTTGCTCAGGCGTGAGGTCAATGTGGTATTGTCTGTGTTGTATGTTTGCTCCAAGAGCCATATTTTCTGACATGGTTTCTCTTTTCCTTTCGCACAAGTCTAATTTTGAGCATAGGGTACCGATCATTCCCATTGTTTCCATATGTCCGGGCAGTAGCCTATGGTCGCTTTTTTTCCATTTCTCACGATGGGCGTTTTTATGAGCGCCGGGTTTTCAAATAGTTTTTCTTCTTTGTCTGAGTCATAGGCAAGGTAAGCTAAGATTTCAGCACCGGCGGCGTTTTCATCAATCATGCTTGTCAGTCCGACAGCGCTTTTTACACTTGCAAATTCACCTCGGCTCATACCAAACTGCACCAAATCAATGCGCTGGTATTTAATCCGGTGCTCTTTGAAGTAGCGCTCGGCTTTTTTTGTGTCAAAACATTTTGACTTTCCAAAAATTTGAATATTCATCCACCGATTTTCCCCTCTGAATTTGCGTTAATATTAGTCATTGTTCTGTTTAAGCACCAAGCTCCCTCGCGAGCAAGGGAGCTTAGGCCAATTTGTGATCACCCTATATCTCCGTAATTACCGGAAGAATCATAGGTTTGCGCTTGGTTTTTCTATAAAGGTATTCTGACAGTGACCGTTTTATTGAACTTCTCAGTGCAGCCCAATCCGAGACATTTTCAAGCAAATATTCGTCAATGGTCTCCATAACCACGTCTTTGAGTTCCCGCATAAGCTCTTCTGATTCTTTGACATAGATAAATCCGCGCGTGAGAATGTCCGGGCTGGTCACAAGGCTGCCGTCTTCACTCGATAAATTGATAATCACAACCACCATACCGTCTTGAGCCAGATGCTTTCTGTCCCGAAGCACAACCGAACCGACATCACCGACACCGGTTCCATCTACAAGCACTTTACCCGACGGTACGGTTCCATTTCTGCTGATACTCTTACCGGTCAGCTCAACTACATGCCCAATATCCGAGACCATTATATTCTTCGGCGCAATACCCATTTGCTTCGCTATTTTCGCATGGGTGCATAAATGCCTCTGCTCACCGTGTACCGGCATAAAAAACTTTGGTTTGACCAGCGCCATAATCATTTTGAGTTCTTCTTGATAGGCATGACCTGAAACGTGTAGATCTGAGGTTTTATCATAGATCACGTCCGCACCCCTGCGGAACAACTCATCAATCACCCGGCTTACCATGCGCTCATTTCCGGGTACCGCTGATGAGGATATAATGACTCTATCCCCGGACTTTATTTCAATTTGACGGTGTCCTGCAAATGCCATTCGATACAGCGCACTCATTGGTTCACCTTGACTGCCTGTTGTTATGATGACTATTTTTTCAGGCGGCAGATTTTTGATTTGATTGAGATCCATAAATAGCCCATCCGGAACCTTTATGCTCTCCAGTTCCATGGAAACACGCATGGCATTTTCCATGCTGCGCCCCGTCACGGCAACATGTCTGCCGTATTTTGCGGCACAATCTATAACTTGTTGTACCCGATGGACGTTTGATGCAAATGTCGTGACAATGATCCGCTGAGTACAGCCATTGAAAAGCTCATCCAACCGCTCACCCACATTGCGTTCAGAATGAGAGTATCCCGGTTTTTCTACATTCGTTGAATCGGAGAGCAGCGCAAGTACGCCTCTTTGACCCAGATCACCAAAGCGGGCGATATTGATCATGCCGCCTGAGACCGGAGTCGTATCTATTTTAAAGTCAGAAGTGTGAATAATCATTCCGACAGGGGTTTTTATTGCAAGTGCCACTGCATCGGGAATACTATGGTTGACGTGGATAAATTCAATTTTGAAGCAGCCGAGTGAAATTTTTTCACCCGGTTTTCTTACTTCAATTTGTGTTTTTTCCAGCAGCCCATGTTCGCTTAATTTTATCTGTATCAGGCCCGCTGTGAGCGGGGTAGCAAATACAGGGGCTTTTATCTCGCGCATGACATATGGCAGTGCACCGATATGATCCTCATGCCCATGGGTGAGGATGATCCCTCTGATTTTTTGCTGATTCTTCACAAGATATGTCACATCGGGTATGACAATGTCAACGCCATACATGTCGTCGTCAGGAAAGCCCAGCCCACAGTCTACTATGATCATGTCTTGACCATATTCGAACACTGTGAGATTCTTGCCGACCTCGTTGAGACCACCAAGAGCGATTATTTTCAATTTTTCAGCCATGAATTATGATACTCCTTAAAATGTTTGTTGTTTTATTTGTTCATATTTTGAAGGACATACGAACACGTCCTTAATACCTTAAGCATTACTGTGCAAAGCGCACATTAAAACTCCATCCGCCCCTCAATCGCACGCATGAGCGTGGCATCATCTGCAAATTCCAGACTACCGCCGACGGGGATTCCGTAGGCAAGTCGCGTGACTTTGACCTCAAATGGTTTGAGTAATCGCGAAATATATCTGGCGGTCGTCTCCCCTTCAGTATCGGGGTTTGTTGCCATGATCACCTCTTCAACTCCGCCATCCGCAACACGAGCGATCAGCTCTTTTATTCTTATATCATCGGGCCCTACATTGGTCATCGGGGAAATGACACCGTGCAACACATGGTATCTGCCGCGAAATTCATGTGACCGTTCGATTGCCAAAACGCCTTTCGGGTCTGAAACCACACATATCACACCTGTTTCCCTACGCTCATTTTTGCATACAGCACAAATTTCACCATCTGTCAGGTTGAGACAAATCGCACAGCACCGCACACTGCTTTTCGCCATCGTCACCGCTTCGGCAAAGTCCTGCGCTTCACCATCAGGCAACGAAATCACATAAAACGCCAGCCGTTGCGCTGTTTTACGTCCGATTCCCGGTAAGGTCGCAAATTTGTCAATAAGGTTTTCCAATGCTGATGGGAAAAAATCCATGTTTATTACTATACCTCTTAAACAGCGCGCAGTTCGGCAATCCGTCCTGCTCTGTCTGCTTTCTCAAATATATCACTTCCCGCAACCAAGACATTTGCCCCGGCATGCACACAGATTTTTGCGGTTTCTAAATTTATACCGCCATCAACTTCAATATCACATTTTAATCCGTGACCATCTATATGTTCTCGAAGCTTGGATATTTTCGGCAGCATTTGCGGCATGAACTTTTGCCCGCCAAAGCCCGGCTCAACAGTCATTACCAATACCATATCGAGCTTTTCTATGTAAGGGATTACTGCTTCGGCCGAGGTATTTGGTTTTATGGACAAGCCGACTCTTTTTTTAAGATTGTGCAGTTCATCGATGGCTTTATTTATGTTTTCCGGCGTTTCCGCTTCGACATGAAATACAACGATGTCCGCTCCCGCTTCGGCAAACCGCGTCGTAAATCTGTACGGCTCGATGATCATGAGATGCACATCGAGCGGCATGTCTGTAATTTTTCGCACAGACTCAAGCACGGGCAACCCGATAGAGATGTTCGGAACGAATACTCCGTCCATAACGTCAAAATGCAGGTAGTCCGCACCGGATACGCTGTTTATTTCTTGTCCAAGTTTTGTATAATCCGCCGATAGTATTGACGGCGCTACCTTTATCACATGCTTCTCCGTGATTTAATCTGATATAATCTGTATTTAATCCGTATTTTCACAAAATTTAATGTAATAATGTGAGTTTGTATAGATTATAATATACCAATAGTATATAATGGTCAACACCTAATGGTAAAAATGGAGAGATACATATGGTAGAGATCAAGAAAAAATCCGTAATACCTATTTACGGTTTTGGGGCTGTATGGGCTTTGTATTGCCTGATTTTCCCGCTCTTTCGCACTTGGCATTTGATTGTGCTTGTGTGCATCGCAGTGCTTGCTTATATTGTCTTGTCTCGAATTTTTCTCGGAACTGTGGAGCTGATCGAAGTGCCTGTAGCGCCTGAACGTTCAGGTGATGATAAAATTGATGCGATGCTCTCAGAGGGCGAACGCGCCGTCGGTGAGATGCGTACGCTTAGAGAGGCTATACCGGGCGAGACCGTGCGTCTCAAACTGGATGAGATCATTTCGGTCACCAATAGTATTTTCAAAAAACTCCTGATTGAGCCAAATGTTTATCCTCAGGTCAAGCGTTTTGCTGACTTTTATCTGCCGACAACCATAAAGTTGCTGCACACATACGATAGATTCGGCAAATCCGGTTCAGACGGTGTGCATATCACCGGCACATTAGAGCAAATCGACTCGGCGTTTGATAACATTTTGACGAGTTATAAGAAATTCTACGATTCCTTATTTGCCAATCAGGCGCTAGATATCGAAACCGACATCGGCGTTCTGGAAACCATACTGAAAAGAGATGGGTTGCTCTAACCCCAATTTACGTAATTTATGTTTTAAAGGAGATTGATCATGCAAGATACAAATGCTATGGAATACGTACCCAGCCTCACACTCAACCCGGATAGTGTTGCGGCTGCACCTGCAATACCGGATGTCGATGCCATCCAGCAAAAAACTGCCGATGAAGCGACACAACTTGATATCAAACAGCTCAGCGAGGCTGAACAAAAGATAGTTCTGGAATTTGCTTCAAAAATTGACATTAGAGACACCAATGCCGTCCTGACTTATGGCGCAGCATCTCAGCGAAATATTGCTAACTTTTCAGAAAGCACGCTCAAAAATGTAAAGACAAAAGATATGGGCGAGGTGGGCAATATGCTCTCATCTCTGGTTGTCGAGTTGAGAGGCTTTTCAGCAGATCAGGATGAGAAAAAGGGCATTTTAGGTTTTAAGCGCAAGGTGCGTAATCGTATTGAAGCCATGAGAACTGAACATGCAAGAGTTTCTGCCAATGTGGACAAAATCGCCGAAATGCTGGAAAAACACCAGATCATTTTACTTAAGGATACCGCGATGCTTGACAAGATGTATGATGTCAATCAAGCGTATTTTAAAGAATTGTCTATGTACATCATCGCCGGTAAGCAGAAGCTTCAAGAGTGTATCAATATTGAGCTACCCAAACTACAGACTAAAGCTGCCGAGAGCGGAAAGCCCGAAGATGCCCAAGCCGCAAACGACTACGCCAATATGATCAATCGTTTTGAAAAAAAGCTGCATGACCTTGAGCTTACGCGCATGGTTTCAATTCAAATGGCGCCTCAAATTCGTATGATTCAAAATAACGATACTTTGATGATAGAGAAGATACAGACATCTATTGTCAACACCATTCCGCTTTGGAAAAGTCAGATGGTGCTTGCGCTCGGTATGTACAATGCGCAAAAAGCCATGGAAGCGCAGCGTGAAGTGACCAATATGACCAATGAGCTTCTGACTAAAAACGCCGAGCAACTCAAGATCGGCACCGTTGAGATTGCAAAGGAATCTGAGCGTGGGGTCGTTGATATGGAGACGCTGGTCAATACCAATCAAAAGCTCATAGAGACTCTTGAGGAAGTCAGGTCAATCCAAGTCGAAGGCTCACAGCGCAGACGCTCCGCCGAGGTTGAATTAGGACGCATTGAGGGTGAGCTGAAACAAAAGCTTTTAGAGATCAATAGAGCGCCATAATCTATATCTTCACATGTGTGGACACTCCACAGATTGATGCATGGATCTGCTTACATAGTAGGTACACGAGCATGACGAAAGGATAAGCGTTACATATATGAAATTGCTTAAAAAGCGTAGTATTGCTATACTCATCGTCGCAATTGTTGTGATTGCTGCGACATTAGTCGGTGTATATAGTTCTGCCCATCGGGTATCTCGTGAGGCTGAACGCTTGTTCTTCGATGGTCTTGTCCTCGAAGATGGGCGTCCGCAAGCGAGCATTAGCCGTGGACTGCACAACAGCGCTGATGCTGCACTTTCACTTGCAACATTGATGCGCAGCTATCCTGAACTTGAAAACAGCGCCAATATGTTACTTTCTACCCAACAGGAGCTTATGTCTGCCGGAAGCATATCGGAAAAAGCCTCTGCCGCAACAGTCATGCGGGAGGCATTTTTCGCTCTTGAGACTGCGGCTGAGCAAGTGAATCTGTCTGAGCGAGATGAAGAGGCTTTGATGCAATTTTCTGCATCATTTAGCGGCGCGATGACTGCTATAGGCAACGCACAATATAATGCATTTGCCGAAGCCCGACTGTCTGAACAAAATGCGCTTTTGCGTCAGATGAGCAGATTCTTAGGGGCGCGAACTCCTGAATTATTTTATATGTCCTAAGTAACCAGCAAATTCTTGCATAACATTTATTTTGCCAACTGATATATAGATTGGAGTGTGTCTATTGAGAAAGTTATTTATTACTATTATTGCGATCTTGATTCTTGCGCTTACTTTAAGTGGTGCTGTTATGGCTTTAGAACCCAGTGCGGAGTTCTTCGTCAACGATACCGCCGGAGTGTTGAGTGAAGTCACGAAAAACGACATCATTGATGCCAATATCGGTCTCATGGTATTGGGACAAGGTGCTCAAATCGTGGTAGTAACCATTGATTATCTGGATGGTGTATATGCCGATGTTTTTGCTATGCAGCTATTTAATGATTGGCAAATAGGCGATGCGCAGCAAAATAATGGCATGTTACTCCTGCTCGTTACAGAGGAATACAGCGGAGGGATTGTTCCGGGTGCGGGCATCAGGGGTATTTGGACCAGTGACAAAATCAATGAGACTTTAGATGCTCATTTTTGGCCTGAGGTAGACAATCGCAATTTTGATACAGCGGTGCGCAATATTTGTGATGTCCTCTTCTCGTGGTATGCTGATTTTTATGGCGTTGCAGGAAGCGGCGCTTCTGATGGAGCAGGCCATAATGTTCCTCAGGAGAACATTATCGTGGATCAAAGTGTTCCTATAGTGGCTTTGCTTATGCCATTTATCATGGTTATGTTCATTGTCGTTATCTTTATTGTTGTTGCAGTTGGTAATGATAGGACACGATATAGACAGTATCATATGCACATGGGTATTCCTATGCGCCCCTATCACTGGTGGTTTATTATGGGCGCTCGTCCTCACCGTATGTGGCGGCACAATAACTGGCGAGGCCCTCGCGGACCTCGTGGCCCCGGCGGTCCGGGAGGCTTCGGCGGAGGTGCGGGCGGTCGTCCACCGAGCGGCGGAGGCGGCTTCGGCGGTTTTGGCGGCGGTTCAAGAGGTGGTTTTGGAGGCTTTGGCGGTCGCGGCGGCGGTGGTGGCTTCGGTGGTGGGCGAGGCGGCGGTGGTTTTGGCGGCGGTTTCGGCGGCAGGCGGTAACGCCCAACATTTAATCTCTACTAACTGCCATATCTCAATAAATACTCCTCTCAGAGTAGACTTTTCGTCTCTGAGGGGAGTATATCATTTGATTAATCTTTCCGTCCAAATATCGCCCCGAGTATATTTCCATAGATACGCTCCCTGGGCGCAGTGTCTTCTTCGTTGCGCACTTTCTTTTTTCTGTCTTTTTTTGCTTTTACTCTTCGTTCCGGAATGTCAATAATAATATCTCCGAAATCAGATTGCGTTGACTCCTGTTTACTGACATACATCGATTCTTTTTTTTGTGTAAGATGTGTATATACAGGCGCACGAGATTCAGGTAACCGCTTGGTTATCGACATATCCGACAAACCATTTGCGGGTACCTGACCACTGCTAACTTGACTCTCCGGCAGATATGATCTTTCAGACAGTATATCCGCCTCCGGTATATACGACCGAAGCAACTTTAATATATCTTCCGGGTCGAAGTTCTTCATTATCGCCTTGAGTAATTTGTTCTCCAAATATGCATCATCAACGGATATCAGCTCCGACACATCCGCAACCAGCTCCTGCACACTGCTTTGATCCGAAGTACAGTGAATCGAGGGAATATATACAAAGCAGACCGACTTTGTTTCTTGATTATAAAATATATGCTCGGACTTCAATAAAAATCCATCAGACTGCATAAACCAGTCCTTGCAATCAAATAGTGGGTTTATAATACTCGTCCACAGTTCAATATATTCTTTTTTCTCCCACGCTCCGGTCAAATGTTGCAATTTGCAATGCAGCCCCACTTGATAGACGAATCTGACTTCCCCATCTATATGCACATAGTTAAATGGAAGTATGAATTTGGGTGTATCAAAAAGAATCGTATAGAGCGCTTTTTTGTCTAAGTCACTTTCGCAAATAGTAACGGTCACTGTCTCCCCGGTCAACGTGTCATTCTTACATTCAATCTTATAACTCATAAACTTCCCCTCGTCTTTCTTTGTGTCGTCTCGTTTACATAGATATACTACCGTGGCATCTATCTAAATTCCAATAATGTGATAATTTGCCAGCCTCGCTCTGTGCGCACCGGAGCGCGGCCATTCGAGAAAGTCCTTGCCATTAAGTATTCTGCCGGGATAACCACTTGTCCATACCTGCTGATATATCCCCACCAACCATCAATCTCGACTGCCGCCAGATGCTGTCCGAAAGAACGCGCATCATCAAAGACAAAATCGATTTTTAACGTACCATCCGTATCAATAAATCCCCATTTCCCATTTCTTTTGACCGCTGCATATCCCTCATGCGTAAATGGCCACGCATCTTCAAAAGGCTCATCAGCGATTCTCCCATTGGCAATCAGATAAATGCGATCACCCATTCTGGCAAATACAGCACCTTGCCCAAAGGCACGTCCGAGTTCATCAGTTATAATTCCGTCAAACTCCGGCAAAACAATCCAATCGGTTTCCAATCCGATCACGCCCCATCTACCACCCATGCTTGCTGCCGCATATCCCCCGGAATATGTCAAAATTTCGTCAAATGCTACATGACCTATCACAAAATCACCGGTTGACCTCCTCCAACTTCCATCAATGAGTATAGAAATTCGATTTTCCGATAGGTTTCCAAAATCCTGCGCATCATCTCTAAGCAATGCAATGCGGTTGTTATTCCTGTCGATTGCGAAAATTTCGCCATCTTTTCGAACAACGGCTCTATCTACACTGAATGTACTGATCTTTTCATATATCCATGGAATCAGCACAGTTCCGTCAGCTCCGGCAATACCCCACATTCCATCGCGCTGCACGCGCACCGTGCCGCCGCTGATCTCCGAAACATACTCAAATGATGTGCGATTCGTTTCAAATGCGTAGCGGTTTGATTCATAGAGTGCAGCAAGCACAGTGCATTTTGTTCGCTCAATTCCGCTTCTTAGGATTGAAAGTGCTTCGGTAATTCTGGAGTGTTCCAGATGGTGATGAGCAGCTTCCGCAAAAATGCTTGAGTCTGCATCTCTTCGACTCATCTGTCTTTCCAGCAGACTTGTATATCTTCGGGCAAACCCTCTCGTGTTCATCAGCGCAAGATAGGCTTCTTTGAGTTTTGTCTCGGCCATTAGTGTATGCGCAGTATTTATTCCCGACGCTTCTTCCAGCAGGGGGACTGCACGTATGTACACACCGATATCCATAAGCTCAGCCGCTTGGGCAATCAATGCAAGTTGCCTTTGTGCAGGAGTTTGCACATTGATTGTTATAAGCCAAGTGATGAGCAGCAAGACCGTGCACCCTGCTCCTATCAAAATCCGGATACCCTTTCGCAATTTTGCACCCCTCCTTTTTCACACTCTATCGACAGGTAAAAGTACGTACTGAATCGCTTTAACTCATTGCTCATTGCAACAAAACAGTAAGCGCAATCCCTATCAGCAAAAATGGTGCAAGCGGAATAGGGTCTTTGCGTCTGATTTTTTTAAATAAGATCAATGTCCCCCCTGTTATTGCGGCCAATATTGATCCGATAAGTATCACCGAAATCACCCCTCCAAAACCCATATATAATCCAACAACCGCCATGAATTTCACATCCCCTCCGCCAAGACCCTTGCGGCTGAGAAAATACACCAGTACAAACATACCTCCGCTGACCAGAAGACCCAGAGCTGAACTTTCCAGATACACAAGCGCCGCATCTGTATCAAAAACAAGCTTAGGCTTTATGATTAACAGCCATGTGATCAGCATCGCTAACACAAGTTTATTCGGAATTCGCCTTGTTTTCATGTCAAAAATTGCTGCAATGCACCCGAATATCAAAACCATCACATATGCAAGCGTCATATCCGGATTACCTCTCATCACCAATACCCCCTGCCGCTACCATTAAGCCATGCTTTTGTAACAGCGGTTTGCGTGATTCTGAGTGTCGGCCGAAATGGCAAAGGCAGCGCTCCGAATGTATATTCAACTTCATATTCAACCGTTAGCTTCACATTACCATCCTTGTCAATGAGTACGGAATTTCCCAGCCCCAAATTATTAAATCTATAAAACTCCAGTGCGTCTAACCCGGTCGCTCCTGTGTGTCTGTTCACAACCCGTACGCTTTGGAGATATTCATCTCCGGTCATATTTCCATTCATCAAGTATCTTCCCACCAGTGGCCTGACCATTAATTCGAAAACCTGATTTCTCAATTCATTTTGTGAAAAACTGAGCAAAGCGGAAATCACAGCTTGAGGGTCGCTTAAGGCCGCCTCCCCCGACCCATGCACTCTATCCATCGTTTGCCGCACTCCTGCAAGCGTATCTATGCCGCTTAGCGCAGCACTTAAATCTTCACGTAATTCGCCTACACCTCTTGCGGTGTTGTCAGCTTTGTGCGCTAGTGCAGTCAGATCATTTGCTACCCCTGTCACTTCCAGCAAATAGCTGTATACAGATAGTGTCTTCGCCGCTTGAGTGAGCGCATTGTGTACACGCGCTTGGAGCGTCACAATGTTGACAAGGCTTAAAATTGAGATGACCAGAAAAACAAAGGGTATAAATGCGCAAACGGTTTCAACAACGATATATCCTTTTTCATCTTTTCGCATAAATCAATATCCCCTATATACTGTGGCGCGTATAGCCATCGCTTGAGGCATCCCAATACCTCTACTGTCCGAGAAATTTTGTGCAAATGCCATGGACAAAAACATCATGCGCAGATCGGCTGTAGTGGTTATATTAAAGTCTGTTTTCATCTCAGCCAGCCTGAATCTGCCGGGTTGGTTGAGTGCTGCCGCCATCAAACTTTCGTCTGCCTTGCTCCCGCTTTTAAAATTTACAATATTCCATTCTATGAGATTGCCGACTCGCCTAGCCAATTGTGTCCCTGCATCCCCATCGCTGCCCGTGTAAAAGAGCGCTCTTGTCAGAAAGAAAAACTGCATATAGTTTAAATAGGTATGCCCTCTATTGTTTGCAAATACATTGCCATCTACACTTTCATTAGAAATCACTCTACTTGCCGCACGAAGTACACCGCTTGGCGTAGCAATCCACTCCCCTGCGGCTATATTTTTAAATAGCGTAACTCTGTGCCCGGTACGGAGCGCTGCAACATCAATTACGGATTCTGCTGCGACAAACGCTGCGCGAGCCAACTCCCCTAAAATCAGAGCAAGCGGCGGCGACCATGCAAATGAGGCTTTTATACTCCCAATGACTGTATTTATCTCACTTACACTAAACACTCTGATGTAATTGCACACCAGCCGCACCAGAAGCAAGAGCCGAGTGATCGCACTCAGATTGGTTGCGGCATGCTCGCTTCCATTATATAAATACTCAAGTTCTGATTGATAAAAATAGTTTACATGAGGACACATAGGAACACCACTTATAGTACTTTCAAGAACATTTCTTTGCAGATTTGCCCTGGTCATACCTATTGTTTCCGGCTTTGACGTTGAATAGTTAGAAAACATAAAGGTACTGTATGTAAGCAATAAAACATAATCTGCAACATTTGAAAGTGTACCCAGAGGGTCTCTTATCACATTGAGCACAGGCAGTGTCAGCGCTTGCGGAATCAGCGCAGCGATTTCTAAAATATTTACACTTTCTGACTCAGGTGCTGCCGCATCACCTATGTACATCGCACCCAACGGCTCGTTTTTAAGCCCATTATAGGCGGTGTTTGCTAAAGTGAGCAGCTCGTTTATCAGATTACGTTGCTGCTGCTCTGCATCGGCTCCGCCCGCATCTTCCTGACCATCAAACAACTTGACCGGTGGAAGCGTTGGTTGATTCATCATCGTGTACAGTTCGGCAAAAAATGCCTCATTATCTCCTCCATGTTCAGCAAAACGCAGAAATCCCGGAAGCATCCTGTATGTAACATTATCCCTTGGAAAACTTACAAACCGCTCCGCTGCGCTTCCGTTATGGATAGAAAATCGACTGTCGTTGCGCACATTAGCAAGTTCTCCAATTGATAAACCTGATCCAAATTCATTGAGCCTGTTTCTATAACGCACTTCTTCGAGCATGGGCTTATGTATATCGTCAATATAACTGTATCCACCGTCTCTAAACACAATGGCCATTGGCTCAATGTTCCACCTGATGATGTCTCGATAGCGCTGTAGTATTGACTTGGGCGGACTGCCCTGCTCTTGAGTAAATGCAATGCGCAGCTCCTCACTTATTTCACCGCTGCTTAACTTTTGCTCAAATGTGTCTAATTTCTGTTTTAGTTCAACTTTCATTTCATCAATCTGTCTTGCGAGTGAAACCACCAAGTCAAATCTGGGTTTAAAATTGTCTGCTTGCGTCATCGCATTTTGTATCGCTTGGGTAAGTCCAACATTGATATTCCCAATAACGACCCACCCTTCATTTGCCCGAAACGCACGCCGCTGACCACCTTCTACCCACGAGCGAACATTTCCAATAGTCCCATTATAAATTTGAGCAATAAACGCTCTTTCAACCGGACATTCACTGTTATGGTATTGGGTATTGAGTAACGCCAATGCTTGAAATTCATCATATATAGAGGTCAGAATCGAAGACATATTGCCAAAAGAGCCGCCTGCAATACCACCTATAGCTTGGGTGCATCTATCTGCCGCAACGATCGCATCATATAGCGCCTTGTATTTTTCGTAAATATCAACAATGGCAGCGTCTATTTCCACTTTGTTTTTAATGAGCGCCGCATCTTCAACAATTCTGTTATCCGTGATCCGTTCAATAAATTCTTCGACAAGCAGTATCGGCCCTCGAAACTTCATATATTCTTCAATTTGCCGCCGCAATATATCCTCATTGCTTAGGTTTTTTCCGGCGGGAAAATATATCTCTTCCATGTGGATATTTGCTCCGTAAAATGGTTGGAGCGTTCCAAGTGTCCGATCTGTTCCCTGCTCACCGAAAATGGTTACTTTGATGTATTGATCCAGCAAATCCCAGAGGATGGGATCGTCTTGTGCAATACCCATCAGTCCGTAGATGTCGTATAGTAAAGCGTTGTATTGGGTCAGTACTGTGTTGGCTGCCAATTGATTTGCATTTTGCAATGTGCTTTGTGCTGTATGGATGCGTGCCAAATCAACGGCAGTTCCGCTGACAAGCATTGCCGGGATCAGGAGTATTGTTATAAACACCGTCACGGCACCGCTTGTGTTTTTTAAAAACTTTTTCATGCTCCACCTTCCTGTATCACCATCGCAATACTCAGACCATGGTTCTTGTACGGCGAGAAGTCACTATTTTTCATCATTACCACCCCAATAGTGATCTCACGCGTGTTCCCGCAGATGAGATATTTCCGGATAGGTCTGTCAAGCCAAATCTGTCGGTGATGTACTGAACAAAATCGACGGCCATATCAACTGTCCGCACAAATTCAGCACCATTTTTCACGACCGCTGTCGATGTAACTATGATTGAAATCGTCCGAGGAAATTGTATAAATGATAAGTCTATCGGTATGGGAAATTCCCTTTTGGCTTCTACAACTACTTCTTTGTAAATCACACGGTCAATCACATTTGAGTTCACTGTCAGTGTTCCCGCCTTTGAGCTGAGATTGCGCCCTTCAATTTCGGTTACAATCCGCTCACCTATATCTTGAACATCCATGGTCGTAAAAAGTGCAACATATACATTTTCTAAGTTTGATTTGTTGGTCTCCCGGAAAAATGACATTGTACTTGCATCGAAAAAAAGCCATGTATCACTTTCCACCACCGCTATTGTTGTTGCCGCATTTTGGGTCGCCCGCTGCAAAGCCCCTCTTGTGGGCAGGTATATAGAGAGCAACACCAGTGCGGCAAAGATCATGATCATTATAGGAAAGATAATGGCCGCTTCAACAAAGGCCTGTCCTTTTTCATTTTTCAGCAAAGCGACCACCATCTTTCTTCCTATACTTGCTTACTGAATCTGACCTGCTTGTCCTGTTATTTGCTCCCACAACTCTTGAAGCCATCCACTCAAAAATCCCCAAATCAGCACAACCGCCAGCACTGCAATCAGTATCAGGAGAATCGCAACAACCACTCCCGACAATCCCCGCTCATCCTCTTTCAGACGCTGAGCTGCGCTGAAGGATGTGCAACACACCTGATTCGGCCACTGCATCACCTTTTTAAGCATCACTTTACCCTCCCTTCAATTTAACTTTTTGATCACTTTTTAATCTCCCGGTTTACAGACCCGAAAAATTCATCGCAACAGGCACCATCAGCATTACTAAAATCGCAAGCAGCAGAAGCATTGTGGGTATCATCAGTTTTGAATTTGCCTTTTCGGCGTCTCTTTTTGCCAAATGCCGACGCTCCTGCCAAGCCTCACGAGCCATATCTTTTAACAGTCTTCCCACCTCGGCATTTCCTTTGGAAATGTTTTGAACAATAGCTGATGCCAGTTTTGATGTTTCTTTTGTATTGCATCTATTGACGAAATTTCCAAACGCGACCTCAGGGCTGACAAGATTGTCCAGTTCGTCTGTTGTCTTGCGCATTTGCTTATATAGCTCAAGCTCTGCACTATATGCGGTTTCTTTCCATGCTCTATCCATAACCATTCCCGAAGTGACCAGCAAGGCTAGCTTTGATGCCACATTGGGAAATTGTCTGCTGATCTCCGCTCGGCGTTTTTTTACGCGATCACGAAGTTCGTCATACATGGCATACACAATCACTAATACCAATATGCCTCCGATTGCCAAGATTGCAGCGCCTGCAGTGTCACTTCCTATGCCTATAAGCAACGCGCCCAACATAAACGTAACCGCTATACCGATTATCGGATAGGATAACAATCTTGCCAGAAGCTGCTTTGTTTTATATGCTGCATACTTTTTTCCATATAGCTCATAGCAATAAGTCATTATGTTCTTATGTATACCGCCCTTGCCGATGATTTCGAATTTTCGCTGTAAGACATAACCCGGCATTTCAAACACATGTACAGTTCTTAAATGACCCTGTTGAAGTCGTATATTGTCTTGCTTTAGCTTATCTGCTTTCTTTAAAGACCCATCCCCGGGCATAACGCGCTTCCACAAGTCGGCAAGCCTTCTGTAGCTTGAATGTGTTGTCTCACGTATTTTTGCTTTTTCCGAAAGCGCCTCTATCTTCGATAGATTGTCTAAGACCCTGCTGTATGCCGCCAAACGCCAGTCGTCTCCGGTTATTCTGCTCATCAGCACAAGCCACGCCCCCATGAATACTGTGGAAAGTATCATTATTGCTATTAACATATCTACTCACCTAAAGTCTTACGCTGCTGAATTTTCTCGCCATCACGAAGCTGATCATAAACACAATCAGCCCTCCTGTCGAAACTACACGCCCGACACCGGTTGTATATATTGTATCCATAAATCCGGCACCTGCATATCCGATGATTCCGAGTATTATTATCGGCATCAGGAGCATCATATTTACCTCAGCTTTTGCTGCGGTCATGAGTGTATCAATCTCCATCTCAATTTCCATCTTGTCGGCAATTATTTGCTGTGTTTCTTTTATAATCTCGTCTGCCCGCCCCGATTTTCCTTCAATAGTCGCATATATTGTGGCAAAACTTGCAACATCTTCAAGTCCGCTGCGCTTGGCAAAGTCAGTAAATGCTTCTGATAACGGCACCGCATTATTAAACTTTCCGATTATTGTGTCCAGCTCAGTTATAATGTCGCTGGTCTCAGGATAAATCAGAAGCAAATCGGTGCGTGCACCGGCTAAGGCCTTGAGCATTGTGCCGCCCGCTCGCATGGCTACGGACATAGCCTCCAGCAAATTAAAAAACTGTATGCGCAGCCTGAGTCTTCTGCTCACGATCGCTTTGCGATCAGATGCAAAAATATTGACGACACCAATGACTGCACCGCCTATGATTGATAGCAGTGTAAGCCTGTAAAATATAAACAGAATCAAAAATCCTGCTGCACATCCAATCAAAAATGATAACGCATGGTCAAGCGGTGTGGATTGACTTTGTTCGTAGTTTTGAACTAATGTACCGGTAAGTTCTTGCGGTCTACTGTCCATCGGATCATCCCTTTCTTTAGATCCCTGTCAATAGATATCGCAAAATTCGCCATGATCGAAATAAGCAGCACACCTATGTGTGAAAAATTTCCCAATTTTTGGCACAGCATAGTGCCTGAAAAAGATTATGGCGAATTTTGCGACACCTACCGAACAAAGATTTTTGTTTCTAAAATAACTATATCAGCCTTTTGATCCCGGCAGTTTCTAGTTTATACGTATTTTTCATGGGATTTGCTGTCCGCTTAATCTGACCTACAACTTTGTTTTTTGTACTTCGATCCGATTCTTTAAATTCAAAGAGCCTGTTTAATGCAATTTGCCTTTTTTCACTGTCGTAATCCAGCACTTCAACGATCTCCATAGTCCGGCGGCTCTTATCGCGAAGCCGAGACAAATGAATGATGATGTCCAGAGATGAAGCTATTTGCTGACGAATGGCATCGAGCGGAAGCCCATCCGCCCCTTGGAGTATCATGGTTTCTAATCGACTGAGCATGTCAAAAGTTGAATTGGCATGACCCGTCGAAAGAGATCCGTAATGTCCTGTGTTCATCGCTTGGAGCATGTCTAACGCTTCAGCACCCCGAACCTCTCCCACGACAATGCGCTCCGGTCTCATTCTGAGCGCCGATTTTATAAGGTCACGAATGGTGATTGCACCCTTTCCATTGGTGCTTGCATTTCGTGTCTCAAGCCGCACAAGGTTATCAATATTTCTGATTTGGAGCTCTGCTGAATCTTCTATCGTTATGATCCGTTCATCATGTGGTATAAAGTTCGAGAGTGCATTGAGAAAGGTCGTTTTTCCGCTGCCGGTTCCTCCGCTAACAAATATATTGTATTTTGCCGTGACCAACAGCCGCAAGATCTCTGCAACTTCCGAAGTGATTGAACCAAATGCTACGAGCTTTTCGATGGTCATGGCGTCCTTGGGAAATCTTCTTATCGTTACAATAGGGCCATTGAGTGCAACCGGAGCCATTACCACATTCACACGAGATCCATCATCGAGCCTAAAGTCTACAATCGGTTCACTTTCATTTACTGCCCGCCCTGCCCTCGATACAAATTTCGTGATAATGATTTCAAGTTCCCGAGCACTTTCAAACTTCCGCTCACTTTTTAATAATCTTCCATCTTTTTCAATAAAAATATCTTTATATCCATTGATCATGACTTCTGTAACATCAGGATCAGTGATGATACGTCCCAGTACCCCCAGACCCCTAATGGATTCAAATACCGCTACGGTAATTTGCCGCTTCTCCCTAAAATTGAGTGCCGCTAATCCCATATCTGCATCACAGCTTGATAGATTGGCTTTTGCATCTCTGACTTTTTCCTCTAATGCCTCGGAGACGATGCTTTGAAGCTCCGCATCACTAAAGTTTGTCAAATCTGCATGGTTTTGGATATCTATTTTCAGTGCGCTTACAAGCGCATCTCTGTATCGTTCAGTCATTCATTCACATCCACTTCATCAGATGTCTTCAAAACTTAGTGAAAGCATTTTACATACCTCCATCGGATCGTTTGAGGTAATCAGGGGCAAATGTAAAATGGCATTGTCATTGACTTTTTCTGTCGCCGCTCCTTTATTTGCGATAATTGTCAGTTTTTCGCTAATACTCTCAAATACATTGTGTTGGGATATAAATTGCAAGAGCTTAACTTCTGATGTCACCGATGGGTCTGTGACGATCATGATCTGATCTGCAAGTTCAAATATCTTTCTCGCTTTCCAGTCGCATGCGCAAGACATATCAATCACGAGTTCTTCTGTTATTCCGGCGCACCCGGAGGTCAGCTCGGCGATGTTATCTGCCGAGAGGGTATGCATATCGTCAAAATTCTCCGGCTTGCAAAAATAAGATACGCCCACGCTCTGGTCTTGTTTGCAAATGCTTCTGATGATCATTTTTATATCGCCTTCATCACTTTCAAGCATTTCAAATACGGTGCTGATACTCTTCCCCGATTCGTAGAAGTATGCCGGAACACTGGAAAAAGTCTCTAAATTGAGATACAGGACTTGCCTTGCTTCTGCCGATTTTCTTATGGCATATGCCAGCGCCACTGCGGTCTTTCCTACACCGCCGGACGGTGACCAAAAGGCTGTTATATTTGCCTTTCCCGAGATTAAGTTTCGCGAGTGCTTAGAAATCTTCGCAAGATGCTCAAACAAATCTGCAACAATTGAGGATATGCGTTGGTATTTCCTTATGCCTTTGAGTTCCAATATTGGTTTCGTATCTTCTTCCGTATCTCCTATGAGCACAAGCGGCAAAGTGATGACACGCAGATCTGCTTCGGTTGCTTCGAAAATGAAGCTTTGCTCAAGCAGCGCTGCATCAAATTTGTGATGCGCAAGTGCATCATCCAGACTATTCGAGGTAGAGCACACAATAACATCCATAATGTCTGAATAATGTTGTGAGATATAGCTTGACAGGTGCTCCGAATAATCGGTCTCAGAAGTTGCAATAGCTAACTTTATCCTCATGCTAATGACCATCCCTTTCGTTTGTCCAAGCGCTGCTATATAGCCGATTTTACTACGTTGCAATTTCGTATTGGGTCTTGAGTTTACATGATTGATTTGACTTCGTCAATACATAATTCTCATTATTTTATCTTTTTTTATATTTTATGTTGATAATATTTATCGCAATTTTAGCAGCATTTTTCCCACTTTTCGCATTCAAACTTTTAAATACCGCATCAGAAGTTGCCACTTTACACGTTTCTTTCGACATTGAAAATTTTTCAAAAAAATCGGCTGCGTTTCAGCAGCCGACTGGCATTTTGATTTTAATTTCTTTAGCTATACTAATAATCATCCAGAAAGTGTACTTTTTCCCCATCTTTCTTGTAGGCCAACACAGCCCCCAAATGTACATTTTCAACGCTGCTGAAAATATGACTCTCCACGCCGGGATTTGTTTTCTTCATTTCTTTAATCAGCTGTTTTATCTCCGTCCGCTTTGAAGTCATACTACCATCCGTACTGCACGTATCCGTAAAGCGACAAGCGCATTGCAAAAAATGCAAATGATGATAATCCCTAAAACGCTTCACATCCGCTTCCCGCACAAAATACATAGGGCGAATGAGTTCCATTCCTTCAAAGTTCGTACTTTTGAGCTTGGGCATCATGGTCTGAACCTGCGCACCCCAGAGCATCCCCATCAAAATCGTTTCAATCACATCGTCATAATGATGACCCAGAGCTATTTTATTACAGCCTAAAGCTTTAGCTTGACTGTATAAATGCCCCCGACGCATTCGCGCACAGAGATAGCAGGCATTTTTCGGAACACTTGCCACACTATCAAAAATATTTGTCTCGAATACGGTAATTGGAATCCCCATTGATCTTGCATTTTTTTCTATCAGCGCTCTATTCTCCGGTGCATAGCCCGGATCCATGACCAAAAAGACAGCCTCAAACGGAGCTTGTCTATGCTTTTGCAGCTCTTGAAATAATTTGGCCATCAGCATAGAGTCTTTTCCACCGGAGATGCAGACTGCAATTTTATCACCGGCCTTGATCATCTGATATGTGCTGATTGCTTTTGTAAACTTGCTGAATATCGTCTTACGGAATTTCTTTCGTATGCTTTCATCTATCTGCTGTACGCACGCATCTTCTTCCATCTGCCCCATGAGCCATGCGATATAACCTCCGGCTAAATGGAAAGCATTAAGACCCTGTGTACGCAATTCCACCACAACATCAGCGCTGATGAGTCCTCTTACACAATAGACAATAATCATTTTGTCTTGCGGCAAATCGCATGCTAAGCTTTCTTTCGCTTTCGATATCGCACCCGGTAAACTGCCATTTTGAAATGCCCGATCCCCACGGATGTCCACAAGCATATAATCTGCCGGATTTAAATTATGTAACTCATCAACTGTTATTTCCATTTTTGATTCCATTTTCTTTGCAACACTTTCATCTTAAATCACTCATTTTCGATTTCATTTTGGAACAGTTGTACGATCAGTTATCTGTCGGCGGTGTAAATATCACGGCCACTGAACGCGCTTTTCTTTCAGGAGTCGCTTCATTTTTTGCATAGGATTGAATCAGTTCATGGATTTTCCCGGATAATTCTTTTAATTCATCCACTGTTGCAAAAAAAGACGCCACTCTAAAGCCTGAACCGTCATTTCGAAGGTCTATTTCCTCTTGCTCCGTATAGGTCTTAAATTCATTGAGTAATCCAATCATAAACTGCTGAAACATCTGAAAGTAAACTGCTCCGGAATTCTCAGCAATCATTTGGTCAATATGCGCAGTAAGATCAATTGCCGGAGCATAGATTTTTTCTGTAACATTTCTGACTTTACGTTCCTGCACGACTTTTAACACACCATCGGATACCATTTTGTTTAAGTACCGGTACAGTGTCGCTTGCGGCACATTTTTGTTCTTTTCAGCAAGGACTTTTGCGGTGGTTTGTCCTTGGTTTATGACTTCCAGTAGAAGTCTGTTTTTTATTGGATTAGTAAGGCTTTCAATCAACTGATTATGCATGTGCGTTAATCCATTTCGCCATATCGGCAATAACGTAATCTTCTACTTGGCGTTCTTGTTTAAACTCTTTCATAGCTTTGCCGACTTCATTATAGAGCGCCGGCATGAATGCATGATTTAAATCAGGATAAAATTTGAAAGTCGCATCAGGGTGATCTTTCAGAATATCCTTATATCCATCAAAGTCCTCTTCTGTAGACACTTGGAGATCCTTGCCACCATGCATCACCAAGATCGGTTTTGCAAAATTTTCAAGATATTGCGCTGACGACTTCATGCCCCACTCTTTTAGATAGTAAAGCGATGTGCCACCTGCAAAAGCAACTTTTTTCGCTTCATCATCACTCAATATATAAATTTTGTCAAGTTTTTCCGCATATTTTTTTATTTGTTTACCGGCAATCCATTTTATTGGCCCCTTTGCCGTTTTCATAAAATTCGCTTGCTGTTCTTTCATGATCTGCTCCAGTTTACGCGGAGAACCGGCCAGTATGATCAGTCCGGCAAAGTTTCCCCCCTCGGCATCAATGCGTGGAGCCAGCATACCGCCCATGCTGTGGCCGATAATGTATATTTTCTCCGGATTTATACGCGGGTCATTTCTCAGAAGATTCGCAGCAAATACGGCGTCTTCAATAGTTTCTTCTCTTACAGTGAGACTTTTGCCGATTGTTTTCATCATTTTTTTGCCATATGTCAGTGAACGTTTATTATAGCGAACGCTCGCAATGCCAACCGCTGCCAGCCCTTCCGCAATGTCTTTAAAGGGACGAATGCCGTAGATTTTTTCATCCATATCATGCGCCCCCGAACCGTGCACCAAAACTACTGCCGGGCACTTATTTTCCGCTTTATCAGGAATTGTGCGCAGCCCATCGAGCGGATATTCATTGCCTATGACTATTTTTTCAACAACCATTATATTTTCCCTCCAAACTGTTAGACTTAATTCTATGTTCGATTATATTATCATAATGATAATATCGTTGTCAAGAGATTCCTCTTCATGCATCACATTTTCTCCACCATTGACGTATGTTTCGCTATGTGGTATATTCCGGCTATAGGTTTACATCCATGACAACCCTGCACACACTACCTATTTTTCATCGCTTTCGAGCATTGCAGAATGTCACATATCTTTTGTGGAAGGATTGATTATTTTTATGAAACAATGTCACTCGTGCGGCAAAACGCTCAACCCTAATATGCAATTTTGTGATGGTTGCGGGGCAGATGTTCGCACTTCCGACTACCAGCAACCACATCATAGCACTACAGAACATCATGCTTATCACGCACAGCAACACGAATATGTTTCCCCACCTCACCAAAATGCTGCTCATGCGTCTCAAGAACCACAAGGACAAGGATTTGCAATCGCCAGCTTGGTTTTGGGTATTTTGGCACTCGTACTCCCCATCCCAATACTAGATCTTATCTTAGGTATCCTCGCCATTGTATTTGTCATCATGTCCAGATCCAGAGGTGGACAGGGCGGACTTTGGGTTACTGCGTTGGTATTTAGCATCATTGGGATAGTCTCCGCATTTTTCTTTACTATCTTTTGGCTATTTCTGGGTGCCGTACTCATGGAAATACCGTGGAGTGACATTTTCAATTATTATTAAACTCGCTTAATATTCGGTAAACAAGGCATCATACATCACATAGACCACTTTACAAGCCAATCATAACAACGAACATGGCGGGAAGTGTTAAGCTGTCTCTCAGCTTAACACTTCCCGCCATGTTTCTTATAGCTCAGGAGTAGAGTCCGGTTATTTTATAATTTGTACATGCTCATACTTCGTTTATCTGCTGAGTATGAGATTCTGGAACCGCACTGCGAGGCTTGCCATTTGGGAACGCGTGAGCTGGTCGTTCGGACCCATGGTTCCGCCAACATGTCCACGGAAGATTTCGTGGTACACAGTAACTGCAAGCGCTTCTCTTTGAGTCTGTGTTAGTCCTTGCAGATCGGAGAAGTCACTGAGCAATGCGTCAATTTCCGATTCCGTAAGTTCAGGTCGCATGCCAAACACTTCGAGTGCATTGGCCAGAAGTTCGGCTGCTTGAATGCGTGTCATCGGAGCTGTTGGGCTTACATTGCCGCCTATGAGTTCATTGGCAACCGCTGTGTTGAGATACGCCGCAAACCATGCTTCTTGATTCACTCCGGATACCGCCGGGGCATCCGCATCAGCAGGCATACCCATGGCACGCATGAACATTGTCACTGCCTCAGATGTGAGCACCGTTCTGGTGGGGTCAAAGCGATTGTTGCCCACACCTTGGACGATCATTCTGGCTGCTGCTGTGTTTATTTCGTCTTGAACATGCTGTAGCAGCTCATCCATGTCGATGAAGTCAGATCCCACACGCAGCGCTACCAGAGTTACTGTGTCGGCAATTATGACCGTTACACTGCCGTCGGCATTGAATCTGGCCGGGATGGCTGTAAATGTCAAGTCATCGTTGAGGATCGCCATTGCTGTGGCTTGACGTGCAGCGCCTTCCGGAAGCTCAATGGTGACTAATGTCAGACCTTCTGCATCTTCGGGCGGCTGAGCTTCTATCGCTCCGGTGACATTCGCAACGACTACGCTTGTACCTTCGTTTCTCTCGTTTGTATTTGCAACGGCTTGAGCTACATCATCATAGCCAGCGAGCGGCACTTGCTCTGGTGGGAGTTGTTGTGTTGGAGGACCGCCTCCCCAATTTCCGCCTGGTGGCGGTGCAACGAATGTCACATGAACTGTCATAAAAAGCGTGTGTTCAGCCACGAAAAATCCAAGTACATATTCCCCCACTGTAAGTTTGACAACCCATTCTCCATCTGTAAAACCCCAGTCGTCAAAATCAAGCGAAACAAAGAGTCTTACATCAAGCTCATCCATACCGACTAAATTATTGAGATATGTTTCCAAAGCAGCTGTTCTGAGCTCAATCGGCGCATTCTCGCCACCTGCAATGGTTATTCTTATCGGACTCGCATCAAGGATTAATTCGACCGCTGCCCACAAGTCTGCGAAATCAGGAGGAACTTCCCCCGGATTAACGAATCTCAGAGTAAGAGCTATACCTCTCCACGTCCACGCATCACCTCTTGTAACGGTCACCATCCACTGCCGCCCTTCCAAAATCCCGGCAGCAAGTGTTACACCAAGTGCATCCATACCATCAAGATTATTGAGGTATTCCAACAGCGCTGCCGTTTTGAGCTCAGCCGACGCATCTTCTCCACCTTCAACTTCTATCACTCTTATAAGCGCTGCTTCAATCAACGCAATCGCAGCGTCAACCGCTGCACTATCCAAATATGCCGCCGTATCCACTATAAAATATCCATCGTTTTCTGCATCTTCGACAACTTCTAAACCAAAGGCCTCAGCCAGGAAGCGCAACGGCAGGTACGCCGCAGCATGTTGCTGAACTACACCCAGATTCCCTGTAAGCCCAGCAAACTCTGCTATGTCTACCTCAACCGGAGTCCGCCATTTGTGGTAATCGTTGCCGTAAATGACTGTGCCACAGGCACTGTCCACCATCCGGCATATGTCACACGTGAGGCTGTAGTTGGATCACGCCAACCTTCAATCCTAATTTCTATATAGTCTCCGCTCAAATTATAACCACTTATCGTTGTATTACCGTAGATCGTAACTTGATTCATCACGATATGCCAATAATGCTGACGGCCTCCGATGAGGTCTGCAAACGCACGGTTGGAAATATAGCCGACTCTGTTTTCACCGCTGCCCACCCACATAAACGGATCACGCACTTCATAACCGACAGAATACGCCCTCATGTTTGCATTTATCCATGAACCCTGCGCACGTGATAGCATATGTTCAGCCGTTGGTTCCATGTTTGACACCAATCCGGCACGAAAACGCCCATGGGTCACTGCACCGGAAGTATTGTTATTGGTAACAACCGTGGCACCTGTAGCAAACAAGTTTCTGATTCCCACAGGCGAAGTGGTTTCGATGGGATTGAATTCAAAAGTCGTATCCGGACTTTCAAATACAAATGGGATCGTTCCTCGCCCAACAATGAGCGTACCTTCCACGTGGTCATACGTTTGGAAGAGTTGCGCTGCATTTACAAGCGTCAGCGTACCTTCTGTCAAATCAACAGTAAATTCAGCACGTCTGGTCACTTCTTGCTCAATCGCCCTGATCATGCCGCGCGTAATGACTTCCGCAGCCATGCGCAGACGGTTATAGCAGTAATTTTCTTCAAGATTATCTCTTGTATTGTGATACTGAATTTCTAGCCCTGCCGCCATACCCGAACCCATGATATCATGATCGCGATACGCTTGAGTAGCCTCTCCCATACCTCCACGGTTTATTGTCACACTATCGCGTGCCCAATATCCCGACGGCATATCGTATGCTGCATTTATAAGCAAATATTGAGCCAAGTTAAATGGTGTGTCCGGCTGCATAGCTACCGTTGGCCTCCAAGACTGTATCGGCCCTCCTATGTTCAGCGCCGGTAGCGCATTACCTACCGGGTTAAACGCAGGTGAAGTGATCATATCAAAATGGTAGAACAGACCTATTTCGGCCAAACCTTCGTCTGTGAATCTTCTGACCATTTCGTCGATAAATACGCTAAATCCTATCCCGCCGGGGAAGAACGCTTCGCTCCCCGCATTATGTCCTGCTTCATGACCGCTTTGCGGCAGAATCCAAAATTCCACACCGGCACGATCCATACCGGCAATGCGCCGTGCAAGTTCCATCATCGCCGCAGTACTTCCGGCATTATCGCTGACACCTATTGTGGTCGCTACACTGTCAAAATGCCCGGTCAGGAAAACGACCAATTCCGGATTATCCGGGTCATTTGATGCGGGCAGCCTTAAGAAAGGTGATCTCAGATATGTCCTTTGGTGACGATATATTCTATCAAGATATCCCTCATCATGACGCTCCTGAATGCTCTCCAGATTACAATGTGCCACGAGCACAAATGGTATTTGCGCTGCCATCTCGTCATGTCCCGGAAGCGCAGGTAACATACCAAAGTTTATTTCGTTGGTTCCCGCATCTTGCGGTCTGTTTATAAATTGCACGGTCATGGTATTCCATATCGGCCTATCCGTACGATAACGTGCAAGCAATACCAGTTCAATTTCTATATTTTCGTCAACTTCAATTTGTCTGAGCGCAGGCAAGAGTTGATGCTCCATATGCAAATGCGCCGTGCTGAATCTCACCACAGCAACAATGGCTTCTCCGGCACCAAAGGTCTCTCCCAAAGGCACTTCAAGGTTCGGGAATATTCCAAGGTCCACAAGCCTCGGACTATTCAGTGTCGGGAAACTTGAATCGTTAGGCATGGCCATTCCATACCAGTCATGGAGATCATTGGCAAACTGAAATCTTCCTATGTATGCATGTTCTACACGTGATAGTGCCTCCGGATGCTCCGGCGCTATCATATTGACCGAAACCACTTCAGCTACTGCACCTACTGCATTTGCGCCCCCGGCAGCAATCGCTTCGTTAAAGCGATCAACCACATATTCCGCAGCGCGAGTTTGATTCGGTGAGCCCCATAGTCTCGGGCCGGATACATGCGTCAGTTCTACGATATCTTGCTCCAAATCATTTCTGGGCATAAATTCCCCGCTCATAGCATCTGTAGGAACCCGATTTCTGTTCGTCCAAGAAGCAGGGGGTGTCAGTGTAAGTTGCGGCACTATTTCGTAGAACAATGGCAAAAAGTATGAATAAGCACCGTCTTGCAGCCACAGTGTTCCCGCCATAATACCGGGCTCTGTCACTGTCGCACGTTCACCCGAAAAACCTGACATCCACTCAACTGTAACTCCGGGGAATCCATTGTTAGGCACATCTGCCCCTAGCGCTGTACGTACTGCATTGAGAATACCATCTCGCATGGTGTTAATATTTTGTTGATTGATCGCAGCAATAGGGCTTGCACCAACATGAGCATCCGCTGCGAGTTGCGCAACCGATGCTGCTGCATCTAATAATACAGAACTGCTAAGGAGTTCAATTTCCAACAGTTCCAACAGTTCCAACAGTTCCAAATCTTCAACATCTTCCGGGTCTTCTTCATATTCTTCGTACGCTTCGTACGTCTCATATGTATCGTCCGGATATGCCTCTTCATAATTTGGCTCTGCAGTGGCTTCGGAATCGTCCAATAGGTTCTCATCAGTTATGCTTTCCGGATAATCTTCCGCCGCAAATGCGTGGGTCATCGGCATCAGACTCAGCGTCAACATCAAAACCAGTAGTAACGATATCCACCTCGTTTTCGCTCTGCTCATAAAATTCCCTCCATATTGTTTGTTCTTCACCAACAAGATAGTACATTAAATCACAAATGTATTAACTTGTTAAATCGTTTGAAGATTATATATTACTTTTGACAAATATTCAAGCACCATTATTTCGCATATTCCAATATAATATTTGATCAAGACGCATGGCGAGTCAATATTGTCACACTATCCCATATAGCCGGGTTATATGCCAAATGCACTCTCACTGTAAACATCATTTCTCTGCTCCCAACAAAAAGGACACCTCTTTCATCAATATGCGTATCCGGCGATATATTTCCAAATGTGCTCCATCGCACTTCATCAGATATACCATTTAGGTTTTCAATTATAGCCTCTAGCTGTATGCGCCCACCAACAGTAACATAGGCCGTACTCGGATAAATTGTTAATCTCGGCCAATCCACAGGCCAACCGGCTTGTTTTATCGTAATGGTTTCTTCAACGCCCCCGACATTCATAGTTACTCTTCCTATTCGTTCAGCCGCATCTACATTGGTCTCTATAATAAGCCGAATTGTTGACACACCACCTGATGCTGTTATCCAATCAACATCACTGCTTACATTCCACCGACGGTTCGCTGTTATACTTAACCAAATTTCCTCTTCCATAGTTCCTATTTTCAAGTCATTTTGACTTGCTTCCAAAATAATCGGCATTTCTGCAATGCGCCGCAAGTCTCCCGCTGTTAAAGTAAGATTGTTGCTTGCATTAAAACTTTCTAATACCTGGTTATCATCTAATGCGTCAGTCATCCTCCTCACAGGCCGCGGAAATCGATACGCTGCATTACGATAGCCATTCAATGCGGCGGGCATGCCGTCTATGCTTCGGGGGGTGAGAAACAATATGAGATTATCACCCACCCTAAATGGTTGCAGCGTAGGATGAATCCAGATTTCATTCCCATAAAATCCTCCCAATTGTGCCACTTCTCTTATATCCCCTATATTCGTGTCTGCATCACTTCTGAATATTTCCAAAATTTTGAATCTGTAAATTGTATGTATCATATAAGATGGGTTTGTATATCGAGATTCTCCCAGACGCACATTAAGCTGTGCTACCCGCACACCTATTATTTCAACTCTGAGCACGTCTGTTGTAGACACCAACATCGCATCAAGGCTGTGATGCACAAGAGGGGCAAAAACACTCATCGGATACACCGCAATTGCTCTATGTCGTCCTAAATTGCTGCACAATGCTTGAACAGATATACCTAATGCCGCTATGAGCAGCAATAAAAATCTTATCATAGGTCTGCCCATGATCCACCATACTTTCTCCATCATAATATCATCTTCATGTCATTTGATGGCAGCGCAAAAAATGACACTTGAGTTAAAGATTACCGGAACGCTTGATTGGGTTAATGCGCCGAAAGCGGCGTGATATACGCCGCTTCCGATGTCTGATGGCTATTTATATAATAACCTGTTTTTTGCTTACCTACTCAAAATAAGGTTTTGAAATCGCACGGCAAGGCTTGCCATCTGGGAACGAGTGAGCTGATCGTTCGGCTCCATTGTTCCACCGACATGTCCGCGGAAGATTTCGTGGTACACAGTAACTGCAAGCGCTTCTCTTTGAGTCTGAGTTAGTCCCTGTAGATCAGAGAATTCACTGAGCAATGCGTCAATTTCTGATTCCGTAAATTCAGGTCTCATGCCAAACACTTCGAGTGCATTGGCCAGAAGTTCGGCTGCTTGAATGCGTGTCATCGGATCTGTTGGGCTTACATTGCCGCCTATGAGTTCATTGGCAACCGCTGTATTGAGATATGCTGCAAACCATGCTTCTTGATTTACTCCGGATACCGCCGGGGCATCCGCATCAGCAGGCATACCCATGGCGCGCATAAACATAGTCACCGCCTCAGAGGTCAGCACTGATCTTGTTGGGTCGAAACGATTGTTACCCACACCTTGGACGATCATCCTGGCTGCTGCTGTGTTTATCTCATCTTGAACGTGCTGTAGCAGATGATCAATGTCTATGAAATTCGACTCCACGCTCAGAGCCACCAAAGTAACTCCTTCTGCGATAATAACTGTTACACTGCCATCAGCATTGAATCTGGCCGGAATGGCTGTGAATGTCAGATCATCGTTGAGGATCGCCATTGCTGTGGCTTGACGTGCAGCACCTGCCGGAAGTTCAATAGTGACCAGTGTCAAACCTTCAGCATCTTCGGGTGGAGCTGCTTCTATCACTCCGGTAACATTGGAAACAACTACGCTTGTGCCTTCATTGCGCTCGTTTGTGTTTGCAACGGCTTGCGCTACTCGACCGTAATCAGCAAGCGGTACTTGTTGTTGCGGCAATTGTTGCGTTTGGTCTCCGCCCCAGCTTCCACCAGTTGACGGTGGCGGAGGTGGCGCAACAAATGTCACTACAACGGTCGTGCTGCCCGAAACATTACCTCTTACCGCTGTCACAACCCACTGACCATCAACAAGTTCAGCGGAAAGCGTTACATCAAATGCATCCATGCCTGTCAGGTTGTTAAGATATGTTACTAGTGCTGTCGCTCTAGCTACAACCGGTGCATTCTCTCCTCCTGCAATGACTATTTCTATTGGGCTTGCACCATTTATCAAGCCAATCGCATTAGCTAGTGACAAATCAATTTCTTCACCGCTGAGTCTATCACTCTTTGTCGCATTGGTCTCTGATTGTGCAAATATATCCAAGATATCAGTCGTATTAAACTCTGTGCCGACATGATCAGCGGGAACTCTGATGAATACGTCAAACTCTATTGTCTCACCGGGTGCGAGGGCAAAGAGATTGTTGAGGATTACAACATCCTGATATCTGGTATGCGCAACATATTCATAGCCACCGGGTGTTGTACGCATTACAGGCTGAGCCAAGTCTCCATCTAGTGTAATTCTAACGATATCCGTTGCTGTTGGAGTACCGGTGTGTCTCAGTGCAACTCTTTGCCTTGAAAAATTACCCGGAGAGGCCGGCGTTGGAGTACCTACTGTAGTCAGTGAAAGTCCTCCGCCAACAACATATGCATCAGCCACTGTGTTTCTTACGGCTATATCATATGATAAGAATGTGCCGTAGTTACCTGCATTGTTGTGTCTTTGAAGAATGTAGAAGTGGAAATTATTATGCTCGTCCACCCACTCATTTACAGTCGCACCCCAAACACCGGGTCTGTCATCATCCGGCAACCATTTGGGTTCAAGTGCAGCTTCAATATCGTCACCCCATCTTGCGGTGCTCAAAAGCGGATGCTCTGTTCTGTACATATATGGGTTGTTATGGACACCGGCTCTAAATGCCGATGCGGCCATTTGCATAAAGTTACAATCACTGAACATCCAAG
>WQVH01000008.1 GCA_009781695.1 Oscillospiraceae bacterium
ACGTCACATCAAAGGCCAGCCCATAATCCGGATCTACCGAATATGCCGATGTTTTGGCACCTCTGAGTCCCACTTCCTCTTGCGTGGTAAATACAAAATAGAGATCATATGCAGGATTTTTGAGCTGCTTGAGCGCTTCAATCATGATAAAACATCCGATGCGGTCATCGAGTGCAGGCGCAATCAACACATCCCCATTTTCTGATGGTAACGTGGCATATACACAGACATCGCCAATTTTTACAAGCCTTTTTGCATCTGCTTCATCTTTAGCACCAATATCCAAATAGAGCTTATCTATGGCCATATCTTTAGGATCATCCAGACGCTCACATTGCACCACAGCCAAAAGTCCGGACGGAAATACAAACCGCTGCGCAACCAGCACTGTCGGATTAAAACCACCCACCGCAGCAAAGCGCATAAACCCCTCTTTGTCAATATGCGTCACCATAAGACCAATTTGATCCATGTGTCCGGCAAGCATCATCTTCTTGCCGGGTCCTTTTTTATGGGCAATAAGATTACCCAGAGCATCTGTCCTTACATCATCAACAAGATCTTTTATTTCATCACGGATGATAGCGCTGATGGCTTGTTCATGTCCTGATGTACCATTTGCTGCGCACATCTTTTTTAAAAACTCTATGTTCATTATCCGATCACCCTTTCTGCGCCTTTTTTGATAAAGGCCTCTATGAGCTTAACCAAATTTTCATAATCATTTTTATGCATCACCGAGACAGGCGAATGGATATACCTGCATGGTACGGCGATACCGATGCATGGGGTTCCCGCTCCGCCGGCGTGGTAACGCCCGGCATCTGTCGCACCCATGCCTGTGCGTCTGTACTGATATGGAATTTTATCATCTTCGGCCACCTTGACGATCGCTTCAAGATATCTTTTCGAATATATCGAAGTCATATCCATCAGTGACAGACATGGCCCTGCGCCTTGAGTGGTGACGCGCTTGCTTTCCTCAATGCCCTCCATATCGGCGCAAATCGTACCCTCAATGTTAATCACTAAATCTGCATCCAAACTTTGAGCAGCGATGGCAGAGCCTTTGAGTCCGATTTCTTCCTGTACACAGAAAATACCTGTCACACTGATGGGCAAGTCCATTTTCATAATTTCGATAATCGCAGCACAACCGACCCGGTCATCCAGCGCTTTTGCTTTGACTTTGTTCGTGCCAAACGCAACAAATTGACTGGAAAAAGCCACAAAATCACCCTTATGCACAAGCTTTTCCGCTTCTTCTTTGGAATCGCATCCGATATCGATATACATGGCATCTATCCCATAGACCTGCTTTTGCTCCGCTTCCTTTTGAAGATGGATGGGCTTATTGCCGATAACACCTTTGATCTTATCTTTACCGATAAGCACATGCATGGACGGCAAAATCCGGGAATCTACACCCCACGAGGCAAATTTGAGCGTTCCGTCTCTTTCTATGCCGTTGATGCACAGCCCCACTTCGTCCATATGGGCACTAAGCGCAATGTGCGGACTGTCTTTCTTGCCTTTCTTAAAAACAATGACATTGCCGATTCTATCCACTTTTATACTGTCTGCATGTCTTTCAAGTTCCGCTTTGATGATGTCTCTGACTTCATCTTCAAAACCCGGAAGGCCACAGGCTGAGGTTAGTTTTTCCAGAAGCATTTTTCATCCTCCTTCTCACGGTCTTGCAGGCTGATAATGTAGTCGGACAGGAGCTTTCCGGTCATTTCAACATCTTTGATCATAAGCGTCTCTACCGTAGAGTGCATATACTTCAGCGGTATGTTGACCACGCCGGTGCACACACCGCCTTGCGTGATGAGTATTGCATCCGCATCCGTTCCGGTTCCGCTGGGCGCAACTTCCACTTGATACGGCGTATTGTTCTTCACTGCGGTATTTTTCAAATCTTCAAAGAGCGCTCTGGTGACCGTGGGGCCAATCGTAATCACAGGTCCTTTGCCCAGCTCATAAGATTCGTGCTCTCCCAGTCCGGCTGTGCGTCCGAATACAACATCCACAGCAATACCGATATCAGGCTTGATAGCGTAGGTCGCCGTCTTGCCGCCGCGGCAACCGACTTCTTCCTGAGCGGAGGCCACAAAATAAATATCCGCATCATGATTGTAGTGTTCTAAGTTCTTTACAGCGCAATATAATGCTGCGATACCGGCGATATTATCCAGTGCTTTACACGCGACTTTATCATTTTTCAGCGAGACAAGCTCTTGCTTAAATGTGATGATATCTCCGGGCTTAACAAGCTTTTCCAGCTCTGCCTTGCTATATCCTGTATCAATCACCATGTCGTGGAGTTCTACAGGTTTCTGTTGTTCCTTCGGCGATGTCAGATGCGGCGGCTTGATACCGATCACACCATAAACCTTTTCTCTTCCGTGAATGATAACTTCTTGAGCCAACATATTTCTGGCATCAATTCCGCCCATACGGGAAAACTTGACAAAACCTTCATCGCACAAAACAGATACCATCATTCCGATTTCGTCCATATGCGCCATGAACATGACTTTCGGCCCTTTGCCTGTACCCTTTTTACGAGCAATAAGGTTGCCGAATTTGTCTTTTGATACTTCGGTGTATTGTGAAAATACATCGGTCAGCACTTGTGCCAGTTCATCTTCGTAACCTGATACATGGGGTACATCGTTCATGCGCGTTAATAATTCTTTGGTATCCAAGTCACACCTTCTTTCTACATAGCTCAGTTTGTTGCTTCTATTCACAGGCATTCAAACAACCCACGAATGATCATAGCTTATCACTTATGATGGGTGTTTTCAACTTTTTTCAAAAAATGTATTGACATTCACTTCAGGGCATGGTATGTTTGTTTCGCGGTTAATCACTATAGTAACTAACCGGTCAATCTCTACACAAAGGAGGCATACATCAATGCAACCCATATTTGATCCGCATAAGCCAATATTCCAGAGCATATCTGAATGGCTGAAAGGCGCGATACTTACAGGCATTTATGAAGAAGAAGGACAAGTACCATCCATTACAGAAATTTCCATGCAGTATAAAATAAATCCCGCAACAGCGCTCAAGGGGGTCAACCAACTGGTAGATGCCGGGCTGATATACAAAAAGCGAGGTTTGGGCATGTTCGTCAGCACAGGAGCGCGTGCGCAATTGCTGGCTCAGCGGCAAGATCAGTTTTTTGACGACTATGTACAGCCACTGGTCAGCGAAGCCAAGAGCCTTCAAATCGGCGCTCATGATTTAAAAGATATGGTAGAAAGAGGGTATCAATAATGACTATTCAAGTAAAAGACATCAGCAAGCGTTTTTGCTCGACCCAAGCGCTCGACAATGTAAGTGTTGCGTTCGGCGAAAACAAGATATATGGACTGTTGGGCAACAACGGCGCAGGCAAGAGCACACTGCTCAATATCATCACCAGCCGCATTTTTGCCGATAACGGCACACTCAATTTAGATGGCGTCAATATGGTCGATAATGACCACGCACTGAATCAAATATACATGCTCGGCGAAAAAAATTATTACCCGGAAAGCATGAGGGTAAAAGATGCACTCAAATGGGCGCAGGCATTTTATCCCTATTTCGACCATGAGTTGGCGCTTGAAATCGCTCAGCGCTTCAATCTCCCGCTGAAAAAGAAAATCACAGCGTTATCCACAGGGTATACCACTATTTTCAAGATCGTCATCGCCCTGTCATCCAATGCACCATTTCTGCTGCTTGATGAGCCTGTTTTGGGACTTGACGCACAACATAGAGATATGTTTTATAAGCTCTTAATCGAGTGCTATACCAAAAATCCCTGCACCATCGTGATTTCAACACACTTGATTGCCGAGGTTGCCGGAATCATTGAGCATTGCATGATCATCAAAGATGGCCGCGTTATAAAAGATGCACCATGCGAAGCGCTTTTGCACAATGGCTACACACTCACAGGGCCTGCTGCGCTGCTTGACGAATATTTGCTTGGCAAGCAAGTGCTATCTCATAGCAGCTTAGGTGGATTAAAAACAGCCAGCATTAGTGGGGCAATACCCAACGCAGAGGAGATTCCTCCGGGACTCGAAATTGGCAAAATGAATTTGCAAGAGTATTTTATACAACTGATGAGTGACGAAAACAACAGTGTTGCACGCTTTATGGAGGATCAATAATGAATACACTAAAATTAATGCCCGCATTACGTTATCAGCTCGACTACATGGTTCGTGCGTTGCTCATCGCATTTGCTGTCATGGCCGCCATCGTGATTTTTATCAGCTTATTTATAACCACAGCCACTTTTGGCGATGCAGGGCAGGTCATCATTGATATTGCCCCGATAAATTTTCATTTTGAAACATCCTCATTTATAAATGTCGGCCCAATATTCACGATCATGATCTTTATCACCGGAATTGTAGGCATCAGAGAAGATTTAAGATTCTTTTTGCAGCATGGTCTGGGGCGCAAATCTACCTATTTAAGCACATTACTTACAAGCTTGCTTTGCGGGGCTACACTTGCGTTGGTTTTCGAACTACTCGATCTGGTCTTCGTCAATGCCCTATGGCTTCGTTTCTCCGCGGTCAACATATCGGGTCTTGGATATGTCGGCGGATGGCTGTTGCAGACACTGGTATTCTTTTTTGCTTGGCAGTTGGGCGCTTTAATCAGTCTGCTCTATTACCGCATGAGCACGATGGTCAAAGTTATCTTCTCAGTCGCCATCATCGCTACTGTTGTTTTTGCTGTACCGCGTCTGATTGGTGATATTATTGACCTCGTTTTCTCTAACAGTTCTGATATGATTGGCGGCACATTGTCTACACTCTTCACCAATCCGCTAAACATCATATGCACCATATTGGCACTTGGCATTATTTGTACCTTGGGTAACTTCATGCTCATCCGCCGCGCTCCGGTTGTGGATTAGAGATGCATTTCGCCCCTAATGCTCAAACTCTGGACTGCGCAAGAGCTCTTCCAACAGAAGCACACGATACTCAGAAACAAGCCAATTACTCGAAGACATACGCGCAGGCGACGTGTACCTTTCAAGCACTACAGGAAACATTATGAATATGAAACTCCCCTGCGCCATTGCTGGCATGAATATTGCAGGGGTTAAGTCCGGAAGCAGAAAGGGCGAAATTATTGCCATCATCTGTGTGGGTGTCTCTTCGTTGGTGACCATCGTCATTATGTTCAAAAAAGGTCTTTTGGGCGCACCACCCGCACCCAAAGCACAAGAAGAACAAACGAAGGAATAATACTACACCACGCATCTGTTACTTTACAGAGCACCCTTAAATCCATTGACTAAAACACCTCAAAATAATATACTCTTACTATAACTACGAATTGGAAAGAGAAACTGAAATGAAAAAAGGCACGATCACCATAATCACGCTCATAACCGCTTTGATTATATTGATCGTGTCTGTATTATTATGGCAATCACACATACATCACCTGCGCACTGATATGGAAAACCATATCGCTGCCGCAAATGTATACTTCGAACGCACCGAAATACAACACGCACTGACGGAGTCCACCGAAGCGCAACTACTGGCCGAGCGACTGCGTGATGACGATGCGCAAAGAATAGCAAATACACAAATCCAACTGGCAAAGCAGTTGATTCTTGGAAACAACCATTTTGACACAGACCGGTATAAAGCCGCAAGAACCGCATACTTGCAATCGCTGGAATATGCCTTCGATTTAGACGCACTCAACCCCGATTTCATCTTCGATTTAATCGCAATAATGGATAATTATATTCATTTCTATGCGCTTATGGAGCATGCTGATCGCATGATTGCATCTGAGCGTTTTGATGATGCCCTCACTTTATACCAAGACGCTTTTCTTGTGGCTGTTTCATTTTTTTTCGTGGACGGTAAAATGTTGGCAATAGACGGCATGACACATGCTGAAGAACTGATTATTGCAGCCAAGCGTGCACAAGCCGGTGCGTTTGAAGCACAAGGAACAGCCAGCTTTCATAGCGGCAATTATGATGAATCTATCGCACATTTCCAACGCGCACTGTATATCTATCAAGAACTTGGCGACAGCCGAAGTGTCCATTCTATACACACAAATATAGACCTCGTGGAGCGGCGAATTGAAGAGCGCAGGCGGCAAGCACTTCAAGCCGAGCAAGAAGCCCTGGAAATATTAGAAGCGCTGACCGCAGAGACTGCTGCTTCCGCTGCCGCACAAGACAATGCGCTACGAGATGCACAAGATGGCTCAGAAGCCACTGTAAGGGATGAATCCGAGGCACTGAGCTCAAACTATGAACATAATCGCAGCATCTTCTTTGACTTAAATACTTTAATAAACAACCAAGCACTGCCTCCGGCCAATCAAATTAGGATGGGCACTCATCCGGGGCTCAATGAAGGATGGTATAACGGCTGCGGATGGATTTCCGCATATAATGCATTGATTATCTTAGAAAGTCCCATGCACCCTGCGGAGATTGTCAATCATTTTGAAACGAGGCGCGGGACGGTTCTGGGCGGCATGTTTGGTACATTTCCTCACGCCATAGAAGGGCTTTTCAGAGCGTTGGGATATGATGTCAATCATGTGCTTTTCCCTCAGCGCAGCTTAAATCTTGATGATGCAATCAGGAATTCAAGAGTCAGCATCCTTGCCTATACGCACACACGCGCCGCACATTTTATTGCGATAGTGTATCGGGCTGAAGATGGTCTGTTTGTTGTTTATAATGATAGTTTTGCCCGGCAGAGGTCTGCCGCCCTAGGTCTTGAAAATGCGCATCCACCGGGTGCAACGATTGATTCTGTCACTGAACTCATTCGTGACAATCCGGACATGCTTTTTTCATTTTCGCTCATTGTGATTTCGTAACATTTCGTCTTATACACAAATATTTCACATATTATTCATTGACAACCCACCGCGCATATGTTAGGATCTTTTAAACTGGATAATTTTACTCAAGATTGAATTGAGATATCATTTGAGTCTCGTTGATGCGCACATGTATTATTGGAGTAAAATAGTCCATTTAAAATCAGAAAGGGGTGACAATACCGGCTTTGGACGCTTGGCCGATACCAAAAACGTCACATCCACAAAGAACGTGGACACAACAATTTACCGGATTTTAAAAATTTAAGGAGGTATGAAAATTTGAAAAAGCTCAAATGGTTCAAATCAATAGTTATGGTGACTATGCTTGTCGCACTTCTGTCAGGCTTCGCAATATCAGCTACCGCATCTGAACGCACAGACGCAGAATCTTTAAGTACCCCAGTAAACTTAGTGCTCAATAGAGGGCATATAGAAACACTTGCATTCGGAGGCCCAATGGGACTCTCATGGACTGAAGTTGAAAACAGTGATTCCTATACGGTCTTCGTCTTTGAAGACGAAAGCACCTACAACCCAGATGAAGCATTTGCTTACGTTGAGGACATAGACGCACTGTATTTAGATGTCAATATTGAGTTTTCCGACAAGCTCAGCGAGGGACAATTTTGGTTCCGTGTTCAAGCGGTCGCAGATGATATCCCCAGTTCAGCTTTAAGTAATGCAATAGGTCCATTCACATACAGTTTCCATAGCGATGAATTTGCAGACAATCCCGAAGGCAGCTACGCCGTATTTGCAAATCCCGACATACCGGTCATCGTCATTGATACGCGCAGACCTGCAGAAAGAGATGATCAAGGCCATGTCGTAGGCGATATACATGTTCCGTGGCCAAATGCAGTGGCTGTAGAAGAAGGCATAACTACTCATGCAGACTTCCAACGCAATGTACTCGCCGCTTGGCACAACTTCATCGAAAATGATTTGACTGATACGCAACGTGAAAATCTTGATCCCGATATGTCGTATAAAGATATTCACATATTCATTTACTGAGGATCCGCAAGCAGGACTGTTCCTGCGGCAAGGTCAGTTTCGACCTTGGGATTTGTAAATGTATATAACATCGGTGGATTTTTCGCAAACCCTGGAATCAGAGAAGTATATCCGGCTGTAGGTGTACCGGAGCCCGAAGAGGTAGAAGAGCCAACTGCTCCGCCGCCACCTCCTCCAGCACCCCCAGCACCTCCGGTGCCTCCGACTCCTCCTGCACCGCCGACTCCCCCAACGCCACCAGCTCCGGCAAATGAATACAGGACTTACACTGTCCGTGCCGGTGATTCTCTGTACAGAATCGCAGGTAGGCTATTGGGCAACAGCTCCAGATGGGGTGAGATATTTGAGCTCAACCGGGATATAATAACCAACCCTCGGATGTTACGAATCGGCTGGCAGTTACGTATACCTGCTGAGTAAAAGGTATTTTATCAAAACGTAACCAACCCACTTTCAAACAATGGCACTGGCGTTTACGATTTTTGAAATCGTAAACGCCAGTGCTTTTTTCACGCTTTTAATTTATTTGGCTTTTTTAGTGGCACAAACAAGCTTGTATACACAAGCCGCAAGCGCAGCGCCGACCAATGGGCCTACAATAAACACCCAAAGATCAGTGAGTGCCTGACCACCTGCAAAAAGAGCCGGTCCGATACTCCGTGCAGGGTTCACGGATGTGCCTGTCAGAGGGATGCCGACAATGTGTACGAATGTCAGCGTCAAACCAATTACGATCCCGGCAACATTGCCTTTGGATGAGTCAGCAGTCACTCCCAGAATTGTCAGCACAAATATGAAAGTCAATATGACTTCAACGAGCAAACCGCCACCGATGCCACCGGCATTAGCCACACCGTTTGAACCCAGGCTGCCTGTAAAATCGATACCTGCTATAGACGATACTGCAAAAAGAAGCGCTGCACCCGCAATAGCACCGACAATCTGAGCGATTACATAGCCAATAAAATCTTTTCCGCTGATGCGCTTATCGAGCAGCGCCCCCAAAGAAACTGCCGGGTTGATATGACAACCCGAAACATTACCAATAACATAGGCCATTGCAACGATTGACAAACCAAATGCCAGCGCAACGGCTAAGTGACCGCCTCCCACCGCGGCACCCAAGAATACGGCACTACCGCATCCCATAAAAACGAGCACAGCCGTACCTATAAATTCTGCGCAATACTTTTTAAAACCGCATTTTTCCATAACTAAACCATCTCCTTCTTTAATACTCCGAAGATAATAACATGCCAATCATAAAATAACAAGTATTTGGGTAAATTCAAAAAAGACAATACTTCATTGGCATATTCAGCATCATGCCGTAAAGTGTTCTCGTTGTCATCCATACCCAATCCGACACGGAGAGGGGGATATTGTTTGGTTTACGAGTTTATAGGTGCTGTCATGGCAGGTGTAGTCGCATACTACGTGTGCAAGTGGTTAGATGAGTATCTTGATGACAATTAGCCCAACCGCAAGAACACTGAAGACCTCGGAGTCGCACCTCCGAGGTCTTCAGTTAGATATTGTTTCGTTTACGAGTTACCTTTCGGCTGCTTACATAGTACCACCGCAGAGCCACTGCGTCAACCCTAAAATATAGAATAAAAATCCCTAATATAAGAAACCAACCACAGCTAAAATCACAACAAAAAACGCACCGATTGAAAAGCAAATGCCACGGAAATTCAAATCAATCGCCCGAATACGCCTAAAAATCTTATAATTCCTATCTCCCCTGAGCACATATCGATAAACCAAAAGCCCAACGATCCAACTGGCTGTCAGAATAATCAGCTTTTCTATAAAACCATAAAACGACATTTGAAAATGCACATTGAAGAGAAAAGACATAATTTCCTCGCCGAAAATCCCACCCACAAAGCACAACACACCCAGAAAATAAATTGAAATATCACTGGACTTTGCAGTCTTCTTTCCAACAAATGACTCATCTGCCTGCCCAAACAACATTGCGGCAAATCGGATTGAGACAAGGATCGTTCCAAGATTTATCAAAATCATCACCGTATTGACTACAGTGTCTGCACCGCTCATTATAAAATACTTAGAAACATTGCCATTAAACAGCGGCGCACCCGTTATACCCAAAATGGCCAAAACAATCGCTATGCCAATATACTTATCCTTCTTAAAAATCCCATTGATCTTACGCATATCACGTGTACCATACATATCTTCAAGCACACCTGCAATCAAAAACAGCGCAACCTTGAACAACGCATGGTTGATCATGTGATACAAGCTGCCTATATAAGAGTAAGCATCACCAATTGAAAGCCCCGCTATAATCAGACCCACCTGTGCGGTTGAGCTATAGGCCAACAGCAGCTTTATATCCACTTGCGAAACAGCCATAATCACACCAACAACCGCCGTTATAAGTCCTATGATCAAGAAAAATTCTGTCGAGGCCACAGGTGCAAAAACATCTTGGAATCGTATAAATAAATATATTGCACTCTTGACATGAAGCCCTGAAAGCAGCGCCGCCACGGCCGAAGGTGCCCTTGGAATGCCCTGCACTTTAGGAAGCCAACTGTATAGCGGAATTATTGCCGCTTTAAATGCAATAGCAGTCATCAAAAGCGCATAAGGTAAAATCAGTACTTCCCTATCCAAGTTGGCAATAAACGCAGCAGCAACTTGCATATCCAAAACACCGGTCAGAAAATAAATATACCCGATACCGAATAGATAAAACTGTATTGCCACCGTATTGGCCATTAAGAACACAAGCCCATCAAACATACTGCGCTTGCCTTTATCGTACATAATCAACACAGCAACAACAACCGTTGCGACTTCTGCCAAGACAAAGACATTAAAAAAGTCACGGCTGAGAAAAATACCAATCAAGATACCTTCCCATATAAACATCAGCAGCCAAAATAGCTTACTGTTATCTTCGTGCAAACTATAGATCGACACAACCAAAAACAAAACAGTTGTCAGCAGCACAAAGGCCGCCGCCATCATATCCGCTCGTAAAACTACGCCCAACAGCCCTTCATAATTACCGACAAAAGTAATCACCTCACCCAACTGCCTTGTCTGCAAAAGCAGATAAACAGCAAATCCGGTGAACACGGCTTGCAAAACAATAGCAATAATCCTGCTCGTCTTGTTAGACGAAAACAGATACAAAAATACAGCAATAACAATCGGGGTCAACACAAAATATGTTAGCATTCGTCAAAATTCTCCGTGCTCATAGCTTTTACCTCGTCCCAGTCCGTTGATTTATATCTGCGCACAAGGTTAATAATCATTGTAAAATCTATTGCCGTTACAGCAAGTCCTATAATTATGGCCGTAATCATCAGCGCCTGCGGCAGAGGATCGGCTACACTATAGACATTTTCCAAGCTTTGCCCGACCGGGGGCAAGATACCCGTTCGAAAAGCAAGCCCAAGAATAAACACAATTACGGCCATCTCAAGCAAAACAAGACAAGCAATTGATTTTATTATGTTCTTGCTTGTCATGAGTCCGAACATTCCCATAAAAAACACGACTATGGGAACAATTTCCATCATCCGCATGTTTTTTCCTCCTTGTCAGCAGCCTCAGTACATCACAAACGCAATTAGCGCCGTCTATCAACTGCAACATATCTGTAAAATAACATCAAAAATCCTAACGCCACCTTGATGCCTATGAGCGTATTCATCATAAGCATATAAATCGTCTGGAACAGCGGCAAATGCTGATATGGAAAATACTGATGTACACCCAAGAAAATCGCAAATACCGCTACGAGTATGATGCCTAAAAATACGATTTTTTCATCCTTGAGCACTGTATTTATCTTGATATCATAGATATTAAATATCATATATCTGCACACGAAAAACACTGCAATCGCAACCCCGCCTTGGAATCCTCCGCCGGGTGAAATATGTCCATTGGCAATAAGATATATACCAAAAAGAATGATCACCGAACATATGCAGCGTATGGTGCGTATGGCTATCTTGGAGTGCCGCACTTCGCTTTGCTCACCATCATCGAATGAAAGCTCATCAAATCGGGAAAGGTGTACAACCGCAACCACACTCACCACCAACATAAGTGCCTCGAACACCGTATCGTAGAGACGATAGGCCAGATAAATCGCAGTTACTGCATTTTCGCCGCCCACATCACTTTGGAACATCGTGATATACTGGTACATTAGATAGGTAGATGCATAACCGCCCGGAATAAAGCGAATAAACATCAGGCACATAATCACACAAAAGGCAAGTGCCGCCAGTCCCTGTGCTATTTGGGCAGGCTTAAAATGTGCTCTAAATGACTTGCGCCTGACCGGCTTATCCCGAAATCCATAATATTTCTCAAAACATACCACAAGAAATATCGTAGAAAACCCACTGACAGAAGCACTGGCAAGCGCTACATCAGGTGCACCTTGAAATAGAAATATAATCGTTGTTATGAGTGAAAAAACACCTAGGTAAATCACCATACGGTATACTGTCTGCTCTTGCAAAATCAATATACCCGACACCACCCATAATAAGAGCAACGCTTCGGTCATGCCCTCTCATCCTCTTCCAATTTTTTATCGCTGGCCGGTTTATCCCCTTTACCTCCGGTCGCCTTGTGTCCGGAAAGAAACGCAGATCGTGCAACCATATGATTACATAACGGCCCAAGCACAATCAAGATCACCGCCAACAAGAGTAATTTGGCCGAAAAAAAACTCAACCCATGGCGAATGGCCATACCAAAGATTATCGTCAGTGTACCTACTGTGTCAATTTTTGAGCTTGACATGATTCTCAGATAGAAGTTCTTAAAACGAAAAAGTCCAATAACACCGAACGCCATAAATATTACGCCTGCAATAATGACGATATTGCTCACCAAGAGCTGTATTTGTGCCATCTCCATTTAAGTTCCAACCTCCTTTACCCTTCCCATAAAGAATAGGGCGGCAAAAATAGTCCCTACAAAACCAATCAGTGCATAAACTATTGCGAGGTCTAACAGATAGGGCAAATCATTTAAAGATGAAAACAGGACGATCACCACAATAACCTTCGTGGTCACCAGATTTAAACCCAATAATCTGTCCCAAATAGACGGACCAATGAGCGCACGTAATATACATAGCAAAATGAATGCTATAATAATTCCCAGTAAAATCATGAGCATATTCATCGCTACTCGCCTTCCCTGCAATCGGCCTTTATCAGCCGAGCTTCCAATTTACCCTTGACTGCATTGCCGGAATCACCTTTTGGTTTAGAGGCGTTTTTTGCACGCATCCAAACAACAGTGTACTCACTATCGTGGTAATCCAAAGTGATACTTCCGGGTACAAGGGTTATGGAATTGCCCATAATCACTTTGAGCACATTGCTGTTTAAGCGGGTATTAAAGTGTACGATATCAGCTCTGGCTCCTAAAACAATCATCTTGATCACAAAAAATCCGGACAGATAAATCTGCCCTACCAACCAAAACGGATATGTGATCAGTCTGGATAATTTAATTTCCTCAGACGGCTCGGCCGGTAAAAAGCGGTTGGCAAAAAACAAACATGCAATACCCGCACCAACGCCTAACGCCACATCAAAAAGGCTAAAATTCTCTCTTAACACGATCCAGATCACAGCAAGTGAGAAAACGCCAAGTACTTTTCTAGAAAACCTCATGGTAACTCTATAACACTCCAATGTCGCACATTATCAAAGCGCATTCTACTCCAACCCATGCACAAAGTCAACATCATTTGTAATATATCATTCATAAATCACAATAAAATGTTCACATTTTACATTTTATGTACACATATGTCCAAACTGATGTTACTTTTTACTTTCCGGACTTTTCACGAGACTGCACTCTATATCTTTCCATCATATCTTTAAAAATTTCACCATTAGTCGGCGGAGTCCATGTAATTGCATTGGCACCTGCACTGATCGTCTCAGCAATAGCCTCATCAGTAGGCCCTCCGGTCGCAACAATAGCTATATCCGGGAATTTTTCCCTGATCGACGCAACAAGCCACGGCGTTTTTCCCGCCGCGGACACATTGAGTATCGTTGCACCTGCACTAACCCTCGCCACAATATCATCATACTCGCTGACCACCGTTATGACAATGGGAATATCAATCGCTTCACGCACACCCTCTATGGTTGCATCAGCAGTCGGCGCATTGAGCACCACACCAAACGCCCCTTGAAATTCGGCATCCGATGCCAGATGCAATACCCGCTTACCGGTAGTCGTACCTCCGCCAATACCGCAAAAAACCGGAATATCCGCCGCCATGATCAGCGCATGGGATATGATCGGCTGAGGTGTAAACGGATATACTGCGATAACTGCATCTGCATTGGTGTTGCGAATGATCGCAATATCCGTGCTGAATACCAGTGATTTTATCAGCTTACCAAAAATCCGGATACCCCCGCATGTGTCTATGATTTCAGGGACAGTGATCATGTGATTGCGCAATGAGCCACTATACTCCGGAACAAATTTCTCTTTCATATTCTAATAACAACCGCCTTTAAAATAACATATATGACATAGCCGATTCATCGTTATGTGGGATTTTCAAGACACTTTTCACGATGCGTCTACAGCGCTCATTATATCTCACATTATAGTCAAAAACAATCCCACTTTGGATCAAATGATGATTGAAATGATGAATGACTCTATGATATTCTAATAGCGTTCATCGATCAAAACACCGTCGGTGTAAGCACATTTCGCGTATTGATCAGACCCAAATTTAAAAATCGAGGTAATCATCATGGTCTCGAAAGTCAGGTCATTCGGTTTGGGCGGCATCAGGGGATATGAAGTATCTGTCGAGTGCTATGTGGCTTCTGGGTTACCTGCCTTTGACATCGTGGGGCTACCCGATGCCGCCGTCAAGGAGGCGCGCGAGCGCGTCAGAGCCGCAACCAAAACTTGCGGCATGCCCTTTCCTATGAGCAGAATCACAGTCAATCTTGCACCGGCCAATACCAAAAAAGCCGGAACCGTATATGACTTGCCTGTGATGTTGGGCATACTCTGTGCCGCAGGAAATATCACTCCACTACCCAGAGATACCGCCTTTTTGGGCGAACTGTCCCTAACCGGAGAACTGCGCCACATTTCCGGGGCATTACCTATGGCACTCTGCGCCGGAAAACTCGGCGTAAAACATCTGTTCGTACCCGCTGATAACGCCGCAGAGGCTGCATATGCCTCCGATGTCGCCATTTACCCTGTCGCACATGTCCATGATCTGATGTCGCACTTAAGAGGAATTTCACCGATCAAACCTATTTCGCCCAAGACGCCCACGCCGGATTACAGTTTTGCCCCTGACTTTTCCGAGGTCAAAGGGCAAGAGCATGTCAAGCGTGCACTCGAAGTCGCCGCTGCCGGAGGTCATAACATCCTGATCGTTGGCCCACCGGGTGCAGGAAAGAGTATGCTCGCTAAGCGTCTGCCGACAATCCTTCCGGACATGAGCCGGGACGAAATGATTGAAACGACTGAGATTCATTCTGTCGCAGGTCTTACGAGCAGAGAGCGACCCATCATGTCTTCCAGACCATTTCGTTCACCGCATCATACCGTGTCCGCACCTGCCATCGCCGGCGGCACGTCTAACCCTAAACCCGGCGAGATATCTTTGGCACATAATGGCATTCTATTTCTCGATGAGCTGCCGGAATTTAGTCGCGATGTCTTAGAGGCGCTGCGCCAACCACTTGAAGATGGTCAAGTCACCATCTCACGTGCCGCATCCTCAGTCACCTATCCCAGCAGATTTATGTTGGTATGCGCAATGAACCCTTGCAAATGCGGTTGGGTCGGACATAAGTCCGGTCGGTGCATCTGTTCTGCACACTCTGTTACCAAGTATCATGAGCGCCTATCCGGGCCGCTTCTTGACCGGCTGGATATGTATATTGAAGCTCCATCTCTTGAGTATGAAGAACTTATTGAAGTCCGCGAGGCCGAATCTTCATGTACCATACGCAAGCGAGTCAATGCCGCACGCAACATGCAGCGCAGACGATATCAGGAAAGTAAAATCAGCTGCAACGCACACATTGGCACACAGCAGATTCAGGAGCATTGCGCTCTGTCTCCCGAATGCAAGAAGCTCATGCGTGATGCATATTCAAGACTGGCCATGACCGCCAGATCATATGACCGGATACTGCGTGTGGCACGAACCATTGCCGATCTTGATGATGCTGACCGCATCATGATTTCACATCTTGCAGAAGCCATACAATATCGTCAAATTTCATTTTTACAAAATGTGTGATACAATACGGAATGCGAAAAGCCGTACGGCTTTGCTTCTTGCATAAACAATGGATTGGAGCTTATGATACAAATGAACGACATAATACTGCTCAAACAAGGTGAAATGGTACTCAAGGGATTAAATCGGCGGGAATTCGAGGTAAAACTCTTATCAAATATCAGACGCAGATTAAAAACATTCGGCACATTTAAAGTATACAGCATGCAATCCACCGTGTATGTGGAGCCGCAGGATGATGCGCGTATGGATGAGGCTTTTGAAGCTTGCAAAGCGATTTTCGGCGCAATGTCTGTCACACGCGCTGCGGCTTGTGCCAAGGACAAAGATGCGATACTTCAGACCACTATAGAATATCTTGGCCCTACGCTCCGCACAGTAAATTCATTCAAAGTAGAATCCAAACGTGCGGACAAGCGTTTTCCAATGGGTTCTATTGAGCTTTCTCAATATGTCGGCGGGCTGCTGCACGACCACTTTACCCATCTCAAACCCGATATGCATCATCCCGAACTTACGGTCAATATAGAGATTCGTGATCTTGCCGCATATGTGCATGGACCTGCGGAGTCGGGCGCAGGGGGGTTGCCTGTTGGCGTTGGCGGTCGCATGGTATCACTGCTGTCCGGAGGGATCGACAGTCCTGTCGCCACGCATATGATCGCAAGGCGCGGCGTACAAGTGATCCCTGTACATTTCTTCACACCGCCATATACTTCTGAGATGGCCAAAGACAAGGTGCTTAAACTAGCCAAACTGCTCACAAAATACTGTGGCCGCCTCAAGGTTGATTTGGTACCCTTTACGCATATATCCGAAGAGATTGGCAAAAACTGTCCCGAGGGTCTCATGACCATCATCATGCGCCGATTCATGATGCGCATCGCCGAACGCATTGCGATAGACAATGGCTGTACCGCTATTGTAACCGGCGAGAATCTTGGTCAGGTCGCCAGTCAAACCGCCGAAGCGCTGGCGGTCACAGAGGCTTGTTTGTCCATTCCTACTTTCAGACCCCTGCTTGCGATGGACAAAAATGAAATCGTCGAAAGATCACGTGTCATCGGCACATATGAAACTTCAATTTTACCATATGAGGACTGTTGCACCGTCTTTACTCCCCGGCGTCCGCGTACAAAGCCCAAAATAGCCGAGGTGCTTGACGCAGAAGAAGCATTGGATATTGAGTCACTTGTTCAGGAGGCTATAGATGCCATTGAACGGGTTACGATTGACATATAATCAAGTGGTCTGCAAAGTCTAAAAGTCACCATATTTATAAAAGAATGGGGTTTTGCACGTGCGTGAATATAAAGCAGAGATCATAGGTGTAGGTACCGAGCTATTATTGGGGAACACTGTCAACACTGATGCACAGGATGTTTCTTTGCTGCTATCTAAACTGGGCATAAATGTCTATTTTCATACGGTGGTCGGAGACAATCCAACACGGCTCAAAGAGGCTGTTGAGATTGCCAAAATCCGCGCAGATATCATCATCACAACAGGCGGTCTCGGACCGACATATGATGATTTGACCAAGCAAACACTGGCAGAAGCATTTGGTAAAAAACTCATATTCCATGAAGACATCGCTCACAAAATCAGGGATTTCTTTGCAAATCGCATCCCCGCAATAGAGATGACCGAAAACAACCTTCAGCAAGCACAGTTGCCTGAAGGCTGCATCATATTTGAAAACGAGCTTGGAACTGCACCGGGCTGTGCATTTGAAGCCGAAGGCAAACATGTCATTATGCTGCCCGGCCCTCCTCGCGAGTGTAGAAGTATGCTCAAAATTTGTGCAGAGCCTTATTTGAAAGCGCTCTCACAAGCCGAAATCCACTCCCACAACATACATATATTCGGTCTCGGAGAGAGTGCCGTTGAGGAAAAACTCATTGACCTCATGGAAACGCTGAACAATCCCAGCCTTGCGCCTTATGCGAAAGACGGCGAGGTGATGCTTCGACTCACTGCAAAAGCATCATCTAGGCAAGATGCACAAGATCTCATGCTGCCTGTCTTGCAAAAAATACAAAATGTACTCGGCAACATTGTCTATGGCGTGGATACCGACAGTCTGGAAAACACTGTCTTTCACCTACTCAAAGAGCGTGGTCTTACCCTCGCTGTAGCAGAGTCTTGCACCGGCGGCTTGTTGTCTAAGCGGCTTACCGATGTCCCGGGAATATCAAGGGTCTTTATGGGCAGTGTCGTAGCCTATAGCGCGCATGCTAAGACTGCGCTTTTGGATGTACCGCAGGATCTCATATCCGACAACAACGCAGTCAGCCGCGAGGTCGCTCTGGCCATGGCTCAAGGTGTCCGGCATAAATTCAATGCGGATATCGGCATCGGCATCACCGGTATCGCAGGGCCTGAAACAGACAGTTCCGGGCAGTCGCCCGGAACGATCTTCATCGCACTGTGCTCAAATGATCATACGTATTGCAGAAGCCCTCATCTCTTCCATGATCGGGAGCGTATACGTATTGGCGGCGCTTCACATGCGCTGGATATGATTCGGCGGTTATTGACAGACCTGCCGGTAGAGTAGTTGATATACGCTACCCTTAAGCTAACCCCACCGTTTTGTCTTTCTGAGCGCAGCGAAGAATCTTACTTTTGCAATATCTTGTACAATACCCTTCGCTTTGCGCTTCAATGACAAGGATGTCTTCATTCACTCCACCCCTCCGAACTGCACCAGCTTCCCTACGACTACAAGCCGTGCATTTGCAAAATCATATGCACAAGTAGCAAGACTCACGATCCTGTCATCTGCCCCAACCTCCACATCGCTCTGCACTATTGAGCGTCTCTTGGTCTCGGCAACATGGCGCAAGAAGCCTTCATCATCTTTAAAGCTGATCGGTGGAGTTTCGACACCTGAATCGACAAGATACACCGAAAAGAGCATGAGTGCAAAGTCAGCATGCGGCGTGTAAATATATATGATGTTGTGCTCATCAAAAAATGTTTGATTTCTCAGATATTTTAATGCGCCGAACATATCATCCGTTTGAGACATATGTCCGTAGATCATTGTGTTTTTGTCAGATAAATCCGGATTGTTCCTGTAATCTACAAAAATAGAACCGCTCCTGTGCTTCGTCCCATCAGGCAGATGACCCAAAAAGAAGTAGTTATCTGTCCACTGTACTATGGGGTAATCAATCGCAGTGCCTTCCAATCTGATCCAACCGGTGAGTGCAGAAATCCGCGCACCCAGCGCTTCAAAATCCATATAGGCCATCCAAGGTTCTGACGTTATACGTGCTTGAACATCACCACCGGTCGGCGCACTTACGCTATCAGACAGCGGCGCTGCGCTAAAATTGCGTGGACGAGTCTCAACACCTGTGGCAAGCATCGTGTAGTGATTTCGGCTTTGACGCTCTAAGAGCACATCCGTTCCCAACCATATGCCGAATATCAAAACACTTGCTGCACACAGCCCCAGTGCGATATAAAGAATCCTCAAAGTTTTCTTTGCGCTCTTCTTTTTGGTGTTTTTTTCTGTTGTTGTCATATCCACCAACCCCTAACCTAACTGATTGTGGCGTTAGAGCCGATTGTGGGAGCAATCGGCTCTAACTTAAGAGAGATTACATCTGCGCGCTATAAGAACGCATGGAGTTATTGAGTTTAGTCTGCTTCAAGTACTGACTCTGCATCAGCTTTTCTTTTCAGCAAGCGGATCTTGTGTGAGATCACAGCCATAATCAGTGCTGAGAGGATAAATCCGGAGGTCAGTACCGAGCTGATATCGGCAAGTCCTGTCTGTGGCATCATGCTCAGCGGGACATCCTCTTCCATCAAGACCATTTCGATCTCCGGTGGTGCCTCATTTTCGTAGTAGCCCTCTTCCAACGCTGCCAGCGGCACTTCCGCTTCAAGCATATCCACAACCTCCGGAGTCGATGCCTCCTCTACTGTGGGTTCATATACTACAGGCTCTGGGGCTTGTTCCAGTGGGGCAGGCTCATCTTCAACCACCACTGTGGGTTGATCCTCCGGCTCAGCAGATCCGCCGCCTATTACAACAGGCTCACCCGGCTCGCTGCGTACGAAAGTTCCGGGGACGAATTCGTTGGTTTGGAAGTTGAATGTTCCCGGTATAAATTCGCCGGTGTCGGGATTGAACATTCCGGGGATAAACTGGCCGGGTTCAAAGGCAAAGTCACCGTATATAAATGCCTCTCCCTCAAATTCAAACTCATCGTAGGTGAATTCGCCGCGGATGAACACAAACGCTCCTTCATCGAACTCACCGGGGTCGAACACGAACTGCCCTTCTTCGAATTGTCCGGGGATGAACACAAACTCTCTTTCTTCGAATTCACCCGGAGTGAAGACGAACTCTCCTTTGTCGAATTCATTAGCCTTAAACTCATATACGCCTCTGACATATATGGGTTCTTCCGGACTCTCTCCGATTTGGGGCGGTGCGGTCGGTATATCGCCCGGCTCTATCGGCGGGCTGGGTGGTTCGAGTCCAAATACCGGCATACCGGTTGAGGTATATTCGCTGAGGCCAAAGCCGGAAGACCCTGATTGATTGACAATCGTTACATTATGGACACCCACACCGTTGACTGTAAATTCATGGTATGTGTATACATTTCCGTTTTTGAGTGTCAGGGTAAATGTACCTTGCATTGCTCCATCGGATACGGTGACAATAAACGGTGCATTACCGCCTCCGGAGAGCACGATACCATTGGCTATTTCTAAATATGTGCTGCCGTTGATATTACTTGATGATGGTGGGGCATTCGGAATTTCCCGATAGCTAAAGGCTTCAACAGTTCCGTTTTCTACACCCTCTTGAAACTCATTCCACGCATCAAGTGCTTCTTGATGGCGCGTTCGAGCATCTTGATAGGCTGCTTCTTCCACCAAGTATTTATCCATTGCGGCAAGATATTCACCCAGAACTCTGTCGTAGTCTTCCACATCAATGCCGTGTTGTGCCAGCGCTTCTTCCCATGCTTTGTACGCTGTTTCCCACTCGCCATATGCATCCAAGTAGTCTTGATATATCGAATCAAGCCACTCTTTGTGCAGTCCATCTTGCTCTTGATCAAACAAGCCTTCCTCACGAATTGCACGTGCGTCTTCTTCCGCTCTAAAGTCTGCAAGACGTTGCGCTTCAGATTTCATAAAGCTTCTATATTCTCTCATTTCACGAATTTCTTCATGTTTTTCAAACCGTGCTAAGCGTGCTGCTTCTGCCTCGTCAAAATCTCTCTGCTCATCAATTTCACGTTGTGTTTCTTTAGCGTCAAACGCTGCCTTGTCTAATCTTTGTTGTTCATCAAAATCTTCGCGCTCTTTAATTTCACGTGCTATCTCAGATTGGTCAAACACTTCCTTGTCTAATCTTTGTTGTTCACCAAAATCTTCGCGCTCTCCAATTTCACGCTCTTTCTCAGACAGGTCAAACGCTTTCTCGTGTTTTTCCCTCTCTACATCATAAGCATCACGCGCATCTTTTTCGAGTTCTCTCTGAGTTTCATTCCATTCGCGTTCTGCCTCAGCTTTTTCTTCCTCGTAAGTTCGCCATTCGGTTTCCCTACGCTCGTCTTCGGCTTTATTGAACTCGTCTTCCAGCCGCTCTTGTTCCGCTTCAAAAGCAATTCTCTCTAATTCAATACGCGCGGCTTCTTCAGCTTCCCATGCTTCTTTAGCTTCTCTTTGTTCCTCTTCGAAAGCTGCTTTCTCGGTTTCATAGCGCGCAGCTTCATCAGCTTCCCATTGCGCCATTCTTTCAGCTTCTGCTTCATTAAAAGCATCTAATTCCGGGTCTTGACCCAGGATTTCTTCATTGATGTCAGCCATTGTCATTACCCCCTCAAATTTGTTCGCTGAGTATAGTTTCATTGTACGCTATCGTTGTCACAAGCATGTCACGATTTGTGAATTTTCCGCACCCATTCTTCTTTATTGAGACATTTTTGTCTCTATATCCGAATCATACGCTTGTTTTGTCACGCATGTGTCACAATTATTGACTTTTTTATCTCAAAAACACGAATTTTGTCACACGAAAGTCACAACAAGACATTTTATGACATATTGTGCATCTCAAGACGCTCACAGGTCTTGTAAAAGAGTAGTAAATTCAGTATACTCTTAAGTATAGTATGTCATGAGGGAGGCGATACCATATGGGAAAAATATTTGGAAAAGATAAAGATAGAGATGCGATTTTAAACACATCAATAAAGTCCAAGCATACTGCCCATGAAGAGCCGACGCAGACACTCGATCCTTTTAGTCATCAGGAGCTTTGGGCAAAGTCCACTTTACCACCCGATACTGAGGATTTGTATCCCATATTTGTCATATCCCCCGGAGAGTATTTGACCAACGAGACCATCAGACACAGGATGTGGCTTCATGATCTTTTTGATGATGAGGGTATACCATATTATATAGAGGTCAGGACTCAGCCCGGAAGCAGGCTCTTAAATGAGGCGCAGCATATTTTCATTGAAAAAAGACACGCCATGAGAGCGATTGCGCTCATCAATGAGTTTCGCAACCCGAAAAGTATCGTCAAGCAACAAGTAACTGATGGCAACAGTATCATGCAGAAGCAATGTCATGCTTGCGGCAAGGACATAGATTTTGATTATCATAAGTGTCCGCATTGTAAGGCATATGTCTAAAATTATAAACACAAAAACCCTCCAAACTGATGCGCATTAAAGACATCAACTTGGAGGGTTATATTATATATTTTTAATGCTTTTTAGTCTTCCCACTCGACTGACTTGCTTTTGCCATCAGCTAAGGCTTCATCCATCAGTCTGAGCATTTCCAGCACGCTCCGGAAATTTTGCTTCATATTTTTTTCCGCCCACAATATCTGCCCTTGCCAAGTGGAGTTTTGCTGAAACCTGACAGAAATTTCAAAGGTGCACTTTGATACAGCAGTATCTTCCTTATGGAGCTCAATAATCTCGTTCATTTTGTTTTTCTTGATTGCATTATTCATCTCTACACTTCCTCACATCATAACTTGTCTTTCACAGTGTCGCAACTAAAGAATACACTCCGGTTGTCACAACAACGTCACAATACGCTACACTAGATAATGGGCATTAAGGGGCGGATCGTTGTTCCAATAATTTTAGGCAGATGCTTTGAGTCCAACTCGTGCAGAATTCTATTGACAAGCATCTTGCAGTCCTCATAAGTCAAGCTGTGGAGCATTACGATATACTGACTGGGGCTGGGGCGGGTAAATAAGTCGCCCATTCTGAGGCTGTTTGTAATCAGCGTGCCCAGTTGCTTCATGACTCCGCCATTTTTCGCTTCTTTTTCCGGTTTCGTTTCAATCATGACTATATATGCTGTTCTTCCCGACCGCGGTACCGATCGCGATTCGATTTGTACGATGGTCTTAAATTCACTGAGGTCACAGTAATAGGCTCCGGATACATCCGCTCCTGCAAGCCACTGACTGAGTAGTCCGTCAAGTGTCTCACCTTCTATGGTTGCGGGTCTTTGTATTTGCACATATAGTTCACGCAGGTCATCAGAGAAGTTCACACCCAGAACATCAAAAAACATGGCTTCCGCACGTTTATATTCTGTCAGCGCATCCATATTTTTGCCTTGTGCAAGCAGGGTTCTGATGCTGTATGATATGAGTTTTTCGTCAAAGGGATCTATGTTTAGCGCTTTGGAGCATAGTTGTTCCGCTTCATCGTGGCGGCCAAAGCGTGTGAGTATTTCGATGGCTTCTAAGGTGCATGATATGTACGTGGAGCGATACCATCGAGACAGGGGCATGACCCAGAGTTCGCCTACGGCGTTTGGTAAAAAGTCGCCTCTGTATAGCGCCCCGGCTTTTAAGAGCAGCTCCAGCCTGTATTCATCTTCTTTTGTTGATCCGGCGGCTTTGCACAGTGCTTCAAATTCCTCGACATCCACATGGCATGCAATGTCGTTGTTCCAAGCATAGCCGCCGCCTTTGGTCAAAATGAGATTGTCCGCACAGGATAACCCGGCTTTGGCCAGTGCTGTGCGTGCTCTGTAGACAATTGTGCGCAGGGCGCTTCCTGCACTATCCATGTTGTCTTCGTCGCAAAATGTGTCAGCGAGTTCTTCTTGCGTCACGGTCTTGTGTCGGTGTGTGACCAGATATTGGAGCAGTTTCCATGTTTTTGAGGATCTTTTTTCTTGTTCAATGATTCGCTTGTTTCCGTCGATTATCGCAAATCCGCCCAGCAGTTCTACTTTGATAGGTACTTCATCCATGCCGGTTTCGCCCCCATCCTGATTAGATATGGCTCAATCTCAGTATGCGCGTGTGTTCGTTATGGTCTCTTATGGTTTGAATTGTATCATAAATCGTTATGCTGTGCAATGACTAGTCTATAGGAATTACAGTACAGAGTGCAGCCCAAAGCACAGGTAGATATGAGAGTTTTGCTTGTGTTTTGGGCTTAGATTAGATAGAATGAACGCTGTAAATTTTTATCTTCGACATATTAAAGGAATGGTCATCTATATGTTAAACCAAAGCAACAAGGGTTCGCTATGTATTGTCGCAGCTGCAATCTGCTGGAGTTTGGGTGGTCTGTGTTTTCAATTTATCCCATGGAATGCCATGAGTATCATCGGCTTGCGGGCGCTTTTGGCTGCTGTCGTTTTCGCGATTTTTCGCAAGAGTGTTAAGGTGAAGCTGTCCAAGGGTAATATCATGGCTGCGTTGTTTTTATCCGTTACCACGATGCTTTTTGTTTTCGCCAATCAGCTCACAACGGCTGCGGCTGCTGTGATGTTGCAATTTACTGCGCCGGTCTTCGTACTTTTGATACAATTTGTTTTTTATAAAAAGAGGCCAAGACTCGGTGAGATTTTGGCCGTTATTGTGACGCTCTTTGGAATCGTGCTGTTCTTTGCTGACGATTTGGATACAGGGCATATGCTTGGGAATATTCTGGCAATCATATCCGGGCTTACTTTTGCTTGTATATTCGTCTGTAACCGACGTCCTGATACGCAGCCTGAGCAGTCTGTGATGCTTGGGTTTTTGATCAATGCTGTTTTGTGGACACCTTTTGCTTTGTTTGATCCTAATATCACGGCAGATATTGTTCCGTGGGTTTTCATTGTGATTATGGGGGTGGTGCAGGTCGGGCTTGCTTATGTGTTTTTTACAGTAGGTATCAAGCGTACTCCGGCGCTGCTGGCTATTTTGATCGTGGCTTTAGAGCCTGTGCTCAATCCGATATGGGTGGCTTTGTTTACGCCGCAGAGGCCGGGGCCTTTTGCTATATTGGGTGGTGCGGTCATTGTGGTTACGATTGTCACTTATAATTTGATCGAGGCCAAGTCGGCTAAAAAAGAAGCAGTGTAGGTTCGTTTTCCCCTTCACTGATTGCAGTGCAACGTTTTACAGCATATCGTTACAGGGCGCGGCATCCTTGATGCGCCGCAAGAATATTACGCAGCATATCGCAGCCGCCAATATTGTTGTGTTTTATATCCCGGTTACAAAGTCAAAGACGATCCGTATCATGAGCAATCCCAATACAACAAAGAGCATCGGGCGCAAGAATTTTGTGCCCTTTTTGATTGCAAATCCCGCCCCGAGGTAGTTTCCGGCTATGCCGAATGCCGCTGCAATCAGTCCGAGCGTCCATAGGACGTGGCCTGCAATTGCGAAGGTGATCAGTGATGCGATATTTGATGCGAGGTTTAGGATTTTTGCGTTGCCGGAGGCTGTTTTTAGGTCATAGCGCATGAGTGCGTTATATGCGATGATGGCAAACGTCCCTGTGCCGGGGCCTATAATGCCGTCATAGAGTCCTATGCCGAAGCCGATAATTGTTGCAAGCACTGTGACTTTGCGTTTGGATAGTCCTTCTTGTCCGATTTCGTGGACTTTGTCTTTGCGCAGCACTAAGAATAATGCCACACATGGTAGTGCGATAATGAGCATGATCCTGAGCGTCCGATCGTCCAGCATCAGTACAAAGTATGAGCCGAGTGCTGCGCCAACGAGTGCTCCGGCGGCTGATATGATTGCGGCGCGCAGGTCTATGGCTTTGTTTTTGATAAATCGCCCTGCTGCGATGGTCGTTCCGAGGCATGCGCTCAGTTTGTTGGTGCCGAAGGCCATGTGTGCGGGCATTCCGGTGAGCAGGTATGCGGGGATTGAGATTGTTCCCCCGCCGCCGACTGCGGAGTCAATAAATCCTGCAAGAAAGATGAGTGGTGCAAGATATATAAAGGTGTGTATATATTCCATTGATGATCCCTGTTTCTCTGTTTTTAGGTAAGCGATGATTCATTCCACCCTAAGCTACCGGGAGTCGATCAGCGCTTACTTAGGCAATTTTATCATAAATAGGTTCATCTGGAAAGTTCAAAAATGATGGCTGTTGCAGTCTGGAGTATTGTAGTTACAGTAAAACGCCGCCATCCCTGCAAATACAGGATATGGCGGCGTCTTTCGATTTGTACAACAAACGTTACACTGCACTGGGCATCTACTTTAATTACACCAGATCATCAATACTCGTTCCCAACATCTCTTCAATCACGTTGTTTTGCAAAGTCGTGAGGAACTTATGCGTCTTACAGTTTCTACTTTCATGTGTGCAGCTATCTGCTAAGCAATGGGTGGAGTACGGATCACCTTCTAACGCTAAAAAAACGTCATAAAAACTGATCTCTTCTGCCCGCATCCCGAGTGTATAGCCGCCGCGATGTCCTGATATACTCTTGACATAACCATATCGTTTGAGCCGCGCCATGATTCTGGTAGCGTTGGGGGATGTGATTCCCACTGATCTTGCAATATTCATGGCTTTGTCTGCTTCTTGGTGCTTGTGTAAATGGCATAGAATTTGCACTGCATGAAATGTGGTTGCTTCGAGTTGCATCCAATCCGCCTTTCGAATGTACTGGGTAACCACGAATCAATTCACGCGCCTTGTCTTTGTGAGGGTGGAATTAATCATGGCTTACTTTATGTTGTGCTCCCTTGGCTGCCGGGCGTTTAACTCCGGCAGCCAAGATGTACTGATACTTGCTTCTTTAGTTTGTGTTTCTGGAGACTCGGACATCACCCGGTCTTGAATTGGGTTGTTCTAATAGCTGCCATTCAATGTGTGACAAGATTGCTGTCCAGTTGATATGGCCATGGGTGTTTTCAAAAATCAGCCAATCCTCTTGTGGTACATTTTTAACTCGGCGGTCTTTGTAGTTCTCTTTCGTGGTGCGGAAGTTCACCGTATGCCCCAAATATTCTTGCCTTGCGATAAGGTCGGCAATAGTTTTTGCATTCCAATCGTATTTGGTTTCTTCATTATTTCCGTGGTGGTTATAGTTTACAAAGCCACGCCGCTTCATATAGTAAGATGTGCGTTCGATTTTTTCCGTGGCGAGAATTTTAGCAATCTGCTGAATGCCAATGCCCTCTATAGTCATCTTGAAAATCCTGCGGACAACTTCTGCGGCTTCGTCATCAATCAGCCATTTTGTTTTGTCCTGTGGGTCAAGCATATAACCATTGCCGCACCTGTGTTTTGCTATAATAAAAAGTGCCACTACGCTATTCTGAATAATAACGTGTGGCACTCGGATGCACTTTTACTTTTTTCTACCCTCCTTTTCCTCGCAAAACCGCTTGAATCCGCTACAGATGAGCCTTTTGCCGTATATTGTATTTGGGTATGGTTTAAGTACCCTTTACAATACTTATCATACATCGTAGGAATATAGTGCTTAACCCGATATACCCCATGTCCAAGTCGACTTAAACGACCACGATGAGCCAGTTTTACCAACTCAATATTAGGCACACCAAGCACCTTCGCTTCACTTGAAGTTATTAAGCCGTAGTTGTCTGCGGCATGTTCATAAATAGTATCATAGTTCATCATGGCAAAAATATACCATTTTTGGTATACTTTTGCAACAGTTAGTTAGAAAATTAAATACTAATATGTTACAGATGCAATATGCCGCAGAGATAATTTAGACCGTTATGATGACCGTCTTATGGTGACAACAAATATTGACCGTTCGCCCGGCACAGCACGTCGAGTGCTTTCACGACTTGTTGATAAAGGCGTTATTGTTGCGGTTGGTGCGAATCGGAATAGGAAGTATAAGTTAGTGAAATGATTGCAATTTTTAACTGTCAAACTAGGGAGCGAAAGGAATCTTTAACATTGACATAGTTTCTTTATCCGTGGTAAAATTACGTAATTTGTAGCAGATGGGGGTAAATGCGTGAATAAAAGACAATTACACAAAATCATATGCTTTTTTCTGACCCTTATCTTCCTGAGTGTCGGTTTTTTCACCATCTTCTCTGTGTCTGTTCATTATTGCATTGATTGCGTTCAGACTACCGATTTGTGTCCGGATCATGCAAAGCTTGTAGATGGCTTACAACAGTTTATCACGGCACTTGCCTTTGCGCCTTATACAGCGTTGGCTGTTTTGCCGATGGTCATAGGTTATTTCTTCATAAAATATAACCGTACACTGGTCATGTGTAAGGCCAGAATGAATAATTAAATAAAAACCTCCGGATTGTGTGCCCATGAGTTAGATTATTTGGCTTTCGAATTCATGTGCACACATCTAAAATAAAATAGCCGCTGCGCTCGTTTTGAGTACGGCTATTTTGTCTTTCCTATTTTCAATATATTTGGAGGTTTTTAGTATGAAACGTATATTTGCAATTTTTACCGCTGTCGCACTGCTTGCAACAGTATTACTTTTAGTCGGATGTAACGAAGACCGGACTGATTCAGTTACTGCAAATGGAGGTACCGATGCAGATGGCACACTGCGTGTAATCACCACGATCTTTCCGCAGTTTGACTTTGTCCGTCAAATCGCCGGTGACCGGGTGGAGTTGAGTATGCTGATATCACCCGGTGCTGAAAGTCATGGATTTGAGCCTACAGCACGTGACATCATTGCGCTCAATGATGCTGATTTGTTTATTTATGTGGGCGGCCATGGTGATACATGGGTTGAGCCTATTCTGGCTTCGCTTGATCGAGGGGATTTGCGCACGGTGGCGCTTTTTGATCTGGTAGATGTTGTTGCTTCTGATCATCACCATCACGATCATGACCATCATCATGACCACGATCACGACCATCATCATGACCATCATCATGACCACGATCACGACCATCATCATGACCACGATCACGACCATCATGACCACGATCACGACCATCATCACGACCACGATCACGACCATCATGACCACGATCACGACCATCATGACCACGATCACGACCATCATGACCACGATCACGACCATCATCACGACCACGATCACGACCACCACCACGAACATCACGATGATGAACATGTCTGGACTTCACCGCAAAACGCTATTTTGATTGTACAGGCATTGACTGATATTCTGTCGGAGATGGATCCGGATAATGCGAACTTCTTCCGTGAAAATGCAAGCAACTACATTGAGCAATTGCAGGCACTGGATCGGGCTTTTGCCGAGGTGGTTGCACAAGGTGTCCGTAGCACCGTAATTTTTGGTGATCGCTTCCCATTTAGATATTTGATGGACAGCTACGGTCTCACTTTTTATGCTGCGTTTCCCGGCTGCTCGGCAGAAACCCAGGCAAGCCCTGCAACCATTGCTTATCTGATTCAAAAGGTACGTGATGAACATATTCCTGTGGTGTTTTATATCGAATTTTCCAATCGGATGATCGCCAATGTCATTGCAGATGATACCGGTGCAAGGCTCTTGGATCTGCATTCTGCCCACAATGTCAGTCCCGCAGATTTTGCCGCAGGTGTGACTTATTTGGATTTGATGTGGCGCAATGTAGATCATTTAGGACAGGCGTTGAGGTAAACTCCCTCAGTCAGCTTCGCTGACTGCAGATAATATGCACACAGACGGCGGCCAAGACCGGTCGTCTCTATGGAAAGGAATGATCTTAACTATGGCTTTGATCACTTGTCGTGACGCAGCTTTTGCATATGAAGGCAGGGTTGTTGTAACAGGTCTGAATTTCGATGTACAGCAAGGCAACTATCTGTGCATTGTTGGTGAAAATGGTTCAGGCAAGACGACGCTCATGAAAGGGCTGCTCGGCCTGATGCAACCTAAATCCGGCAAAATCGAGACCGGCGACGGTTTAAAATCAACACAAATTGGATATCTGCCGCAACAGACCTCGGCTCAAAAAGATTTTCCGGCCAGTGTCTATGAGGTCGTCATCTCCGGACGGCTCGGCAGCCGGGGCATTTTGCCTTTTTACTCGAAATTAGATAAACAAATCGCACTTGAAAATATGGAGAAGCTTGGAATTTTGCCTCTGCGCAAGAAGAGCTTCCGTGAGCTTTCAGGCGGGCAACAGCAACGCGTTTTGCTCAGCCGTGCATTATGCGCTACAGAGAAGGTGCTGTTGCTTGACGAGCCGGTTTCCGGCTTAGACCCGATCGTAACGGCAGAATTCTACAGCACGATCCGGGCGCTTTCCCGCGATACCGGAATCACCATCATCATGATTTCACATGATATTCGCGCCGCAGTCGAATACGCCAGCCATATCTTGCATCTGCAAAATCGGCAAATCTTCTTCGGCACGACCGAAGATTATGTGCAATCAGAAGCGGGACAATATTTTTTAAAGGGAGGTGATCATTATGCCTCTGATCATTGAGATGTTTTCTTTCTCTTTCCTCGTACGAGCGATTGTGGTCGGACTTCTGGTTTCGTTGTGCGCAGCGCTTCTGGGCGTAAATTTAGTGCTTAAGCGCTATGCCATGATCGGAACAGGGCTGAGCCATGTTGGTTTTGCGGCGATGGTCATCGCCGGTGTCATTGATTTTGCCCCTGTGCCTTTTTCACTGCCGGTCGTAGTGGCCGCTGCATTTTTGCTCCTGCGTATGAATGAGAGTAGCAAGATTAAAGGCGATAGCGCCGTTGCGCTGGTTTCCACGAGCAGTATGGCGATCGGGGTCATCGTTATGGGCATGACCACAGGCATCACACTACATATATGTAATGTGATGTTCGGCAGTATTTTTGCTATGACTCAATCCGATATGTACATCAGTGTGGCTTTGAGCGTTGTGGTGATATGTCTCTTCGTCTTGTTTTACAAGCAGCTTTTTGCGGTCACATACGATGAGAGTTTTGCTAAAGCTACAGGAACAAAAGTGGAAATATACAAGAGTTTACTGGCCATTTTAACCGCAGTTACAGTTGTTTTAGGTATGCGGATGATGGGTGCTTTGCTCATCGCAAGCCTGACGATCTTCCCGGCACTGAGTGCAATGCGTCTGTGTAAGCGCTTTTTGTCGGTAGTGATCACATCGGCGGTGATATCAGTGGTCTGCTTCTTTGTCGGTATGGTTCTTTCTTTCGGTTTGGATCTGCCGCCGGGCGCTTGTATTGTCGGAGTTAATCTTATTGTGTTTACGGTGTTTAGTGGTATAGCATTTGTGAGAAAGAAGGGGATCGCATGATGAAGAGACGAATTATTATTTTAGTTACACTGGTTGTATTGGGGTTACTCCTTGTGGGGTGTGCTTCCAATGGAGATTCAGACGATGTGATTGAGATCGGTGAACGGTTCTTTGTCACTCAGTTTGAAGACATTGTCTTAAACGCCAATCGTTATCTTGGGCGGACGATCAGGTATGAGGGGGCATTTCAGTCATTCTTTTGGGAACCCACCGGAGAGCAACTTTACTTTGCCCTGCGTTTTACACAGGGTTGTTGCTCAGATGAGCCGATTGGGTTTGAGCTATATCTGGATGATATCGAGCCTGTTGCAGACAATACATGGGTAGAAATCACAGGAGTGCTTGAGGAGTATGGCGAAGGTTTTTTAAGACTTCAAGTAATTTCACTTACAGAGCCTGCTGAGCGCGGCGCTGAGCGTGTGTTCTAAGAGTCATGCCACGCTGTCGCCTGACCCGGTAGCTTAATTGCTCTGTCATCGATATATATAGAAGTCAGCTGCATATTTCAGTAGCTGACTTCTATTTGTTATATTTAGCTTTTAAAACTTAAGCACGGGCTTTACTGTTTTGCCGTTGTGAGAGTCTTCAAATGCCTTGTCAATTTCTTTGTAATCATAAAATGTGTTGAGCTTATCGACAGGCAGTCGTCCTTCTTTATAGAATCGCACGAGTTCCGGAATGAATACTTGTGGGTTCGAGTAGCCTTCTACAGCGCCTGCGAGTGTGACACAAGGGTTCATGATCTGTGGCTCTAGTTTAATCGGAACCGCTGCGTCTGCGGTTACACTGACGAGAATGGCAACGCCTTCTGCCGCCATGGAGTCTAGCATAGTCAGAACCATTTCCGGTACACCGGCTGATTCAAGTGCATAGTTTACGCCTTTGCCTCCGGTGATTGCGCGGATTTGTCCGGGAACGTCTTCTGTGCGTCCCTCTATGGTGTGGGTCGCACCAAACTCAATGGCTAATTCTTTGCCGCGGCGGCCATGCACGGCAATGATTGTTGAGCAGCCTGCCAGTTTTGCGGCCATAACTGCGGCCAGTCCGACTGAGCCGCATCCGAATATGGCAATTGTGGAGCCCGGACGCGGATTCATACGATTGAGCACTGCACCGGCACCGGTTTGAATGCCGCAACCCAGTGAGCACAATTGCGCCAACTCATCATCACTATCTACGTCTACTTTGACAGCGTTGCGTTGGTTGACAATTGCATGTGTGGCAAATGAGCCTTGACCGAACATAACACCGATCTCAGCACCATCGAAGCCTTTCATGCGTTTGGTTCCGTCTGCATAATTTCCGCCGAAGAGCGACCAAAACAGGTTTTCACATGCGAAGGGTTTGCTGCTTTTGCATGCGTCACATATGCCGCAAGTGGGGTATGAGAGGACGACACGATCACCGGGTTTCAGGTCTGTTACGCCCGGGCCGACTCTCTCTACAACACCCACGCCTTCGTGTCCTGCCACCATCGGGAATGTGACCGGCAGATACTGTTCAATGACTGCTGTGTCGGTGTGGCATATACCGCTGGCGACCATTTTAACCAGAACCTCATTTGCTTTTGGGTCGGCGAGTTCCACCGTCTCGAAATTTAGTTTGCCTTTTTCACGCGTTACTGCTGCTGTAATTTGCATATTTATTTACCTCCTTAAAAAATTCCACATTGCCTAAGATTATACAATACAAGCTAATAGAATACAAGCGACTATGCTTTTTTGTCAAATAATTTTTCAAAATGGCTGCTGATACTAAGTCGTCAATGTACTTGACTTAATATCGGGTAGGGTGATGAGGCTTTACTCCCGCCAACTTATAGTAACATATTGCCAAAAGAGTCCTTCTATTGACAAGCACATATATTGACAATCACACAGTGGCTATTGTAGAATGCTTAGGCGAATACCTGTCTAAAAAATTGATTAACTCCCGGGAGGAATATATGGGAAACGGATACTCTGGAAAATATGTAATCATTGACCTTTCTGCGCAAAAGTACGAAAAGCGTGAATTTGACGCAGACACACTAAAGAACTTCGTTGGCGGCCCTGCGCTTGGCGCAAAAGTACTCTACGATGAGATGCCGGCAAAAACGCCGTGGGACGCACCGGAAAGCATGATCGGATTTGTCGCCGGTCCAACCAATGGCACAGGCCCGCTGCTCGGTGCACGCTACACTGTCGTCAGCAAATCCCCGGCCACAAACATGTGGAATGACGCAAACAGCGGCGGTCATTTCGGACCGATTCTCCGCAAAACAGGATACGATGCTGTTTTTGTCAAGGGCATATCAGCAAAACCTGTGTACGTACTTATCGACAACGGCGACATCACATTCCACGATGCAACACACCTCTGGGGCAAAAGAATAGAGGAAACCGAACATGCCATAAAAAAAGAGCTTGACGACGATAAAGTCGGCATCGCCCTTATAGGCCCAGCCGGTGAGCGCAAGTCCCTTATGGCTGCAGTTATGAATGATACACATCGTGCAGCCGGACGCGGCGGTTCCGGGGCGGTTATGGGCAGCAAAAATTTCAAAGCACTTGTCTGCCGCGGTGACTTCAAGGTCGAGCCATACGATAAAAGTGCAGTAGTTGCAGTAAATAAAGAAGTCACTGACTGGGCTAAAAATGGCCCTCTGGCTGACAACATGATTCCGTTGTTTTTCCATCAAGGCACCGGAGGCACATACGAGGGCGCTGTAATATCAGGCGATTCAAGCGTAAAAAACTGGGGCGGCGTACCTTCTGATCTCACTGAAGAGGAGATTCATGCCGTCGGTTCAGAAAGTATGGATAAGCGCTGGAAGACCAAAAAATACATATGTAACACATGCTCACTTGGGTGTGGTGCCATTTATGAGATCAAAGACGGTAAATATCCAATTAAAGAAACAGGACGTCCGGAGTATGAGACCATGGCTATGTTCGGTTCCGGTCTTAAGTCGGGCGATGCCGAAATGGTAAACTGGTGCAACTATCTATGTAACGACTACGGATACGACACTATTTCATTCGGTGCTGCCGTTGCTTGGGCTATGGAATGCTTTGAAAACGGTCTGTTCACTCGTGATGAAGTTGGTGGAATTGACCTCAACTGGGGTAACTCAGAAGCAATCGTAAAATTGAGCGAGTCTATTTGCAATGCAGATACCGAGATTGGTAAAGTTTTAAATCTCGGTGTTGACGCAGCGGCAAAGCACTACGGACGCGGAACTGAATATGCAATGACTGCCGGTGGCATCGAAGTACCACAGCATGACCCAAGAAGAAGCCCTGGTCTGGCACGTACATACCAGTATGACCCCACACCGGGCCGCCACGTTAAGGGCGGACAGGGCTTCATCGCCGCCTCGCATCTTCCTCCGGAAGTCAAATATAATTTTGACGATCCGGGACAGGTCGCGCGTGATTTGGAAGGTGTTGTCGAAGTCGAACTGATGAACAATATCGGTTTTTGCGAGTTTTCAAATGTTGCGATACCGCCGGGAACCAAGCAAAAAATGCTCACTGCATTAACCGGCACAGATTATACAGGTGACTTCGGACGTCAAACCGGTCTGCGCTCATACACTATGCGTCATGCATTTAACCTGCGTGAGGGCATGGTGCGTGAGACCAACAAGATTGCCGGTCGTGTCGTAGGCAAACCGGCCATGACTGCCGGACCGAATGAAGGCGTCACCATCGACAACGAAAAACTTGCAGATGCATTCTTTACCGCAATGGATTGGGACTTAAAAACCTTGACTCCGTCCAAAGCTGCGCTTGAAAATCTTGGCGGGCTAGAGCCTGTTATTGCAGATTTATACGGCTAGTAAATAAGGTAACCGCTGAAAATTCAGCGGTTACCAGAATTTTTGATAAAGGAGCATTGTTATGTATCGTGAATTCTCAATACCATCGCCCATAATTTTCGGATGTGGGGCAATATCCATTCTTGGCGAAAAGGTCAAAGAAAAGGGTTGCAAAAAAGTTCTGATCATCTGCGAAAAAGCGGTAGAAGATGCCGGCATCATCGCAAAAGCTACAAAAAGTTTGGATATGGCAGGTGTCGCATATGCCATCTATAATGGTGTCATTGCCGATCCTCCGGACAAGATTGTAGACGAGGCCGGTGAGATGGCAAAGCGTGAAGATGCCGATTGTTTGGTCGGTCTGGGCGGAGGCAGCAGCTTGGATACGGCAAAAGCGGCAGCGATACTTATGACAAATCCTGGTCCTGTAAGTCAGTACATCTGTGCGCTTCCGATGTATGTGGATACTAAAGCGCCGCTCATCCTTATCCCCACCACGGCGGGAACGGGCAGCGAATGTACATCTGTTGCCATCATTTCACGACCTGACCAGAATGCCAAATGGAGTGTTTTTGTAAATTCGTCACTGGCGATAGTTGATCCGGAGCTTACGGTGACGGTACCCAAATCTGTCACGGCGATGACCGGAATGGATGCACTTGCACACGCAGTGGAAGGAATGACCAATACGCAAGGCAATCGGCACTGTGATCTTTTCGCAATAGCTGCCATTGAAAAAATCTTTAAAAACCTTGCCACATGCTGTGATGAACCGACCAACATTGAAGCACGCAGCGAAATGGCGCTTGCGGCAAACTGGGCGGGACTGGCTTTTAACAATCCGATTGTGCATGTAGGACATGCAATTGCGGATGCTTTATCAATTAATTTCCACACACCGCACGGACATAACTGTGCACTGGCATTGCCGGAAGCCATCGCTATAGTTGCCCCGGTCATTCCGGATCGTATAGTCATGATTGCCAAAGCTATAGGACTTTCCCTTACCGGCAACGAAACCGGTTCGCAGTTGGGCACAATGGTTTCAGATGCCGTGCGCAAGCTAATGCGTAACATAGGCATCCCATCTCTGCATGAGTTGGGACATACCCGGGAAACCGTCATCAGTCTTAAGACCGATGTCGTGTCCAGCTTCCTATCAACGCTATGTCCGGTGACTATTGATGAGCCCACCGCAGAAAAACTGCTTGCAGCAGTGTATGATAATTATTTATAAAATAATTTATTAATAAATTAAGCGGCGCATTGCGCCAAGAAGGGAGATTTAATTAATTGAGAAACTATAATATTGATCTGGAAATGGTCAAAGGTCTCGAAGACAAATGCGTAAAAATACGCAAAGATTTGCTCAACTTCATCCACCGTATCGGTATGGGGCATCTGGGTGGAGAACTTTCCATCGTTGAGATGTGTGTTGCACTCTATTATGAGTACATGAACTATGATGTCCTCAATCCCAAGATGGAAGATCGTGATCGATTTGTTTTGTCCAAGGCACATTGCTCGGAAACACTGTACACCATATTTGCAGATCAAGGTGCATATACAATGGATTATGTTGTAGAGCATTTTGAATCACTGGAAACTGCAATATTCGGTATGCACTGTAACCGTCTTTACTGTCCACAAATCGAAGTATCGGCAGGTTCACTGGGGCATGGATTACCTCTCGCAGTCGGACTTGCACTCGGTGCCAGAAAGCAGAAAAAGAACTGGCGTACATTCGTTATGACCGGTGATGGCGAGCTTAATGAAGGCACCAATTGGGAGGCCATGATGGCTGCTTCACATTATGGGTTGGGCAACTTGGTCTGCATCTGTGACAAAAACCGTGTTTCGATGACCGGTTTTACACGTGATGTCATGAATATTGACCCTCTTGATGAGCGCGTTAAAGCGTTCGGTTGGGATGTTTACCAAATCAATGGCAATAATATGTACGAGTGCTGTGAAGTACTGCAAAACCTTCCTCCGGCAGAGCCGGAATACAGGCGCAAGCCCATTTTCATCATCATGAATACCGTCAAGGGCAAGGGCGTTGACTTTATGGAAGATGATTACAAATGGCACGGCGGCGGAATATCCAAAGAAGACCTTGACCGCGCACTCATATCAGTTGAAAAGAGCAGGAGGATTAGATAGATGTCAGTACAAACCACTTTTAACTTTGATCAAATGCTCTCAAGCGCCCGTGAAGCCTATGGCGAAGAGCTTTTTCGTATGGCAGAGGAAGGTATAGATTTCGTATTCACTTATACCGACAATGTAGCACCTTCGTCCTCGGCCGGTAAACTTTTGACAAAATATCCCGAGCGTTGCTTCAATTTCGGTATCGCCGAGCCCAATCAAGTCGGCGCTTCGGCAGGCATTGCCCTTTCGGGACAGACTGTATTTGCGCAAGTGTTTGGTCCATTTTTATCGCTGCGTGCGGCAGACCAGATACATACCGATGTTGCATATAATAATGCAAATGTCAAAATAATCGGCACACACTCCGGACTCACCGCTGCCGGTGGACCAACCCATAATACGATCGCCGACCTTGCACTATACAGAGCCATACCGAACCTCACCGTTTGTGTTCCGGCTGATGCTGATCAGTGCTGTAAAATTATCCGCAAGGCTATGGACTTTGATGGACCGATGATCATCCGCATAGACCGCGGCGGCTCACCAAATGTCTACGCTTCCGGCGACTATGAATATGAAATCGGCAAAGCTATTGAGACTGTGCCCGGCAAAGATTTGACAATCATCTCCGCCGGTTCGAGCGTCTATTGGTCAATGATGGGCGCAAAGATTCTCAAAGAAAAGCATGGACTGGATGTACGTGTTATAGATATGCATACCATAAAACCTATGGACACGGATATGCTGATAAAATGTGCTCGTGAGACAGGTAATATCGTAACAGTCGAAGAGCATTCAATCAATGGCGGCCTCGGCGGTGCCGTGGCAGAATGTCTGCTTGAGTCAGGTTTTGATGGCAAATTCAAGCGCATCGGTCTGCCTGATGAGTTTGCATTGTTGGGTGATCCGGATAAGGTCTATGCGCACTATCGTATGGATCCGCAGGGTATCGCCGATCAAATTGCGGAGCTTATGGGCAAAAAATAATTGATTATAAAGATCACTATGTAGGTAATACGCACAAAATGGCCATTGTTTTATTAATGGCCATTTTGTACCTTAGGCTGATGAGAGTCGAACTCCCATCTGTTTTACAGGGCGGCTTTACTCTCGTTAGTAAGTTATGAATGAAAGGAATTTTTATATTATGACAGAACCAATAAAAGAATTTTCACTTGATGTATTTAGTCTTAAAGGAAAAGTCGCCATAATCACCGGCGGAAATACCAATCTTGGATTGGGTTATGCCGTTGCATTTGCAAAAGCCGGGGCAGATCTGTACATCCCCCACTTCACTCCGGACACAGCAGAAGCGCAAAGACTTATAGAAGCCGAAGGCCGCCGTGTTAAGTTTATTCAAGGCGATCTCAGTGACAATGGGTATGTAAGAAACATCGTTGATGATTGCTTAAAAGAATACGGTAAGATTGACATCTTGGTTAACAATGCCGGAACCAATCATTTTGAAGATGTAACAACGTTCCCCGATGAGAAGTTTAAGCAGGTTACAGACATCAATCTAAATGCTGTTTATTATCTTGGGCATGAAGTCGCTAAGGTGATGATCAAGCAAGGCGGCGGCAAAATCGTCAATATCGGCTCTGTATTGTCGTTTACTGCCGATACCATGTGTCCCGGATATGTCGTATCAAAACACGGCGTTATTGGCATAACTCGCTATTTTGCCAATGATTTGGGCAAGTATAATATCCAGACCAATGCACTCTGTCCCGGTTTTATCAAGACAGAGATCAATGCTGCATTGAGCGATGATACCACATTTTACGATAAGATAACCAATCGTATTCCTGCCGGTCGCTGGGGCAGTGCGGAGGATCTTATGGGTACTGCGGTATTTTTGGCAAGCCGTGCATCGGATTATATGAATGGTTGGTATTTGAGTGTAGATGGTGGTTTTTCTACAACACTTTAGATCAAGCGTATCTGTATATTATTTATGGGCGATTTGTGTCGCCCATAAATAGGTGTTTTTAATTGTTATTCACCGTCAAAGTGATTGCATCGGATCAGTATTTTCGGATATTTTCCTGAAACTTGCGCCATAAATGCTGCTTCGATATCATCCAGCTCAAATACTTTTGATGTAAAATCATCCAACTGCATCCGCGGCATAATCTGCGCTGCACGCGGGAATGCATAAGGTGAAATATTGGTGCCGGTGATTGTCAGCTCATTTTCATAGCAGTATTTGTATAGATTCAGCGGCATTTCGTAGTCTGCCGGATACATTGCGATATACATCAGCGTACCGCCCTTAGCCGTTATTTTAGGCAGATTCCCCACGGCGCTGATCGCAGCCGAGCAATCGATTACGCTGTCAAAACCCTTGCCATCGGTAATCTGCATCGCAGCGCTAATGACATCTTCTGCCAATGGGTCAACACAATGGTCTGCACCGTATTTTTTTGCAAGCTGACGCCGCTCTGCAATAGGCTCTATCAGCGTGAGGTTGACCGCACCCATCATTTTGAGACATTGGAGCACCAGAAGACCTATAGGTCCTCCGCCACAGACCGCAATGCGCTGACCGATCTTCGGATTGAGTTTATCTACCACTCTCACCGCAACAGACACCGGCTCTAAGAGGCAACCTTTTTTAAGGCTGACATCATCCGGAAGCTTATATGCTTGAGATTCATGCCAAGTGATATATTCTGACATACAGGGCTGATTTGATGCACCGGCATGTTCACAGAACTGTTCTTGTCCATTTTGGCAATAATAACATGTGCCGCACATATTCAAAAAGTTTCCGGCCACTCTGTCTCCGACCTTAAGTCCTTTTTTTACAGCATTTTTTCCAACTTCAACAATCACACCGGACATCTCATGCCCCAGTCCGAACGGCGTATCCCAGCCAAATGGATTCTCTATAATATGATGAGGGTCTGAACCGCAAATAGAGCAATATGCAACCTTTATTTTTACATCCTCGTCACCGAGCTTGGGTTCCGGAATATCGCATATCTCGACTTTTCCCAGCTCTGCTTTATTTTTGGCAATTAAACTGCCAACTTTGGTCACTGTTGCTGATTTCATGTAAAACCTCCTATTTATTGTATTATGGTGCTATTATTTGTTATTATAAATTACCACATATTTTATTTGCTGTAAACAACACATATCAAGAAGGTGATCGTTTGAAAGATTTCAATTTAAACAATGAGGTAAATATCTTAAAAAATCGGGATACTTATATCCATGCGCATATGGTAGATTCTGATCCGCGTGCCATTGAGCCGATTGAAAAAGAATGGGGCGTCGGACTCAGCGGCAATACACCGTCACCATCGCCATTTGAGCGCATCAATAACATCCTCGCAATTACAGAAAAAACAACGAATGGCACTGTAGTACCCGATCGGGCAGAACTGGTGACCGAAGCATATCAAAAACATTCCGGCGCACCACAAATATTAAAATGCGCCTACGGACTGGCCAATGTTCTGGATAATACTCCTATTTTCATCTTTCCGCACGAGCTAGTTGTCGGGTGTCTTGGCTGCGATAAAAAGGGCGCACCCGTCCACCCTGAGTTTGGCTTTAACTGGGTTGTTGACGAAATGCGTGATGGCCTTATGGACTACAGTCCGCAGCGCACACATGATTATTTTAGCTATATGGATGACACATACCGGCGTCTTGAAGCACTTCGTGATTTTTGGGATGGCAACACTGTTGAAGATATGACCTATGCAATGCTTGACGATGATACGCTCAAGGGTTCCCATGTCGGCAAAGGTATCTTCTTCGCCGATGCATACATTTTTTGCGGTGCCGGACATTTAGGGCTGGATTATGATCGCCTTTTGCGGTTGGGTTATTGCGGCATCAAGAAGATGATCGAAGACAAAATATCACAGCTGAATATGTCTGACCCGGATGACTTAAAAAAACATATATTTTATAAATCTGCACTGATTGTCACAGAGTCAACCATTAGGCATATTTTGCGTTATGCAGAACTTGCCGATAAAATGTCCGCTGCACAGTCGGATAAAACCAGAGCGTCCGAGCTGCGTCAAATCGCTGAAAACTGCCGATGGGTATCTGAAAATCCACCGCGAACATTTTGGCATGCGATCCAACTGGTTCATCTCGCCAATAATGTCATTCATATTGAGTGTAATGGTCACTCCGTTTCATATGGTCGATTTGATCAGTACATGTATCCTTATTTCAAGCGTGATCTTGAAACAGGCACTGCAACACGTGAATTTATGCAGGAGCTTATCGAGAATTTTTACATCAAAATTTGGGAACTCAATAAGCTGCGCAACCACATCATCATAAAAACATTCGGCAATGGAGGCGTCGGAGGCCCTGCGCTTACCGTCGGCGGTATTTTGTCCGATGGCTCTGATGGTACAAACGAGCTTACATTTATGGCATTGGATGCACATGCCCATGTACGTATCCCGGCACCATGGCTCGCAGTGCGTATGCATTCAGGTACACCGCAGGAACTTAAACTCAAGACGGCTAATCTTATCCGTCTGGGCACAGGCGAACCCAAGATATTCAATGATGATGTGGCCATACCCGCTATGCTTTCATCACATGTTGACCCGGTCGATGCACGAAACTATCAAGTTGTAGGCTGTGTTGAGCCTGATCCGTCCGGTAAGGCATATGGATGGAAAGATTGCGCCCATATGAACATTGCGCGTGTACTGGAACTGGCCATAAATGATGGCCGTTGCTACAATTGCGGTGATGGCTGCGCACGTTGGAAAATTTGCGGGGCAGTTGGTACTCAGTTGGGACTTGCTACAGGAAGTCTGGCAGATTTCACAGCGTTTGAACAGGTGCTTGATGCTTATGATAAGCAGATGGCATATTGGTGTGACCGAATTGTTACATTATTAAATGCGGTAGATATTGCGCATCAAAATTTACGTCCTCTGCCCTATCTGTCGGTACTTATGGATGGATGCATCGAAAACGGCACAGATATTACACAAGGCGGTACCACATATAACTTTACCGGCCCTCAAGGCGTAGGCATCGGCACAGCGGGTGATGGTCTGGCAACGATAAAGCAGTTGGTATTCGATGAAAAGAAGATCACAGGGCGTACACTTCTTGATGCAGTCATTGCCAATTGGGAAGGGCATGAGCCGCTGTACGCATATGTCAACAGCGATCGTGTACATCACTATGGCAATGACGATGATTATGCTGATAAGCTCACCAAATTCGCAATGGATACTTGGTGCAAACATATAGAGAAAAGACCGAATCCGCGCGGCGGTTTCTATCAGCCGGGCGCATATTCTGTGACGGTCAATGTTGCGCATGGCGAAAAGCAATGGGCCTCCGTTGATGGACGTGTTGCATTTGAGCCTGTATCTGATTGCATGGGTGCAGTGCATACCCGATGCGCTTCGCACGATATCAAAGGACCGCTGGCCATATGTAAGTCGGTTACTAAATTAGATCATGCCCGCGCCACGAATGGTACATTGCTCAATTGGAAGTTTTCTCCGGGTGCGCTTGCAGGAGATGTCGGTCGTGATAATTTTATCTCACTGATGGATGAGTATATTCGCCGCAAGGGCATGCACAGCCAGTTTACTGTCGCAAACCAAGAGACGCTTATCGCTGCGCAGCAAAACCCGGATGATTACCGCGATCTGCTCGTTCGGGTTGCCGGGTATTCTGCATATTTTGTAGAATTGAATAAAGCTTTGCAAGATGATATTATTGGGCGCACTTCGCTTTCGTTTGATTGATTGTTATGATACAGAGATTACAGTTTGCAGGGTATCTGGAAAACACTTGACAAATGACGACGAAGTTGACATACTTACTCTTGGTGAACTGATTGGTCATCGAAATAATATACTGATACATTTTGGCAAAAATAATTATTAATAATTGTGGAGGATTAAAAATGAGTGGATGTCTCAAAGGTAAAGTTGCTTTAATCACAGGCGGCGGTAGCGGAATAGGTGCCGCAATTGCCAAGCGCTTCGTTGCTGAAGGCGCAAAAATTGTCATTACAGGTCGGCGTGTAGAGGCACTCGCTGATACATTATCGGCACTGCCGGAAGGTTCCGCACTCCCATTTGCAGGCGATGTCAGAAAACCCGAAGATGCCCAAGCTATGGTTGAAGCGACCGTTAAGTTCGGTGGTAAAATCGACATTCTGGTCAACAATGCAGCCATTGACCCTGCCGGAACAGTCGTGAATATTCCTGTCGAGCAATTTCAAAGTGTCATTGAAACCAATCTTTACGGCCCATTTTACACAATGAAGTATGCTATTCCATACATGACCAATGCAGGTGGCGGCTCAATCGTCAATATTGCCTCACTCGCAGCGCTGCGACGTATTCCGGCTATGCCTGCATACTGCGCATCAAAATCAGGACTTATCGGCCTGTCACAAACCGTAGCGCTTGACTATGGTAAGGATAATATTCGCTGTAATGTGGTCGCTCCCGGCGCAACTGCCACTGCAATGCTGGAAAACTCCATGGCAGGTCTTGCCAAATCACTGAAAACTGACGCCGCCGGAGCACTCAATTACATGGCGCGTTTTAACCCCATCCCCCGCCCTGCAACTCCCGATGAAATCACCGGCGCTGTTGTTTTCTTCGCAAGTGATGATTCGGCAGTCATTACAGGCACTGTACTTCCTGTCGATTCCGGCTCATGTGTTGTAGACCCGAATGGCGCAGCTTTGGCCGGCATGAACTGGGGCGATGCAGACTAATTTACCATCTTAATGCACACACCATATATCAACATATAGTTACAATACAAATTAATTATTAAGGAGAAATGCATTTATGAGTGAAGTTATACTCACACGGCACGGCGAAGGCAAACTTTCTACAAAAGCCTATTTTGCTGATGAGGCTGGTTTTAGCGTTGCCTCGGTTATTGTCATGGGACAAAAGGAGTGCGTCTTACTTGATTGCCAATGGACAAAATCAAACGCGCACAGAGTGATCGCAGAGATATTGGAAACAGGTCTTGAGTTAAAGGCTGTTTTTGCAACACATCTGCACCCTGACCATTATTGGGGTCTCGGCGAAATCGAAAAAGCATTCCCGAACGCAAAATGCTATATGCTACCGGACGAAGTGGCCAAATATTCCGACCAATATCAAAGAAAGCTTGATGACTGGATTGACATTGTCGGTGAAGGAAACCTCTGCCGTCAACAATGTAAGAACCTGCTCCCACTGACAGACAAGTACATCGAACTTGAGGGCGAGCGTATAGAAGTCATTGAGCACATCATGGGTGACCTCAAGTGGAATTCGGTTGTATGGATTCCCTCGATCAAGACACTTTACGGCAGCGACGTTATATTCAACGAAGCACATCCCTTTACATGCGAAATCAGCAGCCCACAGCGCATTGAGTGGATCGCCGAACTCGAAAAGCTCGAAAGAGAACTTAAGCCCGAAGTCGTTATCCCCGGTCACCAAAAAGCAGGCTGTCTACTCGATTGCAGCGGCATAAAATACACCATTGACTATCTGAAAGCAACCGAAGAAGAGCTGGTGAATATAAAAGGACTCGATAGCAAAATCGGAACATCCGTGTTCTTCCACGCCATGGAAAAACGTTTCCCCAACAATGCCATCAGCATGTACAGTAACGATATGAACGCCAAGGTGTTCAGCGGTGAATTCGTATGGGATTGGGAATCTGACGAGCGTAAAGAAGAAAGAGCGCACTAGTTTCCAAGATAAGTATACCAATTTAATTAAGGAGCTTGAGTATCGCTTTGACACTCAAGCTCCCTTTTTTCTAATACTATTGAGTCCAAGCCGTTTGCTTGTTGCAAGAAAATAATCCTACAGACTTGCTGCACGGGTTTTTATCAGCCTGTATTATCTCTTAAGCTTGGGATCCAGTGCGTCACGCAACGCATCACCAATGAGGTTAAATGACAGTACCGAAAGCATAATGAACACGCCCGGGAATGTGAGCAAATACGCAGACGTATGCATAAACTCGCGATTCCACGCAATCATAGAACCCCATTCCGGAAGCGGAACCGGTATGCCAAATCCGAGGAAAGACAGTGACGCTCCGGTAATAATAGACATACCCAATATGACTGTAAACATTACGATTATCGGTGACAATCCGTTAGGCAGCACTTGGGTAAACAGTATACGGAATTTACCTAAGCCTATAGCATGAGCGGCCTCAACAAATTCCTGATTGCGCACAACAAGTATTGATGCGCGTGTTATTCTGATAAAAAATGGAACAGAAGCAACACCTACAGCTATAATAAGCTGCGGCAATCCATTACCCAAGGTGGTTACGATGACCATGCCCAACAAAATTCCGGGTATAGACGCGAGTGTATCGCTGCAGCGCATGATAACTTCGTCTATGACCTTGCCAAAAAAGCCTGCGATAGAGCCTAAAGTAATGCCCAAGATTGCACCCAACCCTGCGGCACCGAAGCCGAGGGACAGTGAATATCTTGTACCATAAATAACACGATAGAACTCATTTCGTCCCAGAAAGTCCGTACCAAAAGGAAACTGCGCATTTGGAGGGGTCAACCTAAGAAATGGATTGCCTACTGTGACCATAGATAGCGGCATGAAGAAAGAAATGATGAGCATGATAAACATAATGAGGAGTATTCCAACGCCTACCATTGCGCCTTTATTCTTGTAAACACGGTAAATAATATCACTCATCTGACCGCGTTTTTGGTACTGCCGCGTAACAAGCGTTTCAGAACTTGCTTTTTCTTTTTTTACACTCATGCCATGGCCACCTTCCTCTTGGCTTTCTTTCCGCCGGTGTACTGCGCCTTTATCCTTGGGTCAATAAATGCATAAAGCACATCAACGATCAACTGAACCAGAACGTAAAGCACTGTTGTGAGGATTATCGTACCCATTATAGTCGTTACATCCCGATTAAATACTGCCTCGGCAGCCAAACGCCCGATGCCCGGCCATGCAAACACTGATTCAACAACCACGGAACCGGCAAGTTGTGCGCTCAAGGACGCTCCGGCTGCGGTAACAATCGGAATCCATGCATTACCCAATGCATGGCGCCTGATGACGGTTTCCGAAGGTACGCCTTTGGCCTTGGCTGTACGTAGAAAATCCGCTTTGAGCAGATCCAACATACTTGAACGTGTCTGCCGTGCGGTAGATGCGGTCAAGGATAGTCCGGAACATATTGCAGGTAAGATAAGGCTACGAATCCCGGCTTCATTTCCTGCCGCCGGAAGCCATCCCAGACGACCTGAGAAAACGATGATCAGCAATAGCCCAATCCAGAACACCGGCATACTCATACCTACAAGAGTAAAGAAAGTGGAGATATTGTCTGCCAATTTCCCGGCATTTCTGGCCGCTATTATGCCGAGCGGAACGGCCACTGCCAGCCCGAATATTAGTGCGGTAAACGATAATAACAGTGTATTTGGCAACCTCTGCATAAACGCATTCCAAACGCTGAGTCCGGTAATATCAGATACGCCCAGATCGCCGCGCAGAAGATTGCTCATGTATATTCCATATCTAAAAAACATCGAACGATCCATATGATGTTCCGCTCTGAGTCGCTCAATGTCCTCCGGTGTGATTTCGCCTGCCCGCGCTACTATAGTGTCAACAATATCGCCCGGAGCTGCTTCCAGAAGCGCAAATACAACAAACGAAACTGCTATTATGACAGGAATCAAAAGCAGCAGCCGCTTGAGGATAAAAAGAACCATTGTAGTCCTCCCCTAGTTAGATGTTTGTGCGTACTTACAGTTGTGGGGCGTCCGGAGACACCCCCAACTGATAAAACTAAGTTAATTTTTAGTTCTCAACGATCATGTAGATGTTTCTAAAGTCGTGAGATGCAGGATCCGGATTTGCAATGATGCCGCCCAGACCGTTCACTGCAACATTACCGAATACACGCCATAGAATGTTTTGATATGCCAGTGTTTCAGCAACGATTGCCTGAACTTCCCTGTACATTTCTGCTCTGGCATCTTCGTCTATTGTTCTTCTGGCTTCGTCGAGTAGTTCTGTTACGCGTGGGTCATTAAACGAAGCTCTGTTTTGTCCGCCGCCTTCAATAAACGCATGACGCGCACTGCCGGCTGATGGATTAATCAGTGTGAAGAAGCAGACCATTTGATGGTTGCCGCCGTATCTTGCATGTGCTGCAAGAGCAGGAGCTTCCATCTCATTAACTACTGCATTGATACCAATTTCGGATAGTTGCATTGCAATACCTTGAGCCATTCTGATGAAAGTGATAATCGCTGCTGCGATTTCAACTTCTTCACCATTGTATGAGCTTCTGGCAAGGTATTCACGAGCAAGGTCAAGATTACGCTCAGGAAGCGGAATATCTGTGTTGCGGAATTCTGTTCCAAAGCCCCAGAATGCGCCATCTGCGAGATTACCGTCTGCCCACTGTCCGGCAGCACCGAATGCGATGGCAGGACGATCAATCGCATGAGCAACTGCTCTGCGGAAGTAATAGTCACCTGTGATGGGGTCATTGAGGTTAAATGCAAGTCCTTGCGGGTCATTACTGGTTGTGGTAAATACCAAGAAGTCATCGTTATCGAGGAACCATTGCATATCGTCAGCCGGTGTACCGAAGCTGAGATGAGCGTCCCCTGTTTGCATCATAATGGTTCTTGTCGCCATTTCAGGCACAAAGCGTAAACGAACCAGTTCTGTTACCGGCGGTGTACCCCAGTAGTTCGGATTTGCACGAAGCAGTGCAAAGTCAAGTGTCATGAATTCTTCAACAGAAAAAGCACCTGTACCAACATGAGGGCCTCTTTCAGAGTCTGCCTCAATTGCACGGCGGTTCAAAATGCCTGCCGGAGGTCTTGAGATACCGAAAAGGAAGTCAACATCCACTTCGTCTAATTCAAGTACCAGTGTAAAGGGATCCGGAGCTGTTGCACTGACAACAGGACGCCAAATATCAAATGCAGGTGAGCCAAGGCCATCAGCCTGTACTCTATTGATTGTGTAAATTACATCTTCCGCAGTAAATGCATCGCCATTGTGGAATGTGACGCCTTGACGCAGAGTAAATGTGTATGTTTGCATATCCTCGGTATGCCAACGGGTTGCCAGACCTTCACTGAATCCGTCTTCAGTCGGGAAGTTCTGTATCAGTCTGTCGTGGATCATTGTGAAGACCCAGTTTGTGCTGGTCGGAGCCGACGCAGGCATATGAGGATCCAGCACGGCGATGTTGTTGTTGTCTACGATGACTTGGATGTAGTCTGCAAGGTTCGTTTCGTCATCAACTACGGCAGGCTGTAGAACAACTACGTTTTCATCGGTGTCTGCACCGACTGCACCTTCCGGAGCGCCACCTGTTGGCGGAGTGATCGGCACACTCGGCGTATCATTCGGTGTACATGCTGCAATCAGTCCTATGCACATGACGAGAGTCAGGGTGATTGCAATGATCTTTAACAATCTTTTTTTCTTCATCTTAGTTCCTCCAATAATCTATTATTCTTTGAATACTTCTCCTAATCTCCAATAAAAGCATTCAACAAATTGTACACTTTATTAATTCGCATGTCAACTAAAAATGTTGTTTTTGCATACTATTGTATACCATTAAATTTAAGTGCATTATAAGAGAAGCCCTCCCTTGTTTGACAGGTAAATAAAAATTGGAATTGTGAAGTCCTTGCGAGAGCAGGGGCTTTTTGGTGTGAAAAAATATTTTGACGAAAAATAATAGTAGTAATGTGTAGGGATGTGTGA